>CAZKIY010000065.1:0-8302 GCA_964552875.1 uncultured Planctomycetaceae bacterium
CCACACCGGGCCCACGCCGCGGCGGGGTGCGGTTGGCCACCCGAGTTCGCAACCAGGATGGCCAACTGGTCCTCGACGGTGCTTGGTCCACGATCGTCCTGCGTCAGCCGTCCGCACCGCGAGGGTCGAAGAGTTCGACCTGAGACGCGATCCACGACAGCCAGACCGCAAGTCGACCTTCCAGCGCGCCTGTCCGACCGCCGACGTTCCGTGGAGGGCACACCCGCGCTGCCCGGGTTCCGCGCGGGAAACGTCCGCGCTCGAGCCGAGAGGCAAGTCCCCCACGAAATCCCGTGTTGCGGGGCCTCCCGGGGTAGCTAGGATGAGCCGCGGAGGAGCCTGCTGCGCGGCACGCGCCTTGCCTTTGCTCCGCTTCGGGTCCGCGAATGGGACGCCGTTCGCAACCCTTCTGCCATCCGGATCCACACGGACTCCAGCCATCATGAAGAAGTTCCTCGTCCTCGGTGCGCTGCTCGTCGCGGGCAGCCTGACTCTCCAGGACATCTCGATCGGCCACGGCGGTAGCTACCGCGGCCCCGGCGACACGGTCCCGCCCGGTGGCGGCGGCGGCGGCGGCGGCGGCACAGGTCCCAGCACGCCCGGCCCATCCGGCCCGAGCACCGGCGGGCCCGCCGGTCCCAGCACGCCCGGCCCGGCCGGTCCGGGCGTCCCGACGGGTGGCAGCGGCGGTCGCCCCGCGGGTCCGAGCACGGGTGCCGCGAGTACGGGTCCCGACCTCACCACGTGGGAGTTCTGGTGGGGCTTCAACAAGGATCAGTACCTGAACCTCAAGGCGCACATCCACTCCGGCGGCGTCAGCACGGGCGGTGACGACTTCTTCGGCGGGCTCGGTCAGACGGAGCAAGCCAAGAACACGCTGCGCCCGTCGGACGAGACGGTTCGCACGAAGGTGGTTCCCGCGCTCAAGGATGCGCTCGAGAAGGAACGCAGCAACGACATCGTCACCGGTGCCCTGATCGCACTGGGCAAGATCGGCGACGACAAGAGCGAAGACGGCAAGTCCGAGTTCGAGCCCCTGATCTCGAAGTTCCTCGCCGATGCGAACCAGGAGATCGCGGAAACGGCCGCCGTTTCGCTGGGCATCCTCGCGAACGAGGCCTCGATCACGAAGCTCAAGGACCTCGCTCTCGACACGAACGCGGGTCGCAAGCTCGTCGGCGGCGGAACCGAGGTGAATTACCGCACCCGCGCCTTCGCGACGTACGGCTTGGGCCTCATCGGCGCGCGCACGGGCAAGAACGAAGTTCGCCAAGAGATCGCGCGGATCCTGATCGACATCATCAAAGGGCCCGACGCGAGCACGAAGGACGTCAAGGTCGCGGCCGTGATCGCGCTGGGCCTGACGCCGATCGACGTCGACCCGAGCGAGAACCCGGAAGGTGCGAGCAACGACTCGTCGCGCCAGGCGCAGATCAAGTTCCTGCGTCGCTTCTACCAGGATCAGCAGAATCACTACGTCCTCCGTTCTCACGCCCCCGCCGCGATGGCGCGCTTGCTCGTCGGAGCTCCGGCCGATCTGCGCGACATCGTCGCTCAGAACCTGCTCGAGGCGCTCGACAAGAACTCGAAGGAGAAGGACGAAGTCCGGCAGAGCTGCGTACTCGCGCTGGGTGTGATCGGCGACTCGGACGCGGACAAGGTCGACGCGGAGATCCGCGCCGCACTGAAGCGCATGTCCGACGAAGGCGATCAGCAGTCCAAGCACTTCACGAACATCGCGATGGCGCAAGTCGGCGGCCGGCCAGGTCAGGGCGCGGACAACGAAAAGGGCCAAAAGGAAGCGCGTGAGTTCCTCCTGAACCAACTCCAAAAGGGCAAGAGCTCGATGAAGCCGTGGGCCGGTGTCGCCATCGGCGTCATGGAGAACGGTCTCTCCAAGAACGAGGTTCCCGCGACGTCGGCTTCAGGCACGGCCAAGGAGCTCCTGCGCAAGGCTCTCATGGACGCGGCCTCGCCCGATCAAGTCGGCGCGTTCTCGATCGGTCTCGGCATCGCCGGTGACATCGAGGGCAAGAAGCTCCTCTCCGAGAAGCTCGCGAAGACGTCCGAGCCCAACGCGCGCGGCTACATCGCGATCGGTCTGGGCCTCATGGACGCCCGCGATTCGATCAAGGACATCCAGACGATCGTCAAGGACTCGAAGTACAAGCCCGACCTGCTCAAGTCCGCGGCCATCGGCCTGGGCCTCTTGGGTGACAAGGAACTCGTGCCCGACCTCATCGTCATGCTCAGCGAAGCGAAGGGTCTCTCCTCGCAAGCCGCAATCGCCTCGGCGCTCGGGTTCATCGGCGATAGCCGCTCGATCGACCCGCTCGTCGCGATGATCAAGAAGAAGGACATCACGGATTCCGCGCGCGGCTTCTCGGCGGTGGCGCTCGGCATCGTCGCCGACAAGGAGCCCCTGCCCTGGAACTCCAAGATCTCCACGAACATCAACTACCGTGCGAACACGACCACGCTGACCGGCGACAATGGCACGGGCATCCTCGACATTCTCTGACGCCGGCGCGCGCATCCTCGACATTCTCTGAAGCGCGCGTCGCCCGACGGCGCGCAATCCATCGCGGCCCGCTCCGACCTCACCGGTCTGGGCGGGCCGGCGGTGTTCGGGAGGCCGGGCTTCGAGGACGGGGATCCGTGGTCGCGACACGGCGGCGCGGGTCTGCGGTCCCTCGAGCGACCCGCGAGTTCGGTTCCCGGCCCTCAGTACGCATCCAGAACGGAGCGTTCGCGCGACCGCGCAGCGTTCGGAGGTAGAGTCGGCGTCGGCCTGGCCAGCTCGAACTCCGCATGACACCTCTTCTGCGCGGCAGCGTAATCGTCGTCGGACTCGCACTCACCGCCACGACGTTCATCGGGGAAGCGCGTGCCCACGGCGGCACATACCGTGGTCCCGGGACGGGCCTTGGGCCGGGAGGCGCCGCCCCGAGTGTGCCCACGGGTCCTGCGACCGGGATGCCTGGTCCCGGGTCTGCGGGCCCGTCCACGGGCGGCGACGCGAGCGCGGACCTCACCGGTTGGCAGCTCTGGTGGGGCCTCAACCGAGAGCCGTACCTCGCGCTGCGCACGCAGCTCGCGCAAGGCGGATCCGGGGCGCGCACGGGCACGGATGGAACCCCCACCGGGCCCGTCGGGCGGCCCACGGATTCACAAGTGCGCGCTCGGATCGCGCCCGCCTTGCTCACGGCTTTGCAGCGCGAGAAGAACCCGGATGTCACCACGGGCGCACTCCTGGCCTTGGCGAAGTGCGGCCAACGTCTCGAACCGGCCGCGCAAGCCGAGGCGTCCCTCGCGATCCAGAGTCGCCTCGGCGATGCGAACCAGGAGGTGGCGGAGACCGCGGCAATCGCGCTGGGCATCCTGGCGCGCACGGCGGATCTCTCTCTCCTCGGCGACGTGCTCGGCGACGGAACCACAGGCCGTGCCGCGATCGGACGCGAGTCGGTCCCCGTCCGAACACGCGCGTTCGCCGCGTACGCGCTCGGAATCGCGGCGCAGCGCATCCGGAACGAAGACTCGCGGCGTTGGATCGCGCACCGGCTCGTCGCGGCGCTGCGCGAGCCGCAAGGCGCAGCGCGCGATGTCCATGTCGCCGTGCTCGTCGCATTGGGACTGGTCGAGCTGAGGGACAGCAGCAGTCTCCAGGCCGACGGCGAGGCGCCGCCGACGGCGTCTTCGCGAGGTCTCTATGACTTCGTGGCCGCGTGGTACGCCGACGTCCGGAACGACGAGGTCGTGCGCGCGTACGCCGCCGTCCCGATGGCACGCTTGGCCGCGCGCGTCGGCGAAACCTCGCGCGTTGCATGCATCCTGGCGTTGACACCGGCACTCGAGAGCGGGTCGCGCGAATCGGCTGTCGTCCGTCAGAGCGCGGTGCAAGCGATGGGGCTCGTGGCCGATGGTGACGGTGACGTCCACGACGTCCGGGCGCGAGCGTTGCTCGAGAACGCTTCGCGCGACGGCGATCGACTCGCCCGACGTTTCGCATGGATCGCACTGGCGCGCTGCTCCGCGCGACCGGGATCCGAGGGGCGCGATGCGCTCCTCGCGACACGATCTCACTTGCTCGGCCTCCTCACGCGCGGTAGCACGCCGGAACGACCGTGGATCACCCTGGCGATCGGTGTGGCCGAGCGGGCGGCCGCCGACGCCGGGCTCGTCACGCCGCCCGGCGTGTACGCGGCGCTCGAGAAGGCGATTCGCGATCGCACGAGTCCGACCGAGGCCGGTGCGCACATGCTGGGCCTCGCACTTTCGGGATCTCCAGCGTCCGGCAGCATCCTTCTCGAGCGCGTCGCGACTCTCGGCGACGACGAGACGCGCGCCCACGCCGCGCTGGCACTCGGTTTGTCGGGTACCCAGGCCGCGGTCGAACCCCTGCGGCGTCTCGTCCTGGATTCGCGCTACAAACCGCGTGTTTTGCGCGAAGCTGCGATCGCGCTCGGACTGCTCGGCGATCGGAGTCTGACGCCGGATCTCGTGACGATGCTCGCGGAGTCGCGCGGTCTCGCGGCGCTCTCGTCGGTGGCGACGGCTCTCGGCTTCGTCGGCGACGAGCGCGCGGTCGAACCGCTGCTCGGAATCGCTGCGGATTCCGGTCGTGACGCCTCCGCGCGCGCTTTCGCGTTCGTGGCGCTCGGGTTGCTCGGTGATCCCGAGCCTCTGCCTTGGAACACTCCATTCGCGCTCGATGCGAATTGGTGGTTGCCGCCGGCGACGTTTTTCGAACCGACTACGGGGACGGGCGTGCTCGATCTCTTGTGAAGGTGAGAGCCAGCGCCGCAGCGGAGAGTGCGAGGGTTCCGAGGATCGTGACGGTGCGCGCGCGAGTCGCCGCGCGATCACGATCCGCCAGCGTGCTCGCGAGAGCGTCGAGTTCTACGCGCCAGCGTGCGCCCGCCGCGGCGAGATCGACGCCTAGGCCTTCGGGGCGCGCAGCCAGTGCATCCAACGCTGTGCGCGCCCACACTGCGTCCCTCACGCTGAGCGCGGCGTACGCCTCCCGTTCCTCGAGCCAGGCGCTCGAGTGACCGGCGAGGCGTGCAGCGCGCGCGACACGCAAGGCACCGTCCAGGTCGCCGGCGTGGAGTCGCGTGTACAGCAACGCTTCGGCCCGGCGCGCGGGATCCGGCTCCAATTCAGCAGCAAACAGCGCATCGGCGAAACGTCCTTCGCGCGCCAGCTCGATGGCACGATCGCGGTCGGGCGACGCGACGAGCGCACACGCTAGGGCGAACGCCGAGATCATGGACCGTTGCGCGTCGCTCGTTCGACCGAGGCGCGCTGCAGCGACTCGATCGGGTTCCGATCGTCGGTGAGAGGCGCCCGATCCGGTACGTCGAACCAACGCGAACTTCCGTCGATCGCCATGGCCGAGGCCAAGCGCACGAGCGGGCCGCTCGAGGGCACGAAGTCCGAGCCGCGCGGATCGGGTGGTTCGCTGTCGAGGCGCGCGAAGAGCGCGACGTTGCGCGAGAACGGCACGCGCACGGCGAGCACGCGTTGCCGGAAACCGCGCGCCATCGTGGACGCCAGAGCTTCCAGCACCGGGTCTTCGAGCCCGAACGCTCCGACATTGACAGCCATCGTCCCATCCGTCGCGAGACTCCCAGCCGCTTGCTCGAAGAACTCGACCGAAGCGAGCTGCGGCGGGATCTCCATCTGGTTCTGGTACGCGTCGAGCACCACGAGGTCGAAGCGACGCGGCACGTGATGCAGCGCCGCGCGCCCATCCACGCCCGCGACGACGACACGGTCCGCGCGTCCCGGGCCGGGTAGGTCGAGCCAGCGACGACCGAGCTCGACGACGTCGGGATCGATCTCGACGCCTGTCGTCTCGAGTTCCATGTCGATCGGGAGCGCGCCTTCGATCACCCGCCAGGCCGTCCCCGCGCCGAGTCCGAGGACGAGCACGCGCCAAGGACCGGCGCGCGGTTGCCACCACGCGGGCAGGGCGAACGCGTTGTAGTACTGACCCTCGGGCAGAAGTCCCGTCGCGGGCTGCCACACGGACTGGAAGGATCCGAGGCTCTCGTTCACCTCCAAGCGTCGGAAGCGCGAATCCCCCACCCCCGACTCGACGACGCGCGCGGATTGGTAGCGCGTCTCGCGACGCTCGAGCAGTGTCTCCCCCACCTGGATCGTCGGCGGCTCGAGTCGCGCGAACGCGAGCGCGCCGACGACGATCGCGCACGCGACGCCCGCCGCGACGCCCGCCGCGACGCCCGCCGGGACGCCCGCCGGGACGCGCGCGGCCGAACGCAGGAGGAACGCGAGCCCGAGCAACACGAGCAGCGCACCGGCCCCGAGGTAGGTGGCCGAGAGTCCGGCGAGCGGAACGAACAGATACGTGGTGCCGAATGTTCCGGCGAGGCTGCCGACCGTCGACGCGGCGAGCACGCGTCCCGTTGCTGCGCCGGCACTGGCGTCCCCGCCGCGTTGAACACACTCGGCGACGAGCGGCGCGATCGTTCCGAGCAGGAACGCGCTCGGCGCGAAGAGCAGCAGCGCGGACGCGAAACTGCCGAGTGCCAACGCCGGTCCGGCTTCTTCGAGCGTGAGGCCGTCCGGCAGGAAGAGTCGCGCGCACGGTCGCGCCAGCGCCGGCAACCAGGCGCACGTCGCACCGGCGGCGACGAGCGCGAACCCGAGCCATCGCCTCGGATCGCGGTGCGTGCTCACACGCGCGCCGACCAAATAACCCAGCGAGAGCGCTCCGAGCACCACGCCGATGACGTTCGTCCAGACCGCGCTGCTCGTCCCGTACCACGGCGCGAGCAAGCGTACCGCGGCCAATTCGACCGTCATCGTGGCGGCCCCCGCCGCGAACGCGACGAGGACGAGCGGCATCGACGAACGTCTCGTCACGGGAGCTGCGCTCGAGAGATGTCGGTCACTTCGGCTTGGGCTTGGGCGGCAGGTCGAACTCCATGCTGGCCACGTAGAACTTGCCCGGATCGGAACGCGAGTTCAGCACGAGATCCAAAGTGCGCTGCAAACTGCGCGGAACCGTGCGTTCGTTCGGAATGCCGTTGGCGATGACCTTCACGGGCTTGTCGAGGTCGAGTAGCACGTCGTTGAAGTAAACGACGAACTTCGGCACGCCCTCGCCCTCGACCGTGATCGTGTTCGTCGCGCGATCGACCTTGGCCTTCAGGTACGGCGATCCTTGCGCATCGCTAGGGCGCACTTCGAGCCAGTACGCACGATTCGGCGCCGGCGAACCGACGTAGAGCACGACGTCGGTCGGATTCGACACGCGCGCGTGCGCCTGCATCCACGACCACACGTCCGACTCCTTGCCTTCAGGGAGGAGCGTCGCGTTGTCGTAGCCGAGCGTCTTCAGTTTGTCGGCCAACTCGCCCGCTTTGGCGCCCGCTCCGGCGAAGAACGTCGGCAAGTTCTTGAGGTTTTCGGGCACGATCGTACCTACGTCGCCCGCACGGCCGATCACGCCCGCGAAACGATCGGGAAAGTTGGCGCCGTACGCGACGGCCAGTTCGACGCCCCGACCGCGACCGGCGAGGTAGACGCGATCGAAGTCGACGGCGTACTTGCGCGTCGCGCTGCTCCACAGGCGTCCGACGTTCCCCATCCCCGTCTCCTTCGACGGGTTGATGCCTTCCAGCAAGGCGCCCTCTTCGGTCGGCGTCGGCACGGCCAGGAGGATCGCGTTCTCGCGGATCGCGGGATCGATCCAGTCCACGGTCAGGTGCTCGGAAGGCTTCTGCCCCAACTCCGGAATGCAGAGGATCAGCGGATAGGACTTCTTCGTGTCGTACTTCGCGGGCATCCACACGGCGTAGGTGAACTTCGCCTTCGGGTCCCAGTACGCGGCCTCGGTCAGGGTGTCGACCTTGCCTTTCGAGACGCTGCCCTTCTTGCCGTACTCGAAGGAGGTCCACAGGACGCGACCCATCTCAGCGGGAAGGGACAGTGGGTCGCGCTTCAGTCTCTTGGCGACCTTCTCGAGCTCCTTGCTGACCTCCTCGAGCGCCTTGTCGATCCCCGAGGATTCTCGGCGCGCTTCGATGTAGCCCGTGAGCTTCTTGCCCACGTTCTCGTAGTCGCTCGCCTTGAAGGCTTCCTCGCCTTGAGGCTCGGGCGCGGCGAAAACAGGCGCGGATCGCAGCGGCGCCGCATGAGCGCCTTCGAACGACGTCGCGAAGAGGCAGGCCGTGAGGACGAATAGTCGCGCAGGTTCGGTCATGGTCATTCGTAGCGGCAAGAGGGGGCCGGGTTTCAGCGTACAGGAACGACGGGCCCCGTTTCAGGTCCAGGA
>CAZKIY010000065.1:8402-13515 GCA_964552875.1 uncultured Planctomycetaceae bacterium
AGAGGGGGCCGGGTTTCAGCGTACAGGAACGACGGGCCCCGTTTCAGGTCCAGGAAGGACGGGATACGGCGCGGAATCGAGCGCGGCGAGCGCCCAGAGCGCGGAAACCTCACCGCCGGCCCCCGGGCCTTCGAGCCAACCCCGCAGGAGGACGCGCGCGCGGTGCGCTTCAGCGCGGTCGAAGGCCAAGCGTGCGGTCAGGGCGGCCGCACCGGGATCGCCTCCCGCGAGGGCTGCCCCCAGTGGGGCGCGGGCCCCGAGCTCGTCGTCGCGGGCCAGCGCCACACGCGCGAGCGCGAGCCGCAGTCGCGGCTCATCCGCCGGATCGCTCGTGACGATGCGCGCGGCCAGGGTGGATGCGACGGCTTCTTGCCGCCCGGCCTGCGCGCCCGTCCAAGCCGCGCGAACGGCGCGAGCGGCCGTGGGCTCCAGTGCGTCGATACGGGCCGCGAGATCGGCCGCGCCGCCCGAGTTTCCAGCGCACAGCTCCTCGAGCAGGTGCGACTCCGCGGTCGCGAGGCGCACGGGGCGATCGGCAGGCACTGCGTTCGCGAGTGATCCCAGAACGGCCTCGCAGCGAGCGGGACCGGGACGAAGTGCCCGAGCCCCGAACCACGCTTCCGATGGAAGCCACGTGAAGCCTGCGGGCGGCGGCTCCAGCGGATCCTCACGGCGACTGCGCAAGCGATCCAAGTGCCAGACGAGGAGCCTCGTGCGGAACAGGTCGTCCTCATCAGAACGAGAGAGGCTCGTGATGCGACGTTCCGCGGCGGCATCGCTGAGATCGGAGATCCGTCGGCGCCAACTCACTTCGCGCCGCGTCGCGCGATCGGCCTTGTCGAGACGCTCCCAAGTGCGCTCCCAAAAGGCGCGCGCTTCCGCGTCGAGAATGCGGTCCGGGGCCGTCGTGGTCGGGCGCGGGACTCGAGACGCAGGCTCCGCACGGATCAGCGGTGCCGGATCCACCGCCGTCAACGCGAGCGCGAATCCCGCGATCAACGCGTCCAGCGGACGACTCCTTCCGACTCCGTTCGCGCGGTCGTGCGACCGATGACGATCCCCGTTTCGTTCTGCGCAGCCAGTCGTCCGAGCACGGAGTCGAGATCGCGCTCCTCGACGAAGGCGACCATGCCGATCCCCATGTTGAAGACTTGGTAGGCCTCGTCTTGCCCGACCTCGCCCTTGTCGCACAAGTAGCGGAACAATGCCGGAGGCGTCCACGCAGAACGGTCGATCCACGCGTCGCACGGCCCGAGAACGCGCGGCACGTTGTCGACGAGTCCACCGCCGGTGATGTGCGCCAGCGCCTGGATGCGATCATCCTCGAGCAGCGGCCAGATGTACGGCAAGTAGTTGCGGTGCACGGCGAGCAAGGCTTCGCCGAGGCTCTGTCCGCCGAGTTCGCTCGGCCGATCGTTGATCGCGAGATTCAGCGTTTCGAACAACACGTGACGCGCGAGTGAGTAGCCGTTCGTGTGCAAGCCCGACGACGCGAGCCCGACGAGAACTTGGCCCGCCCGGACGCGCGAGCCGTCGAGCAACTTCTCGCGCTTCACGGCGCCGACGATCGTGCCCGCGAGATCGAAGTCACCCGGTGCGTAGAGACCCGGCATCTCGGCCGTCTCGCCGCCGAGCAACGCCAGTCCGCCGTCGCGGCACGCTGCTGCGCAACCGCGGATGATGTCGGACACCATTTGCGGATCCATCTTCCCGACCGCGATGTAGTCGAGGAAGAAGAGCGGCCACGCGCCTTGCACGAGGATGTCGCCGATGCAGTGGTGGACGATGTCGCGACCGACCGTGTCGTACACACCGGCGCGCTTCGCGACGTCGAGCTTCGTGCCGACTCCGTCCGTGCTGGCGACGAGGAGCGCGTCTTTGAAACCCATCCGCGCCGGATCGAAGAGGCCGCCGAAAAGGCCCACGTCACCCACGACGCCGGCCGTGAACGTGCTACGGATCGCCGCGGTGGCGCTCTCCACGGCCGCGTACTTCTTGTCGATGTCCACGCCGGCCTGGGCGTAGCGTCGGATCTTCGTCTCGGTCGCCATGATCGCGACGAGCCTAACGGTCGCCGCGAAGCCGCTCCAGGAAGCGCGGTCCGTTCTCGAAGGCCAGATCACTCGGAAGCGCGTCGAGCGGGAACCAGGCCGCGTCGAGTACGTCCGGTCCGCCGAGCAGAACGCCGCCGATCGGCCGACACAAGAAGAGCGCCAGGTTCACGGAACGACGCTCGCCGGGAACGAAGACCAGCTCGTGCAGGCCCCCCACTTCGACCTCGAGGCCCGTTTCCTCCCGGACTTCGCGCTGCGCCGCTTCCCGCGGAGTCTCGTCGTGCTCCTGAAACCCTGCGGGCAGCGCCCACGCGCCGCGAAAGGGATCGAAAGCGCGCCGCACGAGGAGGACAGACCCTGCTCCGTCCAGGACGATGCCGCCGGAGACCGGGGATGGATTCTGGTAGTGGACCCAGGTGCACGTGACGCAGCGTTCGCGCTCGCGGCCCTCGACAACGGCCCGCACGAGTCGCGCGCCGCAGGCCGGGCAATGGGCGGGGTTCCACAGGGACAAGGGGGTCTCCCCTGTTCCGAGGGGCTCTGCTCCATAGACTAGAGCCGAATGGCGCGTTCGATCAACGACGCACGACGCCGCACCGTTCGTCCGTAGAAGCGCATGCGTTCCCTGATCCTCCTCGGCAGCACCGGCTCGATCGGCACGCAGACGATTCAAATCCTCCGCGCGGACCGCGCCGCGTTCCGCGTCGAGGGTCTGGCGGCCGGCCGCTCGTGGCGGGAACTCGCCGCGCAGGCGCACGAATTCCGCCCGCGCTTCGTCGCGATCCAGGACGCGAGCGTCGCGGACGAGCTGCGTGCAGGACTGCCAAGAGGTACGGAACTCCTCGTCGGCGACGACGCGGCTCTCGATCTGTGTCGCCTCGGTGAGTACGAACTCGCCGTGCACGGCATCGTGGGTGCGGCCGGCGTGCGCGCGTCCGAAGCCGTGCTCGCCCGCGGTCGCACGCTGGCGCTCGCCAACAAGGAATCGCTCGTGGTCGCCGGAACGATGCTCATGGCGCTCGCGAAAGCGAAGAACGCGACGATCCTGCCCGTCGACAGCGAACACTCGGCAGTGTTCCAGTGCCTGCGCGGCGAGGACATCGGTCGCGTGCGACGCGTGATCCTCACGGGCAGCGGCGGTCCGTTCCGCAATGCGAGCACCGACGCGATCTCGCGCGCTGTGCCCGAGCAAGCACTGCGTCACCCGAACTGGTCGATGGGCCCGCGGATCACCGTCGGCTCGGCGACGCTGATGAACAAGGCGTTCGAGATCATCGAACTCCATCACCTTTTCGGTCTCGGGAGCGATCGCATCCAGGTCGCGATCCATCCGCAGTCGATCGTGCACTCGCTCGTCGAATTCGTCGACGGATCCGTCATCGCGCAGATGGGGCCGCCGGACATGCGCGGGCCGATCCACTACGCGCTCCACCATCCGGATCGCGCGCCGTCGCAGCTCTCGGGGTTCGATTTCCGCGCCTTCCGCGAGCTGACGTTCGAGGAACCCGACTTCGAGCGCTTCCCGGCTCTCGCGCTGGGCTACGAATGCATCGAAGCCGGCTCGGACGCGGGCGCCGTGCTCAACGCGGCCGACGAAGTGGCGGTCGAGGCCTTCTTGCGCGAGGAAATCCGGTTCGAGGACATCGTGCGCGTCGCCACGAACGTACTGACGCGACGGCCGGGGCTCGACGCTTCCGTCGAGGATCTCCTGCGCGCCGACTTGGCCGCGCGCAACATGGCGCGGTCCGAGATCGCGACATTGCGCGCCGCGATCGCCTGAACGACTCTCACTCACGACGGACACCGACGATGGACGAACTGCTCCTGAACATCTACCGCTGGGCGCTCGTGGCGTTCGGCATCGGCCTCGTGATCTTCGTGCACGAGCTCGGTCACTTCCTCGCGGCGCGCTGGTGCAAGGTCCGCGTCGAGACGTTCTCGCTCGGATTCGGGCCGAAGCTTCTCGCTTGGAGGCGCGGCCCGACCACGTATCAACTCGCGGCCGTCCCTTTGGGCGGTTACGTCAAGATGGCTGGTGAAGAGGGCGCTGCGGAGGGACGTCCGCCCGCCAGCGACGAGTTGCCGGGCAAGAGCGTCGGCCAACGCTTCTTCATCTACTCGGGCGGCGTGCTCATGAACGTCGTGTTCGCGCTGATCGTGTTCCCGATCATCCTCACGGTCGGCGTGCCCTTCGCCGAACCGGTGATCGGCTCGACGGCCCCGGGTTCGCCCGCGTGGCACGCCGGCATCGAGCCCGGCACGCGCGTCGAGTCCGTGAACGGCAACTCGGTCTACTCGTTCATGAACGTCCCGGCCGAGGTCGCGTTGGGCTCGCCGGACGAAACGACGCTCGTGATCCGCGAACCGGGAGCCGAGCGTTCGCGCACGGTACGTCTCGTACCGGAACAGAACGCGCAGATGGGCGCCAACTGGATCGGTGTCGGCCCCGCCGCCGATCCGCTCGCGCGCATCGCGGTGCGCAAGGACTCACCCGCGGTCGCGTCGGGTCTACGCGACGACGATCGCGTCGTCGCGGTCGGCGGGACCAGCGCGTCCCTCACGCTGGACGAACGGCTCGAACGCGCGGCGCGGACCGGCGGACCGATCGCGTTGACGCTCGAACGAGATGGCACGCGCTTCGACGCCACATTGACGCCGAAGCTCGCCGGCAAGCCCCGCGTCAGCCTGGGCGTCGGCTCGCCCGAGCGACTCGTCGTGGCCGTGCGCGACACGCCGCTCGCGCGGCGCTCGGGCCTCTCGAAGGGCGATCGGATCCTCACGGTCGATGGCCGGCCGCTCTTGTGGCGTCACGATTTCCTGGCCGCGCTCGAGGCCTCCTCCGGCAGCGTGCAGATCTCCGTCGAACGCGGTGGTTCCGCACTCGCACTCGGAGCGATCGTGCTCGCAGCCGGCGAAGCCGGCGCGCTCGCGCGCGAAGTCGCGATCGGCGCCGACTCGGATTCGAACTCGGTCGCGGTCCTGCCCGATTCGGCAGCGGCGGCGGCCGGCTTGCGCGACGGCGATCGGATCGAACGCATCGCGGACCGCGACATCGCCCG
>CAZKIY010000065.1:13615-15931 GCA_964552875.1 uncultured Planctomycetaceae bacterium
CCGGCTTGCGCGACGGCGATCGGATCGAACGCATCGCGGACCGCGACATCGCCCGCTTCGCCGACATCCGGTCCGCGATGGAAGGGGTCGAGGCCGACCGCAAACTCGCCGTCCGGATCGGACGCGGGGACGAGACGCTCGAACTCGAGCTCGCCCCGCGCGAGACCCTGACGCCCGACTACGGTTTCGGCATCCGCGATGCACAGTACGTGTATCGGGCCGCGGGCCCGGTCGAAGCCGTGTCGGCCGGATTCGCGCTCTCGTGGAAATTCCTCGAGGAATCGTGGCTCACGGTCAAGCGCATCCTCTTCGGTCAAGTCTCGGGACAGAACCTGGGCGGGATCATCACGATCGGCGTCGTCAGCCACTCCTTCGTCTCCGACGGGATCCCGAAGCTCTTCTACTTCTTGTGCATGCTCAGCATGAACTTGGCGTTCCTGAACGTGCTGCCGATCCCGGTGCTCGACGGCGGACACCTCTTGTTCCTCCTCATCGAGAAGTTGAAGGGCTCGCCGGTATCGGAGCGCATCCACGGCTACAGCCAGCTCGTCGGCGTCGTGCTGATCGTGTCGCTCATGGTGTACGTGACGTTCAACGACGTCGTGCGTTGGATCGTGAATTGAGCGCGAGCACGCAGCGACCGTGAAATCGTGGCTGCGACTGCTGCGCGTCTCGCTGGCGCCGAGTGCGGCCGCGGACGCGATCGCGGGCCTCGTGTTCGGTCACGGTGGGCTGCCCATCGATCCACGGGCGTGGTGGCTCGTCGGTGCATCCCTCGGCGTGTACCACGGCGCGCTCGTGCTGAACGACTGGCACGATCGCGGGCACGACGCGCACACGCGCGGATCGCGACCGATCCCGAGCGGTGCCATTTCCGCAGCGAGTGCTCTCGCGCTCGCGATCGGGCTTTTCGCAGCCGGAATCGTGTGCGCGTTCCTCGTTTCGCCCAGCGTGGCCGCGTGGATGAGCGTCGTCGCGCTCTCGGCCGTCGTCTACGACGTCGCCGGTCGCGGGCCTTGGCTGGGTCCGATCCTGCTCGCCACGTGCCGCGCCGGGAACCTGGGCGCCGGGATCTTCGTGGCGCACCAGTCCGGCGTCCTCGACGTTCCGGTGACCTTGGCCTGCGTGGCGCCACTCCTCTACGGCGCCTACGTTTTCCACGTCTCGCGACTCGGTCGCTTCGAGGATGGCGAGGACCTGCGCGACCTCGCGCGCCGACCGCGAGCTCTCCTCATCGTCGCAGCGCTCTGCCTCGCGGCACTCGCGTTGACTCCTGCACCGACGCCATCCCCCCTACGCTGGGTCGCCGTCCTGCTCGCGCTGGCCGGCGGTTTCGGCCTCGTGCGCGCGGCACTCACGCGCGAGCCGTGGACTCGGTCGGGCGTCGAGCGGGCCATGGGACTCGCGCTCCGTCGACTCCTCGTGGCCAGTGCGGTCGTCGCGTTGCTCGGTGTGCGCTCGGACGCGTACGCCGGCGCCGTCGCGGCGAGCGTGATCCTGCTGGGTTTTCCCCTGAGTCACGCGCTGCGCCGCGTGGCGCCGCCCTCCTGAATCAACGCGTGATGCGAGTCGCGAGCCAGCGCAGCGCTTCGTCGCGCGTTCTCACGCGCAGTTCGAGCTGTTCGGTCTCGAGGTCGCGCAGGATCGCGCCGTAGATCGGCCCGGGCGCGAGTCCCGAACTCGCGAGGTCCGCGGCATCCACGAGCCGCGCGGGTTCGAGATCGCTGGGGGCCGACGCCGCGCGCTCGCGGGCGAGAACTTCCCAGGGCGCTGCGTCCTGCCCAGCGCCCTTCGACCAGGCGGTGAGCCAGGCGAGAGCTGTGTCGAACCCCGGACGACGCATCGCGCGCACGCGCGTGGAGCGTGCCGGCGTCGGATCGGACCTCAGTTCCCGCGCGAGCCGCCACGCATCCAGGACGACCGTGTGCGTGTGGCGCGAGACCTTCAGGCCGGTGAGCAATTCGAGCGGGACGTCGAGCCGATCGAGATTCTCCGGGGACGGGCCGAGGAGCAGGGCGAGGCCGAGCTCGGTTCCGGTCGGCTCGACCGCGTGGGCCAGCGCCGCCGAGCGGCGTCCCTCGTCACCCAGAGCGCGGGAGCCGGGCAGTGCATGCTCCAGGAGTTCGCATTGCGCCATCCAGCCCACTGCGACCGCCGCACCGGCTCGGCGGAACATGCCGATCAGCTCGCGCAACACGCGCTCGCGGCTGACGGCTCCCAGGCCGGCGGCTTCGGCGCGCGCCGCTTGGATCGTCGCGGATGTCGGCTCGAGCCCGAGTCCACCCGCGAAACGCGCCATGCGCAGCGGCCGCAGCG
>CAZKIY010000065.1:16031-17391 GCA_964552875.1 uncultured Planctomycetaceae bacterium
GTCGGCTCGAGCCCGAGTCCACCCGCGAAACGCGCCATGCGCAGCGGCCGCAGCGCGTCCTCGCGGAATCGCTCGCGCGGATCCCCCACGCAGCGCAACACGCGCGCGTCGAGATCGAGGAGGCCGTGCTCGGGATCGCGCACCTCATCCGTCAGCGGGTCGAGGAAGATCGCGTTGCACGTGAAATCGCGCCGCCGCGCGTCCTCTTCGACGCTCGCACCGAAGTGCACGACATCGGGTCGACGAGCATCGGTGTAGGCCGACTCCGTGCGAAATGTCGTGTGTTCGACGTCGGCCCCCGCGACGTGAACGATCACGGTTCCGAACGCGCGGCCCAGCGGCGTCGTGCGCTCGAACAGTGCTTGGATCCGATCCGGTTCGACGCGCGAGGCCATGTCGATCTCGCGCGGAGCGAGACCCAGCGCGAGGTCGCGCGGCGCACCTCCGACGATCCACGCGCGCTCACCCGTCGTCGCGATGAGTTCGCCGAGCGTGCGCGCGGCGCGCGCGAGATCGACGGAAAGCGCTTGCATCGAGGGCCGTCGCGACATGGAGTGCAGCCTAGCGCCGCGCGACCTCCGCGGCGCGTGGAAGGTCCCGGGGGGAGACACATGTCCACGTCGTTCGATCCGAGTTCCAGAAGTTCGTTCCTGACTTCGTCGCCGCATTCCACGCGCACGGATGGAGCGTTGGCCGCTGTCGCTGGCGCCACGCCTGCTCCGGCCTCCGTCGCGAAGCCCGGCGCGACCGCGGGCGTGCAATCGATGTCGTGGACCGACCGACTCACGTTGGCCGCGATCGGCGTCGTCGTCGTGGTCGTCACGTTGCCCGTTCTGCGCGGGTTCGGGTTGCGCGAGAACGAGCTCGACGCGGTGCGCATGTTGCGCGCGTTGGCTGCTCTACCCGCCCCGTCCTCGGAGCACGCCGCATCGAATCGACCCTACGCTCTGGCGGATCTCGCCAGCAGCGATGTGGTCCTACGGAAGCGTCTCGAGGATCTCGAGGCCCTCCCGGACGGTCGGTTGCGGCGGCACGGCTACCTCTTCGATTGGCTGCTGCTCGCACCGGGCGAGCCTATGCTCCGCGCTTGGCCGTGGGAGCACGAGCACACCGGCCGCGGAGCTTTCGTCTGGACGCCGAGTCTCGGTCTCCTCGGCCACCGCAATGTCGACGGACGCTTCAGTGGTGCGGGTTTTGCGCCCGAGCCCGAGGACGTCGAGACCGGCGGCTGGGTCGCGATGCCGCGTCGCTGAGAGTCGAGGCGTCGTTTCGGACGCGCCTCGTCCGTCGAGAACTGACGGGCTCGAGGGCGCCGCGCAGGCGGCCAGCTCGCACGGGAGACTGCGTGAGCCCGATTCCC
>CAZKIY010000066.1:0-2671 GCA_964552875.1 uncultured Planctomycetaceae bacterium
CGACAAGCGCCGCACCAGGTAACGCGGCCGGAGGTAGAAGCGGCGCACCATCTCTTTCTTGAGTTGGAGCATCTCGGCGCGCTCGAGGTGTTTCGTGGGCAAGAACGCGTCGGCGCCGCCTTGGTCCATGACGAGGTCGTCCTCGCCGCACAGGCCCAGCTCGATCGCTTGACGGCGGAACGGCGTGCCGAAGCGCGGCACGGCCATGTTGAGCGAGAGGAAGTCGAGGTCGAGCTCGATGGCCAGTTCGAGCGTGCGCCGCAGCGACGCGGCGTCTTCCTCGGGCAGGCCGACGATGAACGTGCCGACCGTGCGCAAGCCGTGCCGTTTCACGCGCCGAAAACCCTCACGAACCGCGTCGACCGAATAGCCCTTTTTGTACGTCGCGAGGCGCGCGTCGTCGGCGCTCTCGACGCCGAGGATCACGGTGTGGCAGCCGGCGCGTTTCATCGCCTGGAGCAGTTCGTCGTCGGCCGTGTCGGGGCGCGTGAAGGCGGTCCACGAGAGGTCGCCGCGCTCCTCGAGGCCGCCGCAGAGATCGAGCGCGCGCTTCTTCACGACGCCGAACGTCTGGTCGAGGAAGAAGAGTTCGCGGATCCCGAGTGAACGGATGTGATCGACTTCGAGCAGCGCGTCCTCGACCGAGCGCGTCTTGAAGCCCAGCGTACCGATGACGCAGAACGTGCACGGATACGGGCAACCGTAGTCGGTGAGCAGCGTCGCGAACGGCTCGCGTCGCGCGAACGAGAAGCGATAGCCGGCACGCGGAAACAGTTCGTGGCGCGGGGTCGGCACGCGGAACGCGCCTTTCCGCGCGCCGCGGCGCACGCGCTCGATTCCGCCGTCGGCGCGGCGAACCGTCGATTCTTCGAGCGCGTCGAGGTCACGCGCGAGCCAGTGGACGACGTCACGGTTCGAGAAGTCGTGCAGTCCCAACTCGAGCCACGGTTCCTCGGCGAGGCGTTTCTCGCTGTGCTCGTGGAGAACGTCGCCGATCGCGGCGATGCGGCGACCGCGCGCGGCTTGGCGGGCG
Organism: uncultured Planctomycetaceae bacterium; assembly: GCA_964552875.1. Lineage (GTDB taxonomy): Bacteria > Planctomycetota > UBA1135 > UBA1135 > JAEUHZ01. The sequence continues at coordinate 1,034 of CAZKIY010000066.1, forward strand.
AGGAACGCGCGATCCTCGGGCCAAGAAACGGCGCCCACGAGGCTGACGATCGCTTCGGGCGCGACGGCGTCGATGCGCGCCTCGGCGTCCACGATCGAGAGCGATTCTGCGATGCAATCGAGGACGTGGACCTCGTGCTCCGCCGCGACCGTACCTGACATCACGACCAAGTCGATCGGATGGAAGAGGTAGTTCGACTTCGTCGTCTTCGAGCACAGGTAGTCGCGAATGTAGACGCGATTTCCCGGCGGATTCAGCAGGAGGACCTTCACGGCGCGGAGTGCTCTCGTTCGGCGGGGACGCCGCCGCGCAGCACGTGCAGTCCGCCGCGCGCTCCGCGTCGTGCCGCGGGTACGAGCACGGCGTCGAGCATCCACGCGCGCGTTTCCTCGAGCACGACTTGCACCGAGAGGTTGACGAGGCACTCGGGGAATCCGCGCACGCAGTTCAGCACTTTGTTCTCGTGCACGTTGATGCACGGGCTGCACACGGGCGGGCGCCACAAGGCACTCGCGCGTTCGCCGAGCGGGCCGTACATGACCGGCGTCTCGGGACCGAACAGGCCGATCGTCGGCGTGCCCAGCGCAGCCGCGATGTGCATCGGCCCCGAGTCGTTCGTGACGACGGTGTGTGCGTCGGCGAGCGCGGCGCACAGTTCGCCGATCGTCAATTGTCCCGCGAGATCGAGCACGTGTCCGCGCGCGACATCGCCGGTGCGCGCCGCGATCGAGTGCACGTACTCGGCCTCCGCAGGAGAACCGACGAGCACGACGGGAACGCCGTCGTCGTTCGCGAGCGTGCTGGCGAGTTCGGCGAACGACGTCGCGGGCCAACGGCGTTCGAGCGACAGCTCGCCGGCGTTCGGATTCAGCACGACGTAGGCGCTACCCGTCGGGAGCCCGGCCGCACTCAACTTGCGGCGCAGGCTCGCGCGTTCTTCGTCACGAGCGCTGAACGGCAGCAGTTCGTCGGGATCGACCTCGCGACCGTTCTCGCCGCCGGCGAGCGCGCGAAAGTTGCGCGCGACGTGCCAATAGCGGTTGAACGGCACGGTTCGGCGATGAAAACCGCCGCGATTCACGTGTGGCGAGGCGAACCCGCTCGTTTCGCGCGCGCCGGTGGCCAGCGAAACGAGCGCGGAGAAGCGCGTGAAGAACTCGAAGTCGTAGACGCGATCGAAGCGTTGGCGCCGAAGCTGCGCGACGAGCGCGAGAATTCGCGCGTGGATCCGCAACCAACCGAGAGGACCGCGCCCGCTGCGGACGTCGAGCGTGATCACGTCATCGAATGCGCCGAGACCGCGCACGAACTCAGCGTTCGCCTCGAGTGTGAGCAACGTGAGGCGCGCTTCAGGATGTCGCCGCCGCAGCGCCGCCACCGCCGGCGTCAGGAGCTGCAGGCTGCCGATGCCCCAGAACTTGATCAGGAGGATGTCGTGCGCGGCTGGCGTCGACGCTCGCCGAAGGGCCCGCAACCAACGCACGGGCTGGAGCAGCGCGCAGAGCGCGATCCCGAGGATCTGGTCAGCCGCCTGGAGGCGCTTCATCGGGATCGCCTGCATGCGACCTCCCAATCTAACCGGGGGGTACGGAGTCAGGCTCCACTCCGCCGTTCTCGCCGGACGGTCTCGGCAAGATC
>CAZKIY010000066.1:2771-17322 GCA_964552875.1 uncultured Planctomycetaceae bacterium
GGGTACGGAGTCAGGCTCCACTCCGCCGTTCTCGCCGGACGGTCTCGGCAAGATCCGTTGCTCGACAGCGAGAACGGCGGAGTGGAGCCTGACTCCGTACCCCGACAGCGAGAACGGCGGAGTGGAGCCTGACTCCGTACCCTGCAGGCCTTACACTCGAGCGCTTCACGAGGCTCGAGCAGGCGCCCGCGGAGCGATCCCCATGTGCGGTTTCATCGGTATCTACGGCCCGGACGGGTGCGACGTCGCGGGTGAGATCTACGAGGGTCTCCTCGCGGTCCAGCACCGCGGACAGGACGCGGCGGGCATCGTCACGTTCACGGATTCGTTCCACGTGAAGAAGGGCCTCGGGCTAGTCCTCGAGGTCTTCAACGAGAAGAACATGTCGCGCCTGCGCGGCAACCTCGGCGTCGGACACGTGCGCTATCCGACCGTCGGCTCCGGTTCGAAGGACGACGCGCAACCGTTCCACCTCACCTTCCCCGTCGGCGTCGCGATGGCGCACAACGGGAACATCACGAACTTCCAGGAGCTCCACGAGCGTCACTTCAAGAAGAGCGGGACGCGCCTGAACAGCTCGTGCGACGTCGAGGTCATCCTCTACGTCTTCACGAGCGCGCTGAACGAGCGCATGCGCCCCGGCCACAACCCGAGTGCCGAAGACGTGTTCTTCGCCGTGAAACGCGTGTTCGAGCAGGTCAAGGGCGCCTACTCGGTCGTCGCCGTGATCCCCGACGTCGGGATGGTCGCCTTCCGCGATCCGTACGGCATCAAGCCCTGTGTGTTCGGCGAGAAGACGACGGCGGAGGGCAAGTGGTACGCGTGCGCCAGCGAGTCCGTCGTGCTCGACGTGAACGGCTACAAGCGCTCGTTCGACCTCGATGCCGGCGAAGCCGTGATCATCATGCACGACCGTCAAGTCGTGCGCCGCAAGCTGACGGACAAGCCGCATCGGCCGTGCATCTTCGAGCTCGTGTACTTCGCGCGGCCCGACTCGTTCCTCGACGACGTGTCCGTCTACAAGACGCGCCGACGTTTCGGCGAAGCGCTCGCGCGTCAGTGGCGCGCGGAAGGCGCGCCCGAGCCCGACGTCGTCATCCCGATCCCCGACAGCTCGCGCGATGCCGCGCTCGCGATGGCGATGGAGATGGGGCTCCCGTACCGCGAGGGGTTCGTCAAGAACCGCTACATCGGTCGCACGTTCATCATGCCCAGCCAGTCGAGCCGTCAGAACTCGATCCGGCGCAAGCTGAACCCGATACCGCTCGAATTCGAGGGCAAGAACGTGCTGCTCGTGGACGACTCGATCGTGCGCGGCAACACCGCGACGCGCATCGTGAAGATGGCGCGCGATGCCGGTGCGAAGAACGTCTACTTCGCCTCGACGTCGCCGCCGCTCGTCGCGCCGTGTCCGTACGGCATCGACATGGCGACGAAGACGGAGTTCATCGCGACGGGCAAGACGACGCCCGAGATCGGCGCGCAGCTCGGCGTCGATCACCTCGTCTACCTCGAACGCGACGCGATGAACGCCGCGGCGCGCGCGGGCAATCCGAAGATCGAAAAGTTCTGCAACGCGTGTTTCACCGGCGATTATCCGACCGGCGACATCACCGTGGATCGCCTGAACGCGATCGAGGGCGAGCGCATGACCTCGCAGGGGACGGTCATTTCAGCGCGCTGATCCGCCGTGAGTCGATCGATCAACCGGCCTGCCCGATCCTGTCGAGGACGGGCGCTAGCGCCGCGCAACTGGTCGACTCGTCGATGTCAGCATTGCAGTCTCGAGTTCGTCGTGGGCTGCGAACGCACGCTCCCGACGAGTTCGACGGTCGATTCTTCGCTCCCATGACAAACACGATCGACTGGTACTACCACCGGCGCGGTTGAACGAGCTGCACGCGCGCCGATGCTTGGATCGAGGCTCGGCGCGTCACCGTCCGTGAGACGGTGGATGCGGGCAAGCAGCGGTTCGAGCGCGCGGATCTGGCTGCGCTGCTGCGCGGAGCAGCTCGCGTCGTGGTTGCGAAGGGGAGGAAGGAAGTCGTGTTCGACATCACGCCCGGCCGCGCGTTGCCCGACGAACTCGTGGACGTGATGCTCGGGCCGACAGGCAAGTTGCGCGCTCCGGCGGTGCGCGCGGGTACGAAGTGGCTCGTTGGACACCTCGACGACGGCTGGGCGCGCGAACTCGGTGCGAGCTGACCGCTGAATCCGCGCGCGGTAGGATCGGATGCGATGCGAGAGGTGAGCTGATCTCGGATCCACCCGCTTGTCGCCGGGCGCCCGGGCCGGGAAGATCGCGCCGAGTCCGAGTCCCGCGGGCATCCCAAGGATCGAGGTTTCGATGATCACCGTCGCTCATTTGCGCGCCTTCCTCAGCCTCCTCGTCCTCGCACTCTCCGCGAACGCACCGCAGCGTGCCGAGAAGGAGATCTCGGGTGTCGTGCGCTGGCCCGATGGCAGTCCGGCCGCGGGTGCGGTCGTGTCGGCGGCTCGGGACGTTGACGTAAAGTTCGATCTCGGCCTGGGTTTCGCCCTCGGAATGAACAAGGACACGAGCGACGCGAAGGGCGCATTTCGCCTCCGTCGGCTCGCGGACCAGAGCTGGAAACTGCGCGCCGTCGCCAACGCGCGCGAGGCTTCGACGGGTTCCATCGTGCGTCTGCCGTTCGAGGTCGAAGTGCGCGGCATCGGCACCGGCACGAAAGACGTGGTGCTCACGCTCGACGCCGGTTCGACGATCACGGGCAGCGTCGTGGACGATCGCGGCGAGCCGGTGGCCACTTACGCTGTGACGTTCAAGCACGTTCACGAGTTCTCCGACGCCGGCATGCCGCTGTCGTGGACGGACTCCACGCACTCGATTTCGACGGCGGACGGTCGCTTCACGATCACCGGAGTTCGCCGTGGAGCCGTGCTCGTCGGCATCCAGGACGAGGCTCACGTCCAGCCTGCGGAGACGCGGATCGATCTGCCAGACACGGTCGAGCCGCTCCGCTTCACGATCCCTCGCGCCGCGCGCGTCAGCGGCCTCGTGGTCGATGCGCGCGGCCAACCGGTCGCGGGCGCGCGAGTCAGCGTGCGCGCGCCCGACGAACGCGCGCCCTACCCCGATGAGAGTTTCGTCGTCGACGGCCTCGACCTCGACGAACTCGTCACCCATCGCCCGACGAGACCGCGCGCGACACCGGGAGTTGGGGTGTCGGATGCGAGCGGTCGCTTCGATCTCGGCGGTGTTCGGCCGGGCAAGGGCGTGCTGCGCGCCGACGCGACGGGCCACGCGCGCTCCGTGCCGCGCGATCTCGACTTGGCGCCGGCCAGCACTCAGGAGGACGTGCGCATCGCACTCCGTCGCGGCGCCACGTTGCGCGGAATCGTGCGCGATCCGAGCGGCAAGCCGCTCGGAGACGTCGACGTCGGTGTGATCGTGGACAGCGGTAGCGTGTGGCAAGCGACGAAGCCCGACGGTTCCTATCGGTTCGAGCACGTCACGCCGGGCGAGGTGGTCATCGCTGCGCGCGAAGATCGCACGCCCGAATCGGTGTCGCGGCTCGAGCCAGAGATCATCGAGCTCACGGTCACGCTCCACGAAGGCGACGACGTCGAGGTCCCGATCGGTGGCGCGGCCCCCGACCCGGCGGCGCGCACGCGCGTGACGGGCACCTTGCGCGGCGCGCTGGCCGTCGCGAACACGAAAGTGCGCTTCGAACCGACGCGCGAAAGCGCGCCCTTCGTCGAGACGCGTGCGAAGGAAGACGGTTCGTACGAGATCGAGCTCCTCGAGAAGGGTCGCTACTGGATCGTGCTCCACCTGCCGAGCGATTCGCTGGCCGAGCGCGGACTGTGGATCGCGGAACCCGCCGAGCAAGTCGTCGATTTCGACCTGCCCGGAACGGTCCTGCGCGGCCGCGTCGTCGATGCGAACGGGGCCGCGGTGCGAGCGCGCATCCGCGTGCGGCGCACGGATCTCGAATCGTCGAGAGAAGGCGGCTGGTCCACCGTCGGCACCGACGACACCGCGAAGGACGGCACGTATGTGTTCGAAGTTCTCGAGCGCGGGCCGTGGCGCATGACGGTGACGCCGAAGGACGACGCGTCTCCGCTCGCGCGGCGTAGCGTCGTCGTAGACCTCACCGAGGCCGTGAAGAAGGAGGACTTCGTCATCGCGCTCACGCCCGGAGGCGCGATCGAAGGCGTGGTCCTCGGCCCCAACGGCCAGCCGTTCGTCGGGGCGCGCGTCACTGCGCGCGGCGAGGACGGTTTCGACTACGACCACGAAACGCCGGCCGAGGAACGCAGCGCGACCGATGCGGCCGGGCGATTCCGCCTCGACGGTCTCGCGACCGGTGCGTGGCGCGTCCGCGCGGTCGCCGAGGGTTTGGCGAGCACCGAGAGTGCCGTCCTGCGCGTCACTCGACCGAGGCCGCGCGCGTCGAGCTCGCGCGCGTGCGAGCTGGAGCCGTCGAAGTGCGACTCGAAGACGCGCAGGGTGGCGCGCTCCCTCACGGTCCCGGCGTGTGGACGTGCGTCCACGACGCGAGCGGACAGGCGTGGCACGACCTCGAAGAAGAGCAGTACGGCGTCGCGGTTCGCCGCTTCGGTCCGCTGCCGCCGGGCTCGTGGACCGTGAGTCGCGGTGACGGCGCGCGCTTCGCACCGCTCGAGGTCCTTGTGAAGCCTGACGAGGTCGCGCAGGTCGAGCTTCGCGAACGTCTGTGACGACGCCGTGGAGGAATCGAACGTCCGTCCGACTCGATGCGCCGCTCCGCGAAGTTGGAGCGCGTCCATTCTTCACCGGCTCGGCGCGACCGCGGCGTTGGTCGAGCGTCCTCCGAGCGGGAGGATCCTCGGATGGAACGCACGATCGATGGGAAGCGAGGTCGCAACGGAGACTCTCACGCGCATGGCGCGCTACGATCTGCTCATGAAGGGCGTCGCCATCCCCGAACTGCACGTGCGGCTCGCGGAGTTTCTCGATGCCGACCGTGCTAGTGCGACGGTGCTCACCACGGAAGGCGAGGCGGTCGTGGCCGAGCTAGAGGCGCCCGGACCAGGCCGAGCTCGCAGCGTCGAGGACGCGGTCATGCTCGAGGACATCCGACGGAGCCTCGTCACACCCGCGACTCGACGAGACGCGCCGAAGTTGGCTTCGGGGTCGACGTTGGATGGAGTGCAACTCGCCACCTCGGCGTTCGTGCGACGTCGCCTGGGAACGGTCCAGTTCGCGAGCCTCGACCTCCGACAGCGGGACTGCGCGCGAGCGATGGGCTTCGAGGTTCTGGACCTCTGAAGTCCGGGCGCAGGCGAACCAGCTAGGCATGCGCATCCTCCTGACTTCCCCCGTCTTCCCGCCCGACCTCGGCGGCCCCGCGACCTACGTGCCGTCGCTCGGCCGCTTCCTCGTCGAGCGCGGTCACGACGTCGAGGTCGTCGCGTTCTGCTCGGATCCCGAACCGAAGGGTTGGCCGTTCCGCGTCGTCACGATCTCGCGCGGAGCTCTGCCCGTGCGCTACCTGAAGGCCTTCTGGCAAGTGTGGAAGTCGGCGAAGCACGCCGACGTCGTCTATGTGAACGAGCACCTCGCGCTGCTCCACGTGCTCGCCGCGAAGCTGCGCGGGAAGCCGGTGATGATCCGCATCATGGTCGATGGTGCGTGGGAGATCTCTCACAGGAAGGGCTGGTGCGGCGACGACGACATCGTCACGTTCCAAGGGAAGACGTATGGCTGGCAGGTGAAGCTCACGCGCGCGCTGCAACGGCGTTGGTGGCGCTGGAGCGATCACGTCATCGCGTGCTCGGAGTTCCTGCGGCAGATCGTGATCGGCTACGGCGTGCCGCCTTCGAAAGTCCAGCGCATTCACAACGCCTACCATGGTCCCCGCGCCGAGGACGTGCGCGAAACACGCAGTGAAGCGCGCACGAAACTCGGCCTCGATCCGACGACGAAGTACGCGCTCACGATCTGTCGCCTCATGGTGTGGAAGCGCGTCGACGGAATCTTGGATGCACTCGCGCGGTTGCCGGCCGACGTGCACCTGCTCGTCGCGGGCGACGGCGACATGCTGGAACCGTGGCGTGCGCACGGCGAGAAGCTGGGCCTCGGGGGGCGCGTCCATTGGCTCGGCAACGTGCCGCACAAGGACATCCCGCTCTACATCCGCGCGTCCGACGTGTTCGTCCTGAACAGTCGCTACGAGGGGTTGTCGCACACGCTGCTCGAGGTGCTGAACCTCGGCACGCCGATCGTCGCGAGCGGTGTGTGCGGGAACCCGGAAGTCGTCGCCGACGGGGTCAATGGGCTGCTCGTCGACCCGCTGCGGCCGAACGAGCTGCGCGACGCGCTGCGACGCATCTTCGACGAGCCGGAGCTCGCACGGCGGTTCGTCGTGGCCGGCTTGGCCCGCCGGGACGAGTTCCGCCGCGACCTCACGTTCGCGGACGTCGAAGGCCAGCTGGCGCGGCTGGCCGGGAAGCGCTGAGATCGGCTGAAGAATCGAGCCGACACGTGCTCGGAGGCGGCCGGGCGCCGCATCGGCGGAGCGTCGCCCGGGAATCCTCCACGCGCTCCGAGCGCGAATCCGACGATCGGTTCCTCGGACCAAACCGTCCCAGGGGCCTGGGAGCCGTCTTGTTGCTTCTCGAGTCTGACGCTCACGGCAGATTCGAAGCCCGGACCTAGAAAGGTCCGATAGACTTCTGGATCGGACCACTCCGCGAGCTCTCCGCGGCCTTTCGATCGAGCCCGCCGCCCGCCTCACCCACTGCACTGCACACCATGCGCCGGATGCGCGTCCTTTTCATCGACGAGTACCTCCCCCAGGAGATGCTCGGCGTCATGTACCTCTCGCGGGCCATCAAGGACGCGGGGCACGAGTCGAAGTGCCTCTTCATCCCGGACAAGGATTGGCTGGCGAAGGTCGCCGAATTCAACCCCGACGTCGTCCTCTATTCGATGACGACCGGCATGCACATGTACTTCGCGGACGTGAACCGCAAGGTGAAGGCCGTGATGCCGCACGTCTGGGCCATCGCCGGCGGGCCGCACCCGACGTTCTCCCCGGAGTACCTCAAGGAAGAGGGCATGGACGCCATCTGTCGCGGTGAGGGCGAGCACGCGATCGTCGAGTTCCTGGACCTCCTCTCCGAGGGCAAGAGCGTCGTCAACGTCGCGAACTTCAACATCAAGGACCGCGAGACCGGCGAGATCTACGAGAACCCGGTTCGTCCGATCATCAAGGAGCTCGAGTCGATCGGCTTCCCCGACCGCGAAGTGGTCTACGAAGCGGGCGCGATCTATCGCGAGTCCGATCGCAAGGTATTCGTGACGCAGCGCGGTTGCCCGATGCCGTGCACGTTCTGCTTCCACCACGCGATGAAGAAGAACGTCTACGGGATCCGCAATCCCGAGTACGTGCGCAAGCGATCCGTCTCGCACGTCATCGACGAGATCAATCAGGTCAAGCGCAACTACAACCTGAAGTTCGTCCACTTCGTCGACGACATCTTCAATCTGCGCACCGATTGGCTCGAGGAATTCTGCGAGCGTTATCCGAAGGAAGTCGGCCTGCCGTTCGACGTCATCTTGATGGCGAACATGACGACGGAGCACCACATCAAGCTCCTCGCGAGCGCCGGGTGCGTCTACGCGCGCATCGCGTTCGAGGCTGCGAACGACTACGTCCGCAACGCCGTCTTCAAGAAGCACACGACGCGTCAGCAGCTCGTCGATGCATCCGGTTGGATCCGCAAGCACGGGATTCGCCTGGGATCGTTGAACATCCTCGGCGGGCCGGGAGGCACGATCGAGGACGACATCGACACGCTGAAGCTCAACATCGAGTGCAAGGTCGACCACCCGCTCGCTTCGTTGATGCAGCCGTACCCTGGTTTCGAGATCAACGAGATCACGAAGCAAATGGGTTACGCGGTTTCGGCGTACGAGGACTTCCCGGTCAACTTCCGTCGCACGATGCCGATCGAATACGACGACAAGCGCGCGATCGAGAACCTCCACAAGATGTTCACGTTGACGGTGCGCTATCCGTCGCTCCTGCCGTTCACGCGCCGTGTCGTGAAAATCGGTTGGATGTATCGGCCGCTCCTCGTGCTCTCGATGCTCCACGCGGAGTACCTCGTGGCCGAGCAAGCCAAGCTCTACGCCGCCGCGCAGGGTTTGTCCGGCCCGCGCTATTGGACGCCGGTCGACTTCGCCTACCGCCTCTCGACGAAGGGCGTCTTCCGCGTCTATCAGGCCTGTTTCGCGAAGCTCTTCGAGCACTTCGGGCGGGCCCCCAGTCAGATCAAGATCAAGCTCCAGATGGGTGACGAGCGCGTCATCGCGCACATGGACTGAGAGAGAGCCTCGAAAAATCGAGCTCGGAAGCTCTCACAGCCAGGTTCGTTGCGCCGAGGCGCTAAGTCCTGACGGAGCTTCGACGATCGAGCGGGGAGGTCGAGCGGGGTCCTGATCGGGGCCCCGCCGCCGTTCCAGGGCGAACCGCGACGACCCGTCGAGGTCCGGGTTGACTCAGTCGGAGCGGCAAGCATCGATCCACTCGAGACGACCCTGTTCCGAGCGATCGCAACGACACGTTTCACCCGGTATACTTCCTTGCCCAAGTTCCCGACTCGACAGGTCGGCACGGACGATCCAATCGAACCGTTGCCCGCTCGGACCTTCGAATAAGGCCTGACCGGCCCGGGAACGCAATCCCACTGAACCCTCTCGAGCAAACCGCGAATCGGCAACGAGCGCGGACTCCACGGAATCCATGGCCGGAAAACGACGTTCGGAAGCAGATCGGATCGCAGAACTCGAAGCGCGCATCCACCATCTCAAGGCGCGGATGGAGGAGAAGAAGGTCAAGAAGGACCCGGCGCTCAAGTATGTGACGAAGGCTGTGAAAGCCATCGATGATGCCGCCGCCGAAACCCGTGACGTCCCGCTGCGGCAGGCGCTCGAATCGGCACGAAGCACGCTGGCAGCTTGCCTGTCGCTGACGGGTGTCGTCATGCCCCAGCAGCAGCAATCCCGTCGACCGCGCGGCTCCACTACGGGCACATCGGTGGACCCGGACGCATTGCTCCAGTACGTCCGCAAGAACCCGGGTCAGCGCGGAGAGCAGATCTCCGCCGCTCTCGGGACGACCTCGGATTCGATGCGCCCCGCGATGAAGAAGCTCATCGAAGCCGGCGACATCAAGGTCAAAGGCGAGCGGCGCGCGACTTCGTATTCGGCGGCCTGAGGTCGGAAACGATTCTCGAGCGGGGTCGGATGCGGTCGAGGCATCCGGCCCCGCTGTCGATTCTCCAAAGAGGAGTCGTGAGGCGATGGTTACTACGGCCTCCCCGACTCTTGTCGCGCCGGTGAAAGCGCGCGCAAAGTTCGGCGACCGTGATTCCTTGGCGGGCACTGAATAGCCCCTAGTTCCAGAATCATGATTCGAAAGCTTGAGTCGTCCGTCGTAGGCGGCCAAACTGCGGCCCGCTCGCGAGTCCAGATCACCTACCCAACTCATGTCCGATCAAATACGCACTCTCGTCGACGATTTCACTTCGAAGCTCGAACTCATGATTCGGCGCACGGCGCTGGAACAGGTCGTCGCCGCGCTCGGTGACGCCGTTCAGCCCCGTCGCGGACCGGGTCGGCCCAAAGGCGCGACGAATATGCCCGTCGCGCGCGCGAAGCAGGGCGGCAAGCGTTCGTCGGAAGATCTCGAAGCGATGAGCGCCAAGCTCCTCGCGCACGTGAGGGCCAACCCCGGTCAGCGCGGCGAGCAGATCGCAGCGGCGCTCAAGACCGACGTCGGCACGATGCGTCTCCCGATGCAGAAGCTGATGGCGGCCAAGAAGATCAAGACGAAGGGGCAACGCCGCGGGACAACGTACGCGCTGGCCTGAGGTTCTCTCGATGGATACGCGAAAGGGCGCTGGCGGTTGTCGAACCGCTGGCGCCCTTCGCCGTAGTCGGTACCCACACGCACAGCGCCTGTCGATTCCTGAGCGCGTACGAGCCACGGGTTCGAACTGACCGTCGTGGGGCTGAAGACGACCGGCTTCTTCCTGTTCAGTTCGTCGCCGACACAGAAGTCGTGCAACCACGGTTTCCTGTGGGGCGGAGAAACATGACGCCGCATCCATCGGCTCGTCGGCGTCCTTGAGTCCCGCCACAGGCACGGTCACGGCCCCACTCGCCGCCCTGCGGCGTATGCGGCGCCGACCGAAGCGCGGCGTACTCGGAACTTCCAGTTCTGTCTCCGCGACAACGCGTCGTCGCACGGGTCGAACGAGTTCGGATCGACTTCAAAGGATGTTGGTCGAGAAGCGCGCGCCGGATCCGAAAGGGATACGGCGCGCGGAGTCACTCCGTCACGGCGCATTCATGGAGAAAAAGAAGCTCGCGCGTAGAACGGCGTGAGCTTCGCGCGTCGCGTCACTGCACGCTGACGGTTGCGGGCACGACGGCGGAACCTTGGAAGGACGTGACCGTCACCGTCGTCTGGCCCGGCGCATTCGCCGTGACCGCAGCGCCGCTATTGACGCTCGCGATCGAGCTCGAACTGCTGGACCAGTTCACGAGCTTCGTCACATCGCGGCGAGCGCCGTTCGCATAAACGGCGAAGGCCTTGAGGCCCTTGCGCGAGCCGGCCGCGAGCGTGTTCGTCGCGGGTGTCACCTCGACACGCAGCAGCGCAGGCGCGCTCGTCGTGCCGACTTGCTCGATCACGTGCGTCGTCGTGTTCTCGCGGAACGAGCGTCCGCGCGAGAAGCTCGTGAACTGCACGCCCGCGTACGGCGTCGATTGCCCGCCCCATCCGCCGACCACACCGCGACCGTCGAAGAACTCGTACGCAGCCGGGTCGAGGCAGTAGTCGATGCGTGCTCCACCCGTGCCGGGCGGGACGGCGGAGAAAGCTATCAAGCCCGTCGACGCTTGACGAGCGACGAAACCGTCTTCGGGGATCGAATAGGCCACGCCGCCGACAGTCACGTTGAGCGCAGCATCGCCGTGGTTGACGTAGATCTCGAGTCCATTGGCGAAGGTCAGCCGGATACGCGCGTTGCGGAACGGGTCGAGGCTGTCGCTGTCTTCGAGGATTCGCTGAAAGGTCTTCCACGTGCCCCCGTTCAGGTACTCGATCGCGGTCGGCGCAGCCTGCGTGTAACGCGCCTGGAGCGCGTTCGTCATGTGATATTCCTTCAGCATGTCGGCGTGGTACGTCACGTTGCCGATGCCGTTCGGAATCCCCGTCGTCTGGATGTACCCCGCTTTTCCGTACGTGATCTCGTAGACGCGATAGCGGTCGAGCATCGCGTCGTTCATCGGGTAGATCGGGGCCGTCGCGGTGACGAAGCCCGGGCCATCGGGCGGCGAGAAGAAGCGCTCAGGGAAACCGTTGCCGTGATTGACCTGCAGTTGCGAGAAGACGCGCCACTCGATCTCGGGCACGACGGGCCAGCCCGTTGGCGTCAGCGCCCAGCCACGACGGTTGTTGGGCAACGTCCAGGGGTCGATGTCCGTGCCGATGTTGAGCGAACGCTGCGTGCTGTCGCAGAAGCCGGCCCACAAGAGTTCGAAGTTGGAACCACTCGCGATGTGCGAGCCTTCACCGAGTAGCGGACCGGAATACGTCTCCTGCATCTGACGCATCCATGTGTGTTGATCCGCGCATGCGTTCTTCAGCGTTTTGGCCCAGGGCGAGCCCGCTCTCTGATCGATGTGATCGCCGTCCGCGCCGCGCGTCGGCGAGGCGTTCACCTGCACGTCGAGGTAGCCCATCGTCGCACCCGCGTTGCGCAGGAACGTCGACTCCCGCGCCGCATGGATGCCGGAAGCCGTCGACGCGAGCATCGGGAGGCCGAAGAGATAGTCGACCTTCGCTGCGCCCGTCGCGTCACGTGCAATCTGCGTCGGATCGTTCACCGCGAGGGGCGCCGTCGGCGGCAGCATGCCGTAGGTGTTGTACGCCCCGATCAAGAAGCCCTTCGCTCGCGCACCCTGCAGCGTCGCAGAGAAGGCGGTGGGGTCAGCGGCCGGCCACCAGTCGGGCCCGGCATGCGGCGCCGGCGGATCCGCAAGACCCGCGGACCAACCGAGGAACACGTAGGCCGCGATGTTGTCGACGCCCCAGAGATCGAGCTTGTCCCAGAACGGCGGATAGTTGTTCTGCACCAGCCCGTTGAGCAGGAGCACCATCCGATTCGTCAAGAGTTCACGATACGGCGAGGCCTGCTGCGAAGGGACGACGAAGGCCTCGTGCACCTTGCTCGTGACGACGACCTGAAATGTGTCGTCAACAGCCGCGCCGATCGACGAGCCGTTCGTGAGCTGCTTGTAGTTGCCCCACGTGCTGTAGTTGTAGGCCAGCGACGTCGTGCCCGGTGCCGGGACCACGGGCGTCTGCGTCGCGAAGTAGTCCGCGGCGTTCGAAGTGAAGAAGTCCAGGATGTTGCTGGTGTAGTAGGTCCTCCCAGCTCCCTCGAACTTGACGATCGGCTGCGAGACGCCGCCCATCAGCTTCAGAATTTGGGGCGAGTCGAAGCCCAGGCCCGTGCCCTGCAGCACACCCATGTAGTTGCGCAGGAAAGAAGTACTGCCATCCATGTCCTGGAAGCGCACCGAGAGCATCTTGCCGGTCAAAGTGAACGTCGTGCGACGATGCCGAATGCCTTCACCGATCGGCGTGAAGTCATCGGTGAAGTCGAGGATCACCGAATTGGACGTCATCGTCTGATTCGTGAGAGTTGCGAAGCTCGCCAACCAACCCGTGCTGTGCTGCAGATTGGCCGCGTCGCGGTAACCGGGGCTGGTGTTGACCATCGGCGAGCAATCGCTCGAGGCCTCGTACACGGTGACACGGCCGTCGGCCGCGTACGGCAGGTCCAGGTCGACGCGGTAGTCGATGACTTCGTCACCAGTGAAACGCAGCGAGTAGACGTTACCGGTGCGCGTGACGCTGACGGTGCCTACCGCGCGACTACCCAGGTGCACTAGCGATTCGGTAGCGCTCGCAAGCCCTGCCGAGGTCGAGGTGAACGCCGCCAGCGCGACGGCGAAGCTGAGGGAGCGGAATGAGTGCATGGTTGCCGATTGAGGGGTCTAGGGGGTCGGTCCGCCGTGCGGCCCGCCGGTTCCGCGCGCGCTCAGGATTGCTGCCTTCCGCACGCGAGACCGCGTGTGGCGCTCGACCGGTCATCATGAACCCGACGCGCGAAAGTGCCTAGAGGCCCAGAGGGGCCTTCGAGGCTGTAATTGCGCCCCACATGAGGGCCATGATGAGCGCATGTTCACTTCGCGCGGCAACCCGAGGGTCGAGGACCGCGTCTCGCGGTTCGGAGCGTCACGGCAGCCGGTTGGGCCGATGCGATCCGACCCTGGGCCTGCGTTCGGAAGGCGGACGATGCTTCGGCCCAAGAGCCGGGGTCGATCACGACGTCTGCTCGTGTTGGGCCGCCAACTCCAAGCGCCAGGCGAGCGCAGCTCCCGGCCAGGCCTGAAGTCGCACGAGTGCGGCCACGGTGCCAAGGTTGAAAATCGTCTGGATCGGGATCGTCTAGTTCGAGTTGGGCAGCGCGAAACGAGGTGGATCCGGCGCCGCAGCGAAGGCCAGGGTTCGCGTGGATCAACCCGCCCGCCCGAGAACACCCGGTCGAACCGTTCGCGGCTCACTGATCTCACATGTCCCGTGCCTCAGAATCGTTGACAAGCGCCGCCCGTGTGCGCAGCCGCGGCGAACGTATGCCAACAGCGAACTCTTCGCGAATCTCGCGCCGCCGATTCCACCGAACGGGACTTGGCTGCGGTCGATCACGGACGGTTCGTATCGGTACGTGCGACGACGACTCTGGGGCGTGAACATCGAAGAGCTCTACGACCTCGCCGCGGATCCGTGCAACGTGACGGACTTGCGCGCGCCGCCGAATGCGTTGACACCTCAGCAACAGGCGGCGTTCACGACGCTGAGCGCGGCGATGAACGACCTTTGAACGGTATCGGAGAGACGGTGAACCGATCGTGCGCTGCTACGAAACTGATGCCTTCACGCGCCGCGCGAGCCGTGGTTCTCTCGCCAGGTTCGAGACCTCCGCCGTGGCACTTCTGGCCTGCAGCCCCGTTCCCCGTCAATCTGCGCGTTGAACGCGCAGAGTCTCGTCGACGAAGAGTTGGGACCCGGTACTAGTACTGAGATGTGAAGGCCGAAACTGAGGCCAGCAGGAACACACCTGTCGGCCTCAGAAGTATGAAGTTCGTGCTAGGAAGCGCGCCGAACCGGCGGCTGCGCAGCGCTCTGGCGCAATGGTCTTCCTTTCAGGCCTGGCAGCCCGTGGTGAAAGTCACTACTGCGGCCGAGCACGCTCGAGCGCTGCGGCGTCAGGTTAGGAAAGTCGTGCTCAGTGGCCCGAGAGGCCACCTCCGCCACCTTACCGTCGCCTGCCTGCATCGCTAG
This sequence comes from uncultured Planctomycetaceae bacterium, assembly GCA_964552875.1. Lineage (GTDB taxonomy): Bacteria > Planctomycetota > UBA1135 > UBA1135 > JAEUHZ01. The sequence goes on from CAZKIY010000066.1 coordinate 17,222, forward strand.
AGCGTACTCGGCCTTGCGACGTGACTTTCACAACGGACTGCTAGCGAGGAGTGTTCGCTCGCCGGTGTTTTCCACCGGTAACGTACCCTTTGCTTAACGAG
>CAZKIY010000067.1:0-17318 GCA_964552875.1 uncultured Planctomycetaceae bacterium
CGGGCGCGAGGCCGGGCGCGGCCGCGCCACACAGCGCAGCGCCACACAGCGCAGCACCACACGGCGCAGCACCACACGGCGCAGCGCCACACAGTGCAGCACCACACGGCGCAGCACCACACAGTGCGGCACCACACAGCGCAGCACCACACAGCGCAGCGCCACACAGCGCGGCCGCGCACGCGGCAGAAACGCACGCCGCGACTTCGGCGCGCGCGGCTCCGGTCGCCGACGCGAGCACGGACGCCAAGTCGGGAGCCATCTACACCTGCCCGATGCACCCCGAGATCGAGCAGGTCGGTCCCGGCGACTGCCCGATTTGCGGCATGGCGCTCGAGCCGAAGGTCGTGACGGGCGAGCCGGCGGACGACAGCGAGCTGCGCGACATGACGCACCGCTTCTGGATCTGCGTCGCGCTCGCAGTGCCGACGCTGTTGCTGGCCATGGCCGAGATGATCCCCGGGCTCAGCGGCCGCGTCGCGCCGACGACATCGGCGTGGATCCAGTTCGCGCTCGCGACGCCGGTCGTCCTGTGGGGCGGCGCGCCGTTCTTCGTGCGCGGATGGGCGTCGGTCCAGAATCGCAGCGCGAACATGTTCACGCTGATCGCGCTCGGAACGGGCGCGGCCTACCTGTTCAGCGCGTTCGTCGTGCTGTTCCCGCATCTCGTGCCGCACACCGCCGGTCACGGCGGCACGCTGCCGATCTACTTCGAGAGCGCGGCCGTCATCGTGACGCTCGTCCTCCTGGGCCAGATGCTCGAGCTGCGCGCGCGCGCCGCGACGTCCGGCGCGATCCGCGCGCTGCTCTCGATGAGCCCGAAGTCCGCGCGCCGCGTGACCGCGAACGGAAACGAGGAGGACGTCCCGCTCGAGCACGTCGCAGTGAACGACCGGTTGCGCGTTCGCCCTGGTGAGCGCGTGCCGGTGGATGGCGTGCTCGTGGACGGCGTGAGCTCCGTGGACGAATCCATGCTGACCGGCGAGCCGATCCCGGTCGAGAAGCACGCCGGCGATCGCGTGACCGGCGGGACGCAGAACGGTTCGGGCAGTTTCGTGCTGCGCGCCGATCGAGTCGGCGCCGAGACGCTGCTCGCGCGCATCGTCGCGCAGGTCGGCGAGGCGCAGCGCAGCCGTGCGCCGGTGCAGAAGCTCGCCGACGCGATCTCATCCTGGTTCGTGCCGACCGTCGTGATCGCGGCGGCGCTCGCGGCCGTCGCGTGGGGCGTGTTCGGGCCCGACCCGCGGCTAGCGCACGCGTTCACGAGCGCGGTCGCCGTCCTCATCATCGCGTGTCCGTGCGCACTCGGCCTCGCGACGCCGATGTCGGTCATGGTCGGGATCGGTCGCGGGGCGCAACTCGGCGTGCTCGTGCGCGACGCTGCCGCGCTGGAGCAGTTCGAGCGCGTCGACACGCTCGTGGTGGACAAGACCGGCACGCTGACCGAGGGCAAGCCGCACCTTGCGACGGTCGAGACGGCGGGTGGTTTCGACGAGCGAACCGTGCTCGCGTTCGGCGGCGCGCTGGAGCGCGCCAGCGAACATCCACTCGCCGCAGCGGTGCTCGCTGGCGTGCGCGAACGCGCGATCGCGATGCCGGACGTCACGGAGTTCGAAGCCCATCACGGACGAGGTGTCACCGGGAAGGTCGCGGGACGCTCGGTCGCGCTCGGAAACGCGCTCTTGCTCGAGGAACTCCACGTCGAACTCGGCAACCTCGTCGAGCGCGCGGAAGCACTGCGCACCGCCGGACAGACCGTCGTGTTCGTCTGCATCGACGGCCGCGCGGCGGGTCTGCTCGGCGTCGTCGATCCGATCAAACCGTCGGCGCGCACGGCGCTGGCGAGCCTGCGCGCGCAAGGCCTGCGCGTACTGCTCGCGAGCGGCGATGCACGCACGACCGTCGAAGCGGTCGCGCGCGAGCTCGGCATCGAAGAAGTCCACGCCGGCATGTTGCCCGCCGACAAGCGCGCGCTAATCGCGCAACTGCAGACCTCCGGACGCCGCGTCGCGATGGCCGGTGACGGCGTGAACGACGCACCCGCACTCGCGCAGGCCGACGTCGGGATCGCGATGGGCAACGGCAGCGACGTCGCGCTCGAGAGTGCTGCGATGGCGCTCGTGCGCGGCGACCTCGGCGGCATCGTCCGCGCACGCGAGCTGTCGCACGCGACGATGAAGAACATCCGCCAGAACTTGGCGTTCGCATTCCTCTACAACGCGCTCGGCGTGCCGATCGCGGCCGGCGCGCTCTACCCCGCGTTCGGATGGGTGCTCTCGCCGATGATCGCGGGCGCGGCGATGAGCCTGTCGTCGGTGTCGGTGATCGCGAATGCACTGCGGCTGAAGCGCGCGGTTGCGTAGTTCACCGTCGTGCTGGGGCACGCTTCCCGCTCGACGATCGACATTCGCTCGGAGTGCGCTCGCGGCCGCGGCACGAGCGCCGCGAGCCGGGCCACGAAGTCGAGCGGCTCGAACACGATCAGCGTGGTGCCGGCGCGCCAGGTGCTCGAGGAGCGTCGCCGATACAGCGCCGTTGGCACACGGGGGCGCGTCGCCGGGTTCGGTTCCCGCAGGCACCGTCACTCGTGAAGGTCGACCTGCGAACCTAGGTCTGAGGCGTGGAACTCATCGACGCGGTTTCTTCAATTGGGACGGGAACGAATGCGATCCTCTGCGTCCGTCGAGCCCAGCGCGCCTTTCTCGCGTGCTTCACGGTCGATCCGGGCTTGGGCATGAATCCTGCTTCATCGGCGAAGGGTCGACCAGGCGCTCGAACGTGGATGTCGAGCGCGGGTGGCGCGCCGACGCAGTCACCGCGGACGTTCAGTGGAAGGACTGCAATGAGAACGATCTTGGTTCGACGACGGCCGTTCGGTTGTGCCAGGAGCGCTCCGATCCAGGTGTTCGTGCTCTGCGCGAGCTTGGCGATCACGGCTTGCCGCAGCCCTTCCGCACAGATGCGCGACCCAGGCCCCGAACACCCAGCGAGCCCGCGAGCGACCGAAGCGGAGATGCCGGGAGTTCCGGGTGCTTTCTCCCGACAGGTCGTGGTCGAGCCGCATACGCCGCAGAAAACCGACGCCCACGAGCACGAAGCGCAACCTGCGACGCCTGGGCAATACGTCTGCCCGATGCACCCCGCGGTCGTGTCAGACCGTCCGGGCACCTGCCCGATTTGCAAGATGGACCTCGAGCCCGTGACTCCGAAGAGCTCCCTGTACGGCGACAGAGGTTCTCGGAAGGAGCGCACTCATGGCCGTCCTTAGGGTTGTCGCCCTGGCCTCCGCAGTGCTCTTCTCCAGTGCCTGCGCGACGATCGATCCGCGTGACGACTTCGAACAGGTCGCGCGCACGGTCGCCGAGCGCTCGGGTGAGAAGATCTCATGGCGTGAGCTCGACGCGGATGGAGAGGACGACGGACTCGTCCGTGAGCTTCTCGACAAGGACCTGGACGAGCGCAGCGCGGTGCGAGTCGCGCTCGCCCGCAGCCCGCGCCTCCAAGCGCTCTACGAGGAGCTCGGCATCGGGCGCGCGGACGTCGCGCGAGCCTCGCGTTTGCCCAACCCGATCCTCGATGCAGAGGTGCGCTTCCCCGAAGGCGGCGGCCGCAGTGCGCTGGAGCTGAGCCTCGTCGAAGACTTCGTGAGCGTGGTCACGCTGCCACTCGCACGTGGACGAGCAGAGAGCGCCTTGGAGTCCACCCGCCTCGCGGTGACGCGCGAAGTGCTCGCGACCATCGGCCTGGTCCGCAGCCTTTTCCGCGACTGGCAGGCTGCGGAACAGATCGTGGAGCTGCAGTCGAATGTGCTGGACACCTTGACCGCTGCCAGCGAGCTCGCGCAGCGGATCCATGCGGCCGGCAACCTGCGTGCGCTCGATCTCGCGAACGAGCGCGTCCAGGCCGAGGAAGCCCGACTAGCGCTGGCGGCGGCGCAGAGCGAAGCGGCGGTCGCGCGCGCGCGAGTCGACGGTGCGCTCGGGCTCTGGGGCGAGGAAGCGCGCTGGCGTGGCGTGGCTCGACTGTCCGATCCCGAGCACGAGCCCGTGTCGCTGGAGCGAGCCGAAAACCGCGCGATCGAGTCGAGCCTCGACCTCGCGCTGGAACGAACGTCCATGGAAGCGGCCGCGCGCACCTTGGGCATCGCCGAGAGCCTGCGCTTCTTGGCCGACGGTCAGATCGGGATCGCCGCCGAGCGCGAGTCGGAAGACGGCGAGTGGGGCGTCGGGCCCGCGCTGTCGATTCCGCTGCCGTTGTTCGACGGTGGCGCCGCGCGGGTCCTCGCTGGCCGAGCCGCGCTGCGACAGCGTGGTTCGCTCTACGCGGCCGCCGCGATCGAGATCCGTGCGGAAGTGCGGGCATTCGCGGCCAAGTTGCAGAACGCGCAAGCTCGCGCGCAGCATCTGCGCAGCGTGGTCCTGCCGCTGCGTCGACAGGTCGTCGAGGAAACGCAACTCCAGTACAACGCGATGCAGGTCGGTGCGTTCGAGCTGCTGCAAGCACGGCGAGCCGAGATCGAATCCGGCATCGACTGGATCGAGAGCGTGCGCAATTACTGGCACAGCCGCGACGCACTCGAGCTCCTGTGGAGCGGTGTGCGGCCGGCGATGGAAGCGCAGATTCCGAGCTCGATGGCGGACAGGATGACAGGCGCCGGAGCAGCTGAACGGACGAAAGGGGACGACCGATGATCACGCGCAGGAACTTGATCGCACGCGGAGCCGGCGCGCTGGCCGGAGGAGTCGTGCTGGCATCCGGCGGCACACGGGCGCAATCACAAGATCAGGGCGGCGGAGCGTCACGGCTCGAGGTCCCTCCGGATGGCCTCGCACCCGGGGAGCCCGGCCGGGACTACACGCCCGTGATCACACCGAACGGGACGACGCTACCGTGGAAGCTCGTCGACGGCGTCAAGGTCTACCACCTGGTCGCGGAAGAGGTCGATCACGAGTTCGCGCCGGGATTGAAGGCCAAATGCTGGGGCTACAACGGCCGCGTGCACGGCCCGACGATCGAGGCGGTCGAAGGTGATCGCGTGCGCATCTACGTGACGAATCGGCTCGCGGCACCGACCTCGGTGCACTGGCACGGCGTGCTGCTTCCCAACGGGATGGACGGAGTGGCGGGCTTGAACCAGCGCGCGATCCGACCGGGTGAGACGTACAAGTACGAGTTCACCCTGCGGCAGCACGGAACGCTCATGTACCACCCGCACCATGACGAAATGACGCAGATGAGCATGGGGCTGATGGGCCTCTTCGTGATCCATCCGCGAGGCCCCGACCGGCCGCGACCCGACCGCGATTTCGCGATCATGCTCAGCGAGTGGAAGGTCGTGCCCGGCACGAGTCGCCCGGATCCGAACGAGATGACCGACTTCAATCTGTTGACCATGAACGCACGTGCGTTCCCAGGCACCGAGCCGCTCGTCGCCGGGCTCGGGGAGCACGTGCGCATCCGGCTCGGCAACCTCTCCGCGATGGACCATCACTCGATCCACCTGCACGGCTATCAGTTCCTGACCACCGAAACGGATGGAGGCCGGATCCCCGAGTCCGCGCGCTGGCCCGAAACCACCGTGCTCGTGTCGGTCGGGAGCACGCGGACGGTGGAGTTCGTCGCCGACGCACCCGGCGATTGGGCGCTGCACTGCCACATGACGCACCACGTCATGAACCAGATGGGCCACGACATCCCGAACATGATCGGGGTCGAGGTCGGAGACCTGGACCGCAAGGTGCGGCGACTGCTGCCCGGATACATGAGCATGGGACAGGCGGGCATGGCCGACATGGCGGAGATGGCCATGCCGATGCCGCCGAACAGCCTGCCCATGGTCGGCGCCGAGGGGCAGTTCGACTACATCACGATGGGCGGGATGTTCACGATCCTGAAGGTGCGTGAGGGCCTCGAGGGCTACGAAGATCCCGGTTGGTACGAGAATCCGCCGGGCACAGTCGCGTCGCTCGCGGATCCGAAGGAACTGGAGCGCGACGGACTCGATGTCGGCGCCACACCGCCGAAAGTTCCGCACGAAGGGCACGACGGACAGCGAGAGAGTGGCCGTCACATGAAAGGCTTCTGAATGGTTGGGGACGCGCCCCCAAGTGATTGAACGTGGCGAGCACGCGCCGTTTTCCCAGTGGAAGTCATCACACGACCACTGGAAAAGATGTCTCACGACACGCCCGACCCGATCGCCTTCACCAACGACCTGGAACTTGGAACGCGAGTCCGTTCACGCAGTCAGCCGCAATTCGGGCAGGTCAAGACGTCGATCGAGAATGGGCGCTGCATCAGCTCAGGCCCGGTCGAGCGCGTGCGGCGCTTGGGTTGCCGAGCCTTGGCCTTGGGAGGGGTGTCCGAGTTCGGCGCGTGGCGCTCTTCGCCGTGCGCGCCATCCGCCGAACTCGGCGAGCGCGCCACGATGAGCTCGCGCCACTTGGCCGCCGGCGCCACCACGCCGTGCTGCGTCAACAAGTGCGGCCGAGGAACGAGCGTCGCGAGTCGGGCCAGGAAGTCGAGCGGCTCGAACGGAATCGCGGAAAGGCCGTCGCGCCAGCGCCGAGGAGCCTCGCCTTCGAGCACATCTCCCGGGGGCCAACTCCTGACCACGAGCTTCGCAGCCGATTGCGCCATCCGCCGCGAGCGTTCGCTCGGACATGGCATGGACCTCGCTGCGGGTCGAGGCACCTTGCTAACCGCGCTCACCATCGACCGCCGGCACGTTGCCGCCCTTCTTGCGCGAATCGGAGAACCTAAATGAAGTCCTTGCAACTGCACCCCGCGTCTTTGCTCGCCGGTTTCGGCACCGCTGCGCTCGCTCTCGTGGTCATGAGCCAGAAACCGGCACCCTCCGCCCCGAAGTGGGAGCACCAGGTCGTGAGCGACGTGAGCATCGAGGTCGCCCAGCGACTCGCCAACGAAGGTTGGGAGTACGTCGGCTACCTGGGCACGGGGACGCTCGGGGCGAGCAACGACGAGACGCTCTGGAGGAAGCCGGCGAAGTGAACGCGCTCGGCGGCCTGCTCGCGGATGGCAGCGACGACTCCCTCGAGCCCAACGATGCGTGCGGCGGCGTGCCCGACATCGCGGTCAGCACCTATACGAATCGCATCGTCAAGTACTACGACCCCGACTGGAACGAGATCCTCGTGCCGGCGGGCGCGAAGCTCACGGTCGACCTCTCGTTCACGCACGGTTGGAGTGACATCGACGCCGAACTGAGGGTCAACGGCGGCGACGCGAATGCCACCGACCTATCGCTCGGAGTCGGGAACAGTGAGCGCCTCGAGTGGATCAACACCGGTGGCGCGAACACGGTCGCGTGGAAGGTGTACCTCGACGATCCGCGTAATCAGTGCCGCCATCGATGTGGCGGCGCAGCTCACGGCGGAGGAAGGCGGGGAGAGCCGGGCCGCAGTCCGACGTCGTGCGGGCGAAGAAGGTGGCGAGGTGCTCGCGCAGGACTTCGTACTGCATGCTGCCTTCGGGCTCGCGCCGCACGGGCTCACGACCTGGATCGCACCTCTTCTGCCGGTCCATCCAGAGGTGCAGACCCGTCGGCGGGGCTTGCGCTTGCAGGACCAAGGAGCGCGAATGGAGAGAATGCCGCTCAGAACGCGGCGCTGCGGAGCGGGCCTGAATCGCGCGGATTCAGCTCGTTCCTACGACCTCGACGGCGTCACACACCGCGGCGTGTACGGTGCCTGGCACGCGGTAGCACCGATTCGCCGGTCAGCATCTCCGAGTCCCGCAAGGACGGGTACTCGGGATGAGCGGGCGGACTCATTTCTCGCGCGGGGAGCGCACCTTCGCGTCGGCCGCGCGATGGCGACCGCTGCGGATCTGTCGCACACGCTCGGCCAGGCTCTTAGCCGCGTTGCGCACTTCCGTCTGCAACGCGATGTCGCGATCGAGGTCGTCGTGACTCGTGGCGTACGGCTCGTAGTAGCCCAGGTAGCGTCCGAGCTCCGCAGTCGGTCCGGCCGAAATCAGCTCCATGTCGGTCAGCCAGTCGCACAGGATCCGCCGCAGCTCCAGGACGCCGGCCGCGTCGCCGTGAACGACGACGGAGAAGGCTCGGCCGGCGAGGTGCTTCGGATAGTCCCATCCCGCGAGCTCCAGTGCCTTCGCGCGCGCGGGATCCTTACCGCCGGTGCTGGTCGGATCGGGATTGCCACCATCGGCGCACACGAGCCGGTCCATCATGAGCTTGAGCGGCGACGTCGCTTGGTACCAGTTGACCGGCGTCAAGATCATCACGCCATGCGCTGCGGTGAAACGCGGATAGATCTCGTTCATCCAATCGTTGGTCTGCCCCAATGCGTGGTTCGGGTAGCACGAGCACGGCCAGTTGCACAGCGGCATCGCCGTCGAAACGCACGCCTTGCACGGATGAATCACGCGGCCGTACTCCGAAGCGAGCACAGACAGGTCGAGGAAGTCGACCTCGAATCGCGGAAGCTTTTCCAGCGTGTGCTGCGCGAGCTTCGCCAGCCGATACGTTTTCGACATCTCGCCCGGACACGTTTTGTCGCTGCGCGAAGAGCCATTGACGATCAGGATGCGCGAAGGCGTGCGCGTATGTTTGTGGCGCTTCGCGGCGGCGCGGATCTCGGAGCGCGCCTCCAGCCACTCGAGCGGCAGCTCGAAGCTCGGGTCAGCGAACCCGCGGCCGGCAGCCTTTGCGCGCGGACTCTTGTGGTACTCGATGTAGTTCTTCCACGCGACCTCGGTAACCTCGGCGATCGACGCGGAAACGGCCGCAAAATCAGGGTCGTAGAAACGCTCCAGGAATCGGCGTGTGAATTCCGCCTTCGAGAGTTCGACACTGGGCATGCCGGTGACGACACGGGGCTTCTTCGGCTGCTTGCCTCGTGTGGGCTTCGTCATGGTCTTTGGACTACCCCGTAGAGGGTTCAGGTGCGAGCTTCAGCGCGCGGCGCTGCGTCACGCTTCTTGTTGTCCGTACACGGCGCGACGAGATCACGGATGATCCCTGCTCGCTGGATGGGACTCGCCGAACACGATCTGGAGTTGATCGAGCGTGTGGGCGGCGTCTTCGAAACGGCCGCCTCCGCGACGTGAAATGCTGGACTCAGCGGCCGCGTCCGCGCCAGTACCAGCCGCCGCCGCCGAACACGAGAACAATCAGAATGATGATCACGATCGTTTGCGTAGACATTGTTGCTTCTTCTCGGCTGTGTGCCCGTGACGGATCTCTACCCACACTTCATGCCCTGGGCGGGTCGTGCCCGGGGCATGTACATGCTTACAAAAGTACAGTGCACGCCGCGTGCCACCTGGCCCCGACGGAGTGGCTCCTGTCGCAAGGCCGATGCTCGTCAGATCGTCCTGGCCGTTGCGAGGTCACGGGCGCGGAGACGTAGCGCGCCCCCGCTGCGTGTTGTCGTGCACTCTTCACGCGCGCGATCGCGAGGGGTGATTCGTCGCCCGCTTGCCCTCGGGGTCCGCCAACGCCTCCAGTACGAGCTCGCAGACCGCGCGCGTTCCGAGTGCCGCCAGTTTCTTGACCGCCGCGCGTCACGATTCGGGACGTCCGAGCTTCAAGTCGCGGTGTGCGTCCTGGAGCACGTTTTGTGCTTTCTCCAAAGTTCTACGCCTTGTTGCAAACGGGGGAGAAGCGCGCAGAAGCTGCAAGAGGACGCGCCCATTCCTTCCACTTCGAAGTGCCATCACTGGCCTCCTCGAACGGCGCCGCGCGCGGTTGCGGTTGCAGCACGATGTCTCTGCACGCTGTGCGAACCGCACGCGCGACGACGCATGGATGGTGTCGCCTAGGCGCTGCGCTCCTCTTTGCGGTCGGCTCGATCAAACCCGAAAGCCTGAAGCGCGACTTCGGCGTGCTGGTCGCGCTGACGGGCATCGCGCTGCTCGCGGGCCCATTGGTCAATCGACTTGATTCGCGTTAGCGCTCTTGATCAGGGCGGCGGATGGCGCGACAGCCTCGAATCATGCTCGGCTGGGCCCGCTTCCTCTTCTTCGTCGTCTGGCGCGGGTTAGTCGTCGTTGAAGCAGACCGGGCAGATGGTGAGGCTGGTGTACGTCGGCGCCTTCTCAACCCATGCGTGGACCCGATCCCAGCGCGTTAGGCCGGCGGCGGTCCGCACGCGACGGCAGGTGGGAGCACTGGTGAATCAGCGGCTCGCCCGACACCGAGGTAGACGAAGAGATCGGGCGGCTGAGGCTCGCGGTCCTGCAGCAGCGAGTTGAGGGTGAGGTGACCGGAGCGCCCGGACAGCGCGCCGCCGGGCTTCGCGTGCACGAACGCCGCGTCGGTCACGATCCTCCCCGACGGTGCGCCCAGCCTCAACTCTTCTTGAGCTGGACCTTGCGCCAGGTGCCGGCCGAGCCGGCGACTGCGCCGAGCCCGTAGGCGCCCTGCATCGCGTGGTCGCCCGTGTCGACTTCGCAGGCCCTCTTGCCGGTGACCTCCACGCTCAGCTTCGACTTCGACACGCGCACCCGGAACTCGATCGTCTTGCCGGCCACGACCGTGTCGACCTTGGCCGTGCCAAGCCGTTTCCACTGGGCCGAGCCGAGCCGCCGGTTGTCGTACTCGAACACGTCGACGCCGTAGTCCGCCGTGAACGCGACCTGCACGAAGCCGTTGCGCGTGCGCGCGAGGAGGAGGTTCTGCTGGTGGGAATTCCCTGGGAAGATCTCGAGCTCGCCGGAGATCTCGTAGCGTGCGACCCCCACGTCCTCGGTGCGCCAGCAGATCGCATTCGACGTTGTGAACGCGGCCTGGACGAACGTGTCGTCGTGCGTGTCCAGCGACCGGTGAACTTCGTCCCAGCGCGGCGCGAGAGCGCGCACGAAGGCAGTCAACTCGCGGTCGCGCGCCGCGAGATCGCCGCCGCTCGAGAGTTCCGCGCGCGCTAGATCGGCCACACTCGCGGCGTGCGTCTCCCCGCCGCCCATCTGCCGCGCCCCCGCGAGGATGCGCGTGAGCGCGCCGGACTGCTTCTCCTGGCCCAGGTACGCGAACGTCACCTGCCACACCGAATAGCGGTCGTTGAACTCGAGCTCTCCGAGCAGGTCGTCGAACACCGCGGAAAGGCTCGGGAGCTTCTTGTCGGCCTCGAGCCGTCTCACGCGCACTGCACTCGCCGCATTCATGGGATCGTCCATCGCGCTCTGGATCCAGCCCTGCTTCTTCATGGCCTGCTCGCAGATCCACGTGGCGGATCCCTCCTTCAGCCAGAGCGGCAGTGTGCGGTGGTTCTGCCAAGCGCGCCCGACGATGACGTGCACGGCTTCGTGCGCGATGAGCTGGCGCGTCAGCAGCGGCAACCCGATGCGCTTCAGCACGGAGTCGGAGACGTCGGGCTGCAGCGCGATGTAGGCCGCGCCGGTCTCGTGGCTGGTGAAGGCCAGGTTGCGTTTGTAGGCGCCGTGCGTCAGCGGTTCCTCCGCCGCCTCGTAGTCCGCGATGGTCCGGTAGAGATGGACTTCGAGCGGCTTCGCCTCGTCGATCTGGGGTGCGCCGAACAGGTCGACGGTCCACGACCACGCGGCTTCCGCGGCCGCCAGCGCTTCGGCCGCGATCTTGTCGTCGTCGAAGTGGGCCGTCACGCGGAAGTGCGCGCCCGAGGCGACGCTCTCCGCCGCCGGCGGAGACAAGTGGATCGAGACGGATTGCGTCGGGCAGAGCGGCAGGATTGCGAGGAGTGCCAGCATGAGACCTTGGGGGTTGCAGGAGGACTGTGTGCAGCAGGACCGCGTGATGTGCGACGCCGGAAGCTCGGGGAGCGCGCGTGCATGCGGAGGACGAGAACGGCGATCGCGGACGCCACTACCGTCGGAGATCGAGCCGGCTCCGACGCACTTCGCTGCCGACCCTTCCGACGATACGGTTTCCGCTGCGGTGTCCGCACGTTCCGACGAGGCCCCTGCTCATGAGGCAGCGTCGACGCCCACGAGCCTCCTCGACCGCGAGGACGGCTGTCGAATGACGCCATGGGCCACTCACGAGGCCGGTTCCTGCCGACGGCGGCTGGCTTGGGTGCCTAGGCGGCCCTGGATCCGGACGCGTTCTCGCAGGAAGCACCGCTCTCCCCCGGCCGCCGCCCTCGAAGCCTCCGCCCTTCCGATTCTCGCTGGCCGAGTGACCATCGACGTCTCAGCACAACTCGCCCGGCAGAGAGCGCGGGCGCGGATCGCCGCGCGCAAGTTCCTCGGCGCGTAAGGCTGCTTCTCAGAGCCCGATGCGCACCCCGAACCCGAGGAACGCGCTCGCGTCGGGGTTCTCCTCGAACACGCTGTCGCCGGAATCGTCGCGCAACTCGACGCTGCGCGCGAGCAGAGCTCCAACTTGGATGCTGAATTGGAACGCGGGCCGCGGCTGCCACTCCGCGCCCAGCGAGACAGGGATCGAGTCGTCCGAGAGCGCCCCGCCGGGGACGCTCGAGTCCTCCGCCAATCGGTAGTCGCGCGGCCGATAGGTGCCCTCGAGAAATGCCTGCCAGCCCTCGCCGAGCTCGCGCGTCAGGCGCAGGCCCGGTCCGCGCGAGGCGAGCCTTGTCTGCTCGTCTATTTGCCACTGGATCCCCGCGATCGGGAAGACAACGGCGTCCTCCTCGAACTGTTCGGCCGCGTACACGCCCACGGACAGGGACAGCGCGTCGGTGATCCGGCGACCGATCGTCACGAAGCCGCCGAAGAGCACGGAATCGCCGACCTCCGCCTCCGTGTCCCCGCTGAACGCGATCACGGGTCGGCCGACGAAAGTCCAGCCGTCGCCGAGCGGCCGCACGAGGGACAGGCCGAGCAGGGAGCTCTGCCCATGCGCGAGCGGCGACGTGAGCCCGCCTGCTGCGGCAGGCAAGTCGTCGAAGTCGTACCACGACCACTCCGAGGCCAGATCCGCGCCGAAGCGCCACTCGCCGAGCGGCGGGAGCGGCGATTCGATGCCGATGTTGCCGCGCGTGACGGCCAGGCTCGCAGCGCCGAGGTCCGCCGCGAACTCGACCCGGAGACCAGCGCTGAGCGTGGGCTCGGGACGCTGCGAGGTCGGTTTCCCCGCCGAGCCCTGTTTCTCCTCGGTGGCCGGAAGGAGGTTGGGGAGTCCGCCTACGGTCGCGGTCAGGGCCAGCGTGAAAAACGAGAGCATGGAGATCCTTACGGCTTACGGGCCTTCGCGGTTTCGCACATGTTCGTCGCTAGCATCTCGCCTCCGACTCGCACCGCCTGATTCGCATGAACATGTACGCCGATCGTCTCGAAGCCGCCGTCCACCGCTGCGGCAACGCATGCCTCGTGGGCCTCGACCCGCACCTCGACGCCCTTCCCGAGGAGTTTTCGATCGCGCGCGATCCGAACGCGCCGCGATCCGCGCGCGCCCAGGCGATCGGCGACTTCCTGTGCGCGATCGTCGACGTGGCCGCGGGACGCGTACCGGCCGTGAAGCCGCAGTCGGCGTTCTTCGAGGTCCTCGGCGCCGACGGAGTCGCGCAGTGGGAACGCGTCGTCGCGCACGCGAGCGCTGCCGGATTGCTGGTCATCGGTGACGTGAAACGCGGCGACATCGACAGCACGGCGAAGGCTTATGCGCAAGCGTTCCTCGAGGAACGTCCGCGCTGTGACGCGATCACGATCAATCCGTATCTCGGTGCGGATTCGGTCGTTCCGTTCCTCGATGCGTGCAAGCGTGTCGGCGGCGGCGTGTACGTCCTCGTGCGCACGTCCAACAAGCACAGCGCGCTCTTCCAGGATCACGGCTCGCCGCTCTTGCACGAGAAGGTCGCGGACGAAGTCGCGCGTTGGGGGAGCGGGCTGATCGGTGCGAGCGGTCTTTCGAGCGTCGGCGCGGTCGTCGGCGCGACGCATCCGTCCGAACTCGCGCGGCTGCGCGCGCGCATGCCGACGACGCCGTTCTTGATCCCCGGGTACGGCGCGCAAGGTGGATCCGCGAAGGACGTCGGCGTCGGATTCCTCCCCGGTGGTCGGGGCGCGCTCGTGAACAGCTCGCGCGGAATCCTCTACGCGTACAAGCAACCCGCGTACCAAGGTCTGCATTGGAAAGACGCCGCGTCGCAAGCGCTCGCCGCGATGCAGACGGAGATCGGGAACTGTTGGCGATGATCCGCGTCGAACACCTCGCGGCGGACGTGCTCGGGCTCACGCCGATCGTGCGCGCGGCGCTCTCGGGTTCGCTCGCGCCCGAGATCTTGCACGTGCCGCGGCGAGTCGAGGACATCGCGTTGCCGAGCGATCGGCTCGATGCCGACGCGCGCGCCGAGCTCGCGATGAACCTCGAACGCGGGCTCTCGCCTCTCGAACCGCACGTCGCCGTGTTGGATGGCGCGCGATCGCTCGCGCAGCCCGGCGTCTTCGCCGTCGTCACGGGACAACAACCGGGCTTCCTCGTCTCGCCGCTCTACTCGATCTGGAAAGCACTGCAGACGATTCGCCTCGCGCGCGAACTCACGCAGCATCTCGAGCGGCCTGTCGTGCCGCTCTTCTGGAACCACGCCGACGACCACGACATCGCCGAGGTCCATCACGCGTGGGTGCAGAACGCGAACCTCGACCTGCAAAAGCTCGCGCTCGCCGGCCTCGCGTCGGGCCGTCAGCCGGTGTCGCGGATCGCCGTCGACGACGTCGCGAATCGGCTGGGACCGATCCGCGAAGCGTTGCGCGTGCTCGTGCGCAACGAGCCGCATGCCGAGCGCGCGATCCAGATCTTCGTGCCGCAGAGCGGCGAGACCCTGGCGCGTGCTTTCACGCGCGGTCTCACCGAATTGCTCGGGAAGCACGGGCTCGTCGTGCTCGAGCCCGACTGGATCCGCACCGCGCTTTCGCGCGAGCTCGCGCGCATCGTGACGCACGATCCGGCGGGCTTGCTCGCGCGCGGAGCCGAGCGCGTGCGACGCGCCGGCTTCGACGTCGCGATCGATCCGGCCGAAGCCGCGCTCGTCTACACCGTCGACGCGAAAGGTCGTCGTGCGTTGCGCGCGGGCGGCGAGGGATTCCGCTACGACGGCGAGGACGGTTCGCGCACCGGTGAAGAGCTCGCGGCGGAGATCGTGCAGGATCCGGCTGCTTGGTCGGCCGGCGCGCTCCTGCGTCCGATCGTGCAAGACCTCGCGTTGCCCGTCGCGGCCTACGTCGGCGGCGGGGGAGAGCTGGCGTACCATGCGGAGCTCGCCGACTTGCGCTCGGCCTGCAACGCACCGCGCACGCCGTTCATCCCGCGCGCGTCGATCACGCTCGTCGACGGGCACGTTCGCTTCGCGATCGCGCGACTCGAAGCGAGCGTCGAACTCCTGCTGCGCGCACGCGGCCAGTTCGCGCCCGAAGGTTCCTCCGAACCGGAACCCGAGGTCCTCGCGAAGCTGCGCGCGGCCGGTGAGCGCGCGAAGAAGGAACTGAACGAGTTGCGCCCCGAGTTCGGTGCACTCGACCCGGGCCTCGCAATCCAATTGAAGCGCACCGCGGACCAAGTGATGGAGCTCGTCACCGAGCTCGCGGACAAGGCCGTGCGCATCCAGTCGAATCGCTCGGGCAAGGGCCGCCGTCACGAACGTCGTGCGAACAACGCGCTGTTCCCGAATCTGACGCCGCAAGAGCGCGTGTTCGGCCCGTTGACGTTCGTCGCGCGTCACGGCGAGGAGTGGATCACCGAATTGCTCGCGGCGATCGACGCGTTCGGCGGTGACCACTTGGTCGTTCACTTGCCGAACACCGCTACCGAGGAGCAGCTCGCATGAAGCTCGACGCCCTGATCGTCGCCGCGCACCCCGACGACGCCGAGATCTCGGTCGGCGGAATCCTGCTCACGTTGCGCGATGCCGGTCGCGCGTTCGGCATCGTCGACCTCACGCGCGGCGAGATGGGCACGCGCGGTACCGCCGACGATCGCGCGCGCGAGGTCGCGGCGGCGAACGCGATCCTGCGGCCGACTGTGCGCCTGAACCTCGGGCTCCCCGACGGTCGCGTGGCCGTCACGATCGAGGCGCGCGAGAAGCTCGCTGCGCTGATCCGCCGCCACCAGCCCGAGATCGTCATCGCGCATCACTGGGACGATCTGCATCCCGATCACGCCGCCTGCGGACTGCTCGCGCGCGAAGCGTGGTACCTGTCCGGACTGCAACGCCTGGCCGGCCCGGGCGAGACCGCGCGGCGTCCGAAACGGCTCTACCACTTCCTCGGTCACGTCCCGACGGAGCCGACCTTCGTCGTCGACATCGGCCGCGTCTTCGAAGAGAAGCAGCAGCTCGTTCTCTGCTACGCGAGCCAGCTGAAACCCGACGGTCAGACGGACACGGGCGCGCATCTCCTGTTCGGCGCCGACATCCTCCAGCGGATGGAGACCCGCGCGCGCTTCTTCGGCGAACGGATCGGCGCGCGCTACGGCGAACCGCTCGTGCACAAAGGACCGCTGCCGTGCATGGACCCGATCCTCGGTTGAGCAGGGTGGGGCAGCGCGCGGAGCCGCTGGACTCCGACCGTGCGCCGCATCGCGATCATCGCTGGGCAGCGTGACGATCGATCAGCGCGGGCCTTGGTCTCAGCTCGCGACAGCGCTCGCGGGAGGCGCGTTGGGCGGTTTTGCGGGGCGTTTCGTGAAGAACGCGCGTCGGCGGTCGACGTCGCGCCGAGTCGTCGAGGCACGCGTCATCGGCTTCATCGCCTTCGTCGCCGGCGCGCTGGGCATGAGCTTCGTGCAGATCCAGCCCGCGCTCGTTGCGGCCGAAGCCGGAGCGTTCCTGTGCGCGACGCTCACTGGCTTCACCGCCATCACGCTAATCGAGCGCGCCACGGCCAGAAAAGTCGACTCACGCCCCAGCGTGGAAAGCTCGCCGGCGCCGCGTGCCCGAGAGCTCGAGCGCCGGCACGAGCGTCAGGCGTGACTCAGGGCGAAAAGGTCAACTCGAGCCCGTGCGTCAAGTTGAAGCTCAGCCCGCACGGTCCGCTGGGATTGCGGTACCAAGTCTGGAAGTAGCGCGTTTCCCCGCGCTCACTCCAAGGCTTGGAACACTGTTCGTGCGCGTGATCGTGCCGCAGAGGTTGGGGAACAACGTGCCGATCCAAGCGGAGCCGGCCTGCTCGAACGATTCGACGCCCGTTCCCAGCGCCAAGCACGGCACGAGCAAGAGCTGGGCGAAGACGTGATGCGAGCGGTGGAATGCGACCATGGGCAATCGCCTCGGGATTCAGGGTTCGTGATTCCTGGCTCGGTGAGCCATCAGAATCTGCCACCCCCTTCGATCGGGGGGTTCGAACGTTGCGTATCCGTGCGGGTGATTCTCGATGGGCTCGCCGCGTGACGCGATCGTGGGCCGCCGGGC
>CAZKIY010000068.1:0-2645 GCA_964552875.1 uncultured Planctomycetaceae bacterium
AGGTTGAGGATGCGGAGCTGACCGACGGCCGCGGCGGTGCGCTGCTCGACGATGAACGCGCGTGCGGTGTCGCCGACGGGAGCCGTCACGAAGAGCGGTCGCGCCAAGCCGGAAGCCACGCGGATCGTGTCGAGAGGCGGATTCTGAGCCTGGGTCGCGGAAGCAAGGGCGAAGAGCGCCGCGCCCGCGCAAGCGAGGATGGAGGTCCGGAAGAGCATGAAATGTATTCCCTGAATGCAGCCGAGGAGCGTCGGGAGTCGAGTCCGACGATCCTGCGAGACTAACCCACCCCGGCGGGACGCGATAGCCGAACGAAGACTACGTCACGCCCTTTCGCGCGGCTTTTTCGAGGGAACTTCCGAGGCCGAAGTCTCGTCACGAACGCCGAGCAGCCGCGGATCCGGCTTCCGGGACGACAGAAGTGGATCGCGGGATCGCCATCGGGTTCGATCGGTGGACATGCCCGGGTCCAGCCAGGTCGCCGATTGGAGCGCGCGCATCGTCTTGCGCGCCCTCCTCGCCCTCGTGCGCATCGTGTATCGCACCCGGATCGAAGGTCTCGAGAACGTGCCGCGGACGGGCGGAGTGCTCTTGGCCCCGAACCACGTCGCACTCGTCGATGGACTCGTCCTCATGGCCTTCGTGCCGCGCAGGATTCGCTTCCTCGTGGACGAGAGCTGGGACCGAAAAGTCTGGCTGCGACCGTTCTACCGCGCACTCGACGTCATCCCGGTTTCGTCGACGGGCGGGCCGCGCGTCGTGCTGCGCGCACTGCGCGAAGCCGGCGCGCACCTCGATCGCGGCGAGGTCGTGTGCATCTTCCCCGAGGGACAGCTCACGCAGAGCGGCTTGCTCCAACCCTTTCGCCGCGGCGTAGAGCGCATCGCGCGCGGTCGCGCCGCGACCATCGTGCCCGTACACCTCGACGGACTCGAAGGTTCCCTGTTCGCGCGCACGCGCTCGGAACCGCTGCGCGACGTTCGTTGGCGCGTGCCGCTCCCGATTCGGTTGACGTTCGGCGCCGCGCTCGCGACCGACACATCGGCGAGCACGATCCGCACGCAAGTCGTCGAGTTGGGCGAGCGCGCGTGGCGTGCGCGTAGCCGACCGCTCCCCCATCGCGCGTTCGTGAGTTCCGCGCGCCTTGCGCCGTGGCGACTCGCGGTACGCGACGTGGTGCGAGGCAAGCTCTCGCGCATCCGTTTGCTCGCGGGCTCGATCGCGATCGCGCGCGACCGACGCGACGCGTGGAGCGCGGAGGGCGTCGCGTGCACGCTCCTTCCGTGTTCGGCAGCAGCGGCTGTGACGCAGATCGCCGCCGCACTCGCCGGGAAACCGTGCGTGCCGCTGAACTGGACGGTCGGACCCGCGGCCGTCGCATCGGCGGCGCGACAAGCAGGCGCGCGCACCGTCATCACGAGCCGCACGTTCCTGGAGAAGGCCAAGATCGAGTTGCCGCGCGAACTCGAACCGGTGTTCCTCGAAGACGTGGCGCAGCGGATCGGACGGGGCACACGACTCACCTCGCTCGCAGCGGCGTTCTGGCTGCCCGTTCGCGCCATCGAGTCCTGGTGCGGCGCCGCGCGAGCTCCGCGCCGTGACGACGTGCTCACGATCTTGTTCTCCAGCGGATCTACGGGCGAACCGAAGGGCGTGCCGCTCACGCACGACAACCTCGCTTCGAACGTGATCGGCGCACGCGAAGTGCTGCACGCCGACCACGTCGATCGACTGTTGTGGCTCTTGCCGCCGTTCCACGCGTTCGGGACGCTCTCGGCGTGGTTCGGTTTGGTCCACGGAGTCGGACTCCTCGCCGAACCTTCACCACTCGACGCGGACGCGATCGGACGCACGGCCGAGTCGCACCGCGCGACGGTGCTGCTCGCCACACCGACCTTCCTGTCCCTCTATTCGAAGCGCGTCGCGCCCGAACAATTCGGTGCTCTTCGACTCGTGATGACCGGTGCGGAACGACTTCCAGAGCGCCTCGCAACCGCCTTCGAGGAGCGATTCGGGCTGCGACCGATCGAAGGTTACGGCGCGACCGAATGTTCCCCCGTGATCGCCGCGAGCACCCTCACCGTGCGCAGACCGGGCGTTTTCCAGCGCGGACATCGCCGCGGAAGTGTCGGTCAACCGCTGCCGGGCATCGCCGTGCGCGTCGTCGATCCCGAGACGAACGAACCGCGTCCCGTGGGAACTAGCGGCATGCTCCTCGTGCGCGGAGCCAACGTCTTCGCGGGCTATCTCGGACGCCCTGACCTGACGAAGCAGGTGCTCGTCGACGGTTGGTACGTGACCGGCGACGTCGCGATCGTCGACGAGGACGGCTTCGTGACGATCACGGATCGGCTCGCGCGTTTCAGCAAGATCGGCGGCGAGATGGTGCCGCACGGTCGCGTCGAGGAAGCGCTGCACCACGCCGCGAGTACCGATCTACCCATGTTCGTCGTCACAGCGCTTCCCGACGAGAAGAAGGGCGAGAGATTGGTCGTGATCCACACTGCGGATCCCGCGCGCATCGCTCAGATCCTGGAACGAGTCGCTGCCGCCGGATTGCCGAACTTGTTCCTGCCGCGCCCTGATGCCTTCGTGAAGGTCGACGCGCTGCCGATGCTCGGAACGGGCAAGCTCGACTTGCGTCA
>CAZKIY010000068.1:2745-4115 GCA_964552875.1 uncultured Planctomycetaceae bacterium
CCATCGACTTCGATCTCCACGCGACGCTCGGTGCCCACCGTCGCGATACCGATCACGACGCGACGGGACTCACCCGCGTGCGTCGCGAACTCGAGTTCGATCACGTCCGCGAGTATCTCTCGGCCGTCTTCCGGGATCCGCTGCGAAGCGCGCAGGAAGAGCAGTCCGTCGAGCAGCGGACGCAACTCGCGAGCTTCGACCTCCCCGCCGGAGCGGATCCAAAGCCCCTTGGCGTTCCGCTCGAAACTGCGCTCGAGCGCGCCGCTGCGGAGTCGAATCGCCCGCAGGTCCACTTCGTTCGACTCGAGGAGTCGCAGCGAGAGGAAGAAGGCGGGGTCCCGTGCGAGGACCGCGAGGATCCCGGCGTCGCCGTGACCGACGGCCGTCTCGTCGTCGCGCTGGAAGAGCACGCCTGTCGCGCCCGACGCGTCGACGTGTGCGGCACCGAAACTACCGCCGGCCGGACCGGATTCTCCATCGACCTTCCAACGGATCGGTGCTGCGCCCGCCTCGAAGGTCCGACCCTCGAGGAATTCAGTGAGTTCGTAGCGTTCGAGCGCTCCGAGCACGTCTTCGACGGCGCGCGTCTCGGCGAGGAGCTCGGGACCGAACACGGTCGATCCCGCCCGCGCCGCAGCACGAGTCCACCCCTTCGCTCCGCGAACGAGTCGCACATGACCCGCCGGGGTGTCGAGCTCGAGCTTCGTCACGCCGCTACGACGCGCGCGCAGGATCTTGTGATCGAGCAAGTCCCGGAGCGGCGTAGCGAGAAATCCGACGTCGTTCCAGACGATCGGCCAGACGATGCGACTGCCCGTGCGTGTCCCGAGCCAAGAGCCCTCGCGATTCGGACCGGGGCGACCGAGGAGGACCTCGACGACTTCCGTGCCGGTCGTCCCGAGTTCGATCCTGAGCTCGGGCGGGTCGAGGCCGAGGGCGTTCAACGGTCGCGCGCCCTCGTCGAAGATGGAGTCGAATCGATAGGTCGCGCACGACTGGACGTACAACGCCATGCCAGCCGGATCGAGCCGACCCGTGACGGGCGCGGTAGCGCGCCACGCGCCGTCGACGAGGACCGCATCGAAACTCGCGTCCGGTGCGGGTCCGGCTCCATCGAGCGGCGCGCTGCCGCGGCGACGCACCTCGACCACGTGGCGCGGATCGATGCCTGAGATCGAGCTGGCGCGGAACTCGTGCAACTCGCGATCGAGGAGCGGTTCGATCTCGCGACTGATGCGCAGGAACTTGTCGCCTACCCGAGCGAAAACCCGTGCACCATCGAGTTCGACGGCACCGATCTCGGCGCGCTGGCGCACAGAACTGCCTTCGAAGAGTTCGACCACGAATCGGGGCGGATCGAGGCCGAGGAG
>CAZKIY010000068.1:4215-8138 GCA_964552875.1 uncultured Planctomycetaceae bacterium
CTTCAACGCACACGTCTCCTGCGCGACCAAGTGAAGAGCCCGAGGGCCGCGCACAGCGCGGGTAGCAGGAGCACGGCGACGGTGTGGACGCGCGACACCGATCGCGGATCGGCGAGGTCGAGTCGGCGCGCGCTGCGATTCGTCGATTCGATGCGCACGCGGTACTCGCGTGAGGCGAGCCAGTCGAAAGCGTTCGCCACGAAGTCGCGGTTCGTCGTCAAGAGGTGGTTCGCCAGCGCGTCGACGGATCCGAGCGCGAGCACGCGCGATTCGACACGGGCCGCGTCGCCGCTCGTCACGAGTTCCGCGGTGCGCGACGGCGGGAACGCGATCTGCATGGCGAGGGAGAAGCGCGTACGTTCCGAGTCGGATTCCGGTTCGTAGTCGTAGCGATCCGTGCCCTCGATCGGCGCCTCGATCCACGCTTCGGCGCCGGATCGCAACAGGTCGAGGACCCGCGCGGCCTTCGGCGGCGGCGAACGATCGAACGCCCGTGACGCGAAGAACATGACGCGTTGTCCGCCTGCGCGCAGAGGATCGGTGATCCGATTCTGCGCGGGCATGCCTTCGAAACCGATGACGGAGTAAGCGCATTGCGCGACGCCGGTTTGGAGCGCACCCGTGACCGAGGGCATCGGCGTGCAGACGATGCCGTTCTCTCTCGCGCGCGCACCGAAGCGGGAGAGCAGAGCTTCGGGGCTCGCCTCGCCGCCGACGCTCCGCGGCGAGAGTGCCACGAGCAGACGTCCACCACGCTCGACGAAGCTCGTGAGCTCAGTGAACTCGGGTTCCGAGAACCGCTGCTCCGCGCCCAGCACCACGGCCATCTCCGCCTCTTTCGGCAACGGTGCACCGCCGTTCCCGTCCCACGAATCGACGCGAAAACCCTGTGCGCCGAGCTCGCGCGCGAGGAGTGCAGCGCCGCGCTCGGCGACGCCGCCGAGGTCGAGTTCGCCGTGGCCCTTCGTGAAGACGACGAGCGGCTGGCGTTGCTCGGACACTTCGAGGATCGCGCTGAGCAAGGCTTCCTCGCCGCGGAACCCGGCGACCGACGGCGGAGCGATGGGACCTTGCCGCGCATCGCCGTTGCCCGGATCGAGGTCCGCGAGATCGCCGCGCAGACGGAGGATCCGGCGACGCCCCTCGGACGAAACGGCGACGAGGCCGCCGGTCTCGATCGCGCCGATGCCGAGTTCTTGGCGACGTCCTTGAGTCCGCGCCGCGAGCTTCGTGCGATCCGCGAGGTCGTGGTCCTCGACGCGCACGCGATCGCCGGATTGATCGGCGAAAAGGCGCGCAAGCCGCCGCATGCGGTCCTGGACCTCGCGGCCGACGACGTGGAACGGGGGCTCGGGCGCGCTGAAGAACAGATCGACCTCGATGTCGCGCGGTAGCTCCCCGAGCACCTGCGCCGTCGACGGATGCAGCGTGTTCTCACCCGCGGCAGTCAAGTCTCGACGCCAGCGCAACTCGGAACGCTCGGCGATCCATGTCACGAGGATCGCCGCGGCGATGGCGAGCAGTGCTCCGAGAGCCACGCGGGCTCCGATCGAGATTCGCGAAGCGAAACCGTGACGGCGCTGCTCGTGGTCTAGCGCCATCGACGAGCCTCCACGGCGCGGACCGCGAGGAACAGGAACACGAGCGTCCACGCGACGAAGAACACGAAGTACGACGTGTCCAGGACGCCGGCGAGGAACGCGCTCTTGTGGTGATCGAGCACGTCGATGCGCGCGACGGCGCGGCGCACGAACAGTTGGTCCGATAGTCCTCCGAGCAGCGGCGCCGTGACCAGCGCCAGATTCGCGACGACGGCCGCGAAGGCCGCGACGACCGGTGTCGAGGTCAAGGCGCTCGCGAAGAGTCCCACCGCGGCGAAAAGGCCCGAACAGAGGACGGCGCCGATCCAACCGCCGATGAGGGCGCCCCAGTCGGGCGCGACGCCGAGGCTCGCGACGGCGACTCCGTACACGAGTGAGGTACCGCACAAGATCGCCATGAACGCGAGCACCGCGACGAACTTGCCGGCGACGACGGCCGCGTCGGAGACGGGAGCGGTGAGCAGGAACTCGAGCAGTCCGGAGCGCGACTCCTCGCTGATCATCCTCATCGTGATGAGCGGTGGCACGAGGATCATCAACGCCCAGAATGCCCACGATTCGCCGAGTGCGAGACGCAGCGAGATATCGACGTCCCCGCCCGACGTCTTCAAATAGAGGACGAAAAGCCAGCCTTGCAGCACGAGCGCGATCGTGAGCAGCGCCCACGCGAGAGGCCCGAGGAAAAGGCCGGCGAATTCGCGCCGAGCGATCGCGAGGAAGCCGCTCAAGCCGACGGAGCTCCGGGCGTGTCGCGATCGGGATCTTCGACCGCTTTCGGCGTCGAGAGGCTGCGCGATGCGCCGCGATCGAACGGGTTCAGGTTGTAGACGACGCGCGCGGGTGCGGGCCCCGCACCGACGGCTGTCGACGGCGCGGACTTCGGCCCGCCGACCGGGACCATGCCGCCGATCGAGATCTGCACCGGAGCATCCAGGCCCGGCATCGACGTCACGCTCACCGATCGCGGGTTCGCGGCGCTCGGTTTCACGTCCTCGTCGCTCGCGCCCGACGCGATGCGCGCGAAGATCTGCTCCAGAGTCGGTCGGCGCCACGACAACTCGCGCAACGCCCACCCGCGCGCGGCCGCGATCGCGCCGACGTCCTCGCGCAAGTCCTCGTCGCAGGTGAGTTCGAACTGATGGTGGATGCCGAGACGTCCGCGGTCGTTCACGGCGCTCACGCCACGAATCGAGCGCAAGATCCGCAACGCGGCTTCCACGTCGTGACCGACCATGGCTTCGACGCGCACGTGGCTCGCGCCCGCGAGTCGCGTCACGAGTTCATCCGGCGTTCCGTCCGCGCGAATCCGGCCCTTGTCGACGATGATCACGCGCCGGCAGACGGCTTCGATCTCGGGCAGGATGTGCGACGAGAGCAGAACGGTGTGCTGCGCGCTCAAACCCTGGATCAGGCCGCGCACTTCGAGCCGCTGCATCGGATCGAGACCGCTCGTGGGCTCGTCCAAGATCAACACCTCGGGTCGCGGCAGGAGCGCGACGGCGAGCCCCGCGCGCTGACGCAAGCCGCGCGACAGGTTGCCGACGAGGTCTCGCTGACGATCGGTGAGGCCGACTTGCTCCAAAGCGCCTTCGATGCGACTCGCGCGTTCCTTCCGAGGGATCGCATGCAGTCGCGCTTGGAACTCGAGCATCTCGACGACGCGGTGCTCGCGGTAGAGCGGCACGGATTCCGGCAAGTAGCCGATGCGCCGACGCACCTCGATCGATTGCGTGAGCACGTCGAACCCGGCGACGCGCACGGATCCCGACGACGCCGGGAGGTACCCGGTCAGGATCCGCATGGCCGTCGTCTTGCCGGCGCCGTTCGGCCCGAGGAAACCGACGACCTCGCCCTTCGAGACTTCGAAGGAGACGTCGTCGAGCGCGCGCAAGGACCCGAAGGTCCGCGTCAGGTGCGATACGGAGATCACGTGGCGCGCAGGGTATCCGCTTCGGAGCCGACCTCGAAGGCGCGTCGCGCCGAGGCCGCGAGGAACTCGGAGGCAAGGAGGACGCCGGAGATCTGGACCTGGCAGACGAAGATGCCCCGGCGTCCTTTGGGGTTTCCCGCGCTGGCAGAGGCAAGGCGCATACCACAGTGCTCGCCGGGGCCGGGAGAGCTCCGACGCGCGGCGCAGACGCTAGAGCGTGCGGCCGCGCTCGAAACGGGGATCGGGTCCGCACGCGTGCGGCGCTTGGGTCGGCGGGTCACAGGTAACTGGTCCTCGGCGGTCTGCGAGGCCGGTCGGGTGGAGCGACTCGGGTGGGGCGACTCGGGTCGAGCGACTCGGGTCGAGCGACTCGGGTCGAGCGACTCGGGTCG
>CAZKIY010000068.1:8238-17314 GCA_964552875.1 uncultured Planctomycetaceae bacterium
GCGACTCGGGTCGAGCGACTCGGGTCGAGCGACTCGGGTCGAGCGACTCGGGTCGGGCGAGTCGGGTCGGGCGAGTCGGGCGACTCGGGTCGCGCGACTCGGGTCGAGCGAGTCGGGCGACTCGGGTGGCGAGACTCGGGTCGGGCGACTCGGGTGGCGCGAAGAAGGCCCACGCTCGGTCCGAATCGGAGGACCGGCCTCCCGCGCGATTCACGCGGGAGACCGCCCGATCACGTCTTGACCTCGAAGTCCGCGTCGACCGGCTCGTCGGCCCCTTGAGCGCGAGCTCCGGACGTTCCGGCGCCGGGTCCAGCCGCCTCGGGGCCGGCCGAGCCGGGACCCGCCGTCGACTGAGCATGAGCCGCGGCCCCGAGCTTCTGTGCCTTCGCCTGGAAATCGTTCAACGCGCGGCGCAGGGCTTCGGCGTCCTCGACGCCGCTCGCGGTCTTCAGCGCATCGCGCGCGGCCTCGATCTCAGCCACATCGGACTCCGCCAGCTTCGCGCGGTGCTCGGCGAGCTGCTTCTCCATCTCGAAGATCGCGTGATCGGCCTGGTTCTTCAGATCGACGAACTCGCGCTTCTTCTTGTCGGACGCGGCGTTGACCTCGGCGTCGCGGCGCATGCGCTCGATCTCGTCCTTCGAGATGCCCGACGAGGATTCGATGCGGATGGTTTGCACCTTGCCGGTGCCCTTGTCCGACGCCTTCACGTTCAGGATGCCGTTCGCGTCGATGTCGAACGTGACCTCGATCTGGGGCATGCCGCGTGGCGAGGGAGCGATGCCCTCGAGGTTGAACTCACCGAGGAGTCGGTTGTCGCGCGCGAACTCACGCTCGCCCTGGAAGACGCGCACGGTCACGGCCGGTTGGTTGTCCGACGCAGTCGAGAACGTCTGGCTCTTGCTCGACGGAATCGTCGTATTGCGTTCGATGAGGCGCGTGCAGACGCCGCCGAGCGTCTCGATGCCGAGCGACAGCGGCGTGACGTCGAGCAGGACGACGTCGCGCACTTCGCCCGACAGGACGGCGCCTTGGATCGCGGCGCCCATCGCCACGACTTCGTCGGGGTTGACGCTCTTGTTCGGGTCCTTGCCGAAGACCTTCTTCGCGAGGGCTTGGACAGCCGGCACGCGCGTCGAGCCGCCGACGAGGATGATGTCGTCGATCTTCGACGGATCGAGACCGGAGTCCTTCAGAGCTTGCAGGCACGGTCCTTTCGCGCGATCGACGAGCGACTCGATGAGGCCCTCGAACTTGGCGCGCGTGATCGTCTGTTGCAGGTGCTTGGGACCGTTCGCGTCGGCCGTGATGAACGGCAGATTCACGTCGGTCTGCGTGACGCTCGAGAGGTCGATCTTGGCCTTTTCGCAGGCTTCCTTGAGACGCTGCATGGCCATCGGATCACGTCGGACGTCGATTCCGGCCGTCTTCTTGAACTCCTCGGCCACGAAATCGGTCAGGGCCTTGTCGAAGTCGTCGCCGCCGAGGTGCGTGTCGCCGTTCGTGGCCTTGACCTCGAAGACGCCGTCGCCGATCTCGAGGATCGAGATGTCGAACGTGCCGCCGCCGAAGTCGAACACCGCGACGACGCCGCTCTTCTTCTTGTCCAGGCCGAACGCGAGCGCCGACGCCGTCGGCTCGTTGATGATGCGCTCGACCGTGAGGCCGGCGATCGAACCCGCGTCCTTCGTGGCTTGGCGCTGCGCGTCGTTGAAGTACGCCGGCACCGTGATGACGGCGCGGCTCACCTTCTCACCGAGGTAAGCCTCGGCCGCCTCTTTGAGATAGGAGAGCACCTTGGCGCTGATCTCGGGCGCGGTCAGCTTCTTCCCGTCGATCTCGACCTTGACCAGCTCTTCCGCACCGCCCGAAAGCTTGTACGCGACGAGCTTTTCCTCGGACGCGACCTCGTGGTGACGCCGCCCCATGAAGCGTTTGATCGATGCGATCGTGCGCGTCGGGTTCGTGACCGCTTGGCGCTTCGCCGGTGCTCCGACGAGCACGGAACCGTCGGTCTGGAAGGCGACGACGGACGGCGTCGTGCGCCCGCCCTCCGCGTTCGGGATGACCACCGGGGCACCGCCCTCCATCACGCAGACGACGGAGTTCGTGGTGCCCAGGTCGATGCCGATGATCTTGCCTGTGTTGCTCATGGGTGCTGCTTTCTCGAGGCCTGGGTGAACTGGCGGCCGCGCCCCGGGGGGACAAGTTCCGTGCCACAGAGCTCCGGCTCTAAACTCATGCTATGTGAGAGCTTATGCCGATTGCGTGAAGGGACCACACCGCCACATTGGCAGGCGAGTTCCCGGTCGAACCCACGCCCTGCCAGCCTGACACCTCAGGTGAGCCCGTACTCCTTGAGCTTTCGATAGAGCGTCCGCTCCCCCATCCCCAGCAGCTTGGCAGTCTTCTCCCGGTTGCCCTCGCACAACGTCAAGTTGGCCTCGATCAGCGCCTTCTCGACGTCGGCCAACGAGCGACCGGCGAGCTCGAACGCGCCGCCGTGCCCCTTCGACGTGGCTCGATCCGCCGCGTGCACGGCGTCGGGCATGTCCTCGACGCCGAGGACGTCCGCGTGGGCCAGGACGACCATGTTTTCGATCACGTTGCGCAGTTCGCGCACGTTCCCGGGCCAGTCGTAGCGCACGAGGATCGTGCGCGCCTCGGGCGTGATGCCGCGGATCGTCCGTTGGTGCGAGCGCGCGAACTCGGACACGAAGTGCTCGATGAGCAACGGCAGGTCGGCGCTGCGCTCGCGCAAGGACGGCATGCGCAGCGTCACGACCTTCAAGCGGTAGAGCAGATCCTCGCGGAAGGTGCCCTCGGCCACCATCTTCTCGAGGTCGCGGTTCGTCGCGGACACGAGCCGCACGTCGACCTTCACGGTCGCGTTGCCGCCCACGGGCACGACCTCGCGCGTCTCGAGCACGCGCAAGAGCTTCGCCTGCGTCGCGAGCGGCATGTCGCCGACTTCGTCGAGGAAGAGCGTGCCGAGATCGGCATAGACGAAGCGTCCTTCCTTCGACGCGATGGCGCCGGTGAAGGCGCCTTTCACGTGCCCGAAGAGTTCGGACTCGATGAGCTCTTCGCTGAGCGCCGCGCAGTTCACCGCGACGAACGGCCGCTTCGCACGCGGACTGTTCGTGTGGATCGCGCGCGCCGCGAGTTCCTTGCCCGTGCCGCTCTCGCCCAGGATCAGGACCGTCGCGTTCGTGCTGGAAACCTGGCCCAGAACGTCGAAAACGCGCTGCATCGCGGGCGACTGCCCGATGATCCCCTCGAAGCCGAAACGCTTGTCGATCTGGCGCTGGAGTTCGGTGTTCGTGCGCTTCAGCCGCACGGATTCCACGGCTCGCGCGAGTCGCGTGCGCAGCTCGGCGAGATCGACGGGCTTCGCGAGATAGTCCGCCGCGCCTTCGCGCATCGCTTCGACGGCTGTGCGGACCGACTCGTGCCCGGTGACGAGCAACACGGCGCAGTCGGGTTGAAGTCGTATCGCTTCGCGCAGGACTTCCATCCCCGATCGATCCGGCATGACGAGGTCTGTCAGCACCGCGTCGAACGTGACCTCGGAGAGTCGCGCGATCCCGTCGGCGCCGGAGTGCGCCAGAGTGCAGCGCGCGCCGTCCATCTCGAGCCCGTCGGCGAGCGCCTCGGCGTGTCCTTCGTCGTCGTCGACGATGAGGACGCGCACCGGACGTTCGATGTTCGGCGTGCCGATCATGTGGCGTTGCCTTCGAGGTCGCCCGTGTTGTCGGCCGTGCGACCGTGGATCTCGACGAGCAGCGGCAACACGATCGAGAACGACGTCCCGCGCGCGGGTTCGCTGACGACCGCGATGCGACCGCCGTGTTCCTCGACGATGCGCTTCGTCGTGGGCAAGCCCAGCCCGGTTCCGCCCTTCTTCGTCGACCAATACACGTCGAAACAACGCTCGAGCGCGTCGGGCGTCATCCCGGTGCCCGTGTCCGTCACCGAGACGTCGACCCAGTTGCCTTCGCGTCGGATGCGAACGATCAACTCGCCGCCCGCGGTCATCGCTTGGCGCGCGTTCACGAAGAGGTTCAGGAGCGCCTGCTTGAAAGCACCCGCGTCGAGCATGACGAGCGGCAACCCGAACGGCAGCTCGGCGTGGTGGCGGATTCCGGCCAACGTGTCCTCCGGCTCGACGAAATCGAGCACGTCGCGCACGAGTGCGACGAGGTCGTGCGGTGCTCGATTGATCTCGCCGCCGCGCGCATAGCGCAGGAAATCGTCGACGATCGTCTCGAGACGCTTCACTTCGCGCTGCAGGGTGTGGACGCGCTTCTGACAACGCTTGTCGCGCGCGCTGGGCTCCGCGCCGTCCTTGGCACGGCTCCATTCCTCGTCGAGAAGCGCCAAGTTGATCGCCATGGTGGAAAGCGGATTCTTGATCTCGTGCGCGAGTCCCGCTGCGAGCCGCGCGAGCATCCGCATGCGCTCCGGGCTCCTGGGCTCGGATCCGGCCGCGCGCGCACCGTCTTCGGGCCCGCGCGATTCGATCGAGGCCTCGGGAGACGATTCCATGCAGTGAGAAGCGCGCTTTCGCCGCGTCGCGCGGGCCAGTAGGCTACCGGCGCGCGCGGTGACCTTCCACGTCGTGTGCCCAACGGATCGGAGCCACGGAGCTTTGCGGACGACGGAGCGCGAGAGCTTGATCGACGCGCGCGCTGAGCGCGCGGCGCGTACGCGTGCCCTCGAGCTGCTCGAGGCGGGCGAGGTCGTCGCGTTGCCGACCGAGACCGTGTACGGGCTCGCGGCGCGCGCGGACTCGCGCACCGCCATGGAGAATTTGTCCCGCGCGAAAGGTCGATCGGCGGAACTCGGACCCACGTGGCACGTGCCTTCCAGCGCGGCGCTCGAGACGTTCCCGCGCGTTTCGCCGATAGCGCGACGGCTCGTGCAGCGCTACTGGCCGGGCCCGCTCACGTTGGTGCTGCCGGGGGTGCCGCCGGGCCTCGACCTCGCCGCGCGGGACGGCTGGACCGGGATCCGGGCCCCCGCGCACCCGTTCACCTCGTCGCTGCTCGCCAGCGCGCCGTTTCCCGTCGTCCTGACCGGCGCGCAACGACCGAGCGAGCCTCCGGCCAGTGAAGCCGACATCGTGCTCGCGCGTTTCGACGGCAAGCTCGCGCTCGTCGTCGACGGCGGTCCGTCGCGTCTCGCCGAATCGTCGTGCGTGCTGCGCATCGGTCGCGGGCGCTTCGACCTCGTGCGCGAGGGGCTCTTCACACTCGAGCAGCTGCGCGCCGCAGCCGGCTTGCGCATCGCGTTCGTCTGCACCGGCAACACGTGCCGCAGCCCGATGGCGGAAGCGGTGGCACGCAAAGCGTTGAGCGAGCGTCTCGAGACCACGCCCGGCCGACTCGGCGACATGGGTTTCGAACTCGCATCGATGGGCGTGTTCGCGCACGTCGGCGAACCCGCGTCGAAAGGCGCTCTCGCTGCGATGGCCGAGGACGGGCTCGAGCTCGACGCGCATCGCTCACGCCCGGCGATCCCGGACGAAATCGCGCGCTACGACCGCGTGTACTGCATGACGCGGTCGCATCGTGAAGCACTGCTCGCGCTGATCCCGCCGCAGAAGGGCGCGCACGTCGAACTGCTCGACCCGCGCGGCGGCGACGTGCCCGATCCGTTCGGCGGCGGTCGTGTCGAGTACCGCGCGGCGGCGGATCGCATCGCGGCAGCGGTGCGGGCGCGGCTCGAAGACTGGGCCTGAGCTGAGCAATGCGCGAGGGAACGCTCTCCCTGTGACCTGCCCGTCCGGCTCTCCCCGCACTCGCCGAGACGGCGCCCAAGTCAGCTCGCCGCCGAGCAAGTGATACGAGAGGGTTCCGTCGTCAGGATCTGAGCGAACTCGCTCCTTGCTGCCGCTACCTCCATGCGCGCGCTACCGCACTCGGACGATCATGGACGGACTCCAGAGTAGCGGACCTGTCTCGAGCCGCGCGGGTAGCGCTTCGCTGCGCAGAATCTGCGCGTGCGCGCTCTCGCTCCCACCCGCCGCCACTCCACCCGCTGACCAGCGCACGCGCAATCGATCGCACCGCGCGCCGCGAGACAGCAGTTCCGCGACGACGCGCGGATCGACCTTGTCCCAGAAGGACAAAGTGGCCGCGTCATGTCGCTGCGGCCCCGGCGGCGCCCGGCGGCCCAACCTGATCTCGTCGGCGAGCAGCAGATCATCCCCAGGCCAGCCGATCTCGACTCGGCTCCAGGCCCCAGGTCCCGAGGAGACCGTGCTGCACAAGATTTCGATCTCGAGATCGGTCGGCCTCGCCGGCAGCAGCAGGACGAAATCGACGACCGCGGGTTCGTAGGATTCCGCCGGGCCGAAGTACGCACGATCCGCGTAGGACCCTTGGCCCAAGATGCGCTGGTTCTCGTAGTAGAGCCGCGCCCCCGACGTGCCGACGAGCGCGTCGCGCACCCTTTCGTCGATCGGGCTGTAGGCGAGGATCGTCGTCCAGGGGGAATCGGTCGCGTCGAGTTCGAACGAGTACGAATGAAGGCGCTGCTCGCGCACTTCGGCGGTCCATTCGATGGGTCGCTTGCCCGCCGATGCGAGGCGCAAAGCGTGCGTGCCGAAAGGCACCCGGATCGCAGCGATCCCTTGTATCCCGGCGAGTCGATGGGGCCCGACCTCGAGTTCGACGCGCTCCTCGGGTGTCGACACCTGGATCCAGCCCCACTCCCCGGGACGCAGGTCGAACGGGGGCTCGAGCGTCGGACAGCCGTTCGGCGGATCGAGCACCACATGGACGATCAGCGGCGTCCGCGGCTCGACCCGGAACGTTCCGCGGTACGGCTCGAGCGTCGCGTCGGGGTAGGCCGCGCGCCAGGCGTGCTCTCCGGGCCGGAGCTCGAGGTCGATCGGCGTCGTGCCGACCTCCTGGCCGTCGATCCACAGCGTCTTCCCGCCGCGTTCCTCGTCGAAGCGGACCTTCACGGGCCACGTCCACCAGGCATAGCCACAGCCCGCCGTCACGACGATCCCGAGTGCGAGCGCGATGAGCGGTCTGCCCGGTTCGCGGCGCAAGCGAAGCCAAGTACGTCGCGCCCCCGATAAGCGCCGCGCGCGAGGCGGCAGGCCCTGCGCGGCGCGCTCGAGCTCGGCGGCGAGTTCGTTGCCGTCGCGCGGACGATCGCGCGGGTCGGGCTCGGCGCAACGGGCGACGACGTCGCGCAGGGACTCGGGCAGCAGGTCGACGTCGCGGCGCGTCAGGCGGAGGCGGCCCGCCCCGGCGCGCTCGAGCATCCGCCAGGGCGCCCCGCGGTCGGCGAGGCTCGCGCCGGTCGCGAGCTCCCACAGCATCAGGCCGAGCGCGTGCACGTCGCTCGCTGGGCCCATGTGCGCATCTTCGGCGCGCACCTGCTCGGGGGCCATGTAGAGCGGTGTCCCCAGCAGGTCGCCGGTGCCGCTGATCGCGAACGCGACTCCGTCGGCGCGCGCGAGGCCGAAGTCGAGCACGCGCGCGCAGCCGTCGCGCTCGACGAGCACGTTCTGCGGCTTGACGTCGCGGTGGACGATCTCCTGCGCGTGCGCGTGACCGAGCGCGTGCGCGACCTGGGTCGCGACGCGCAGGGCGCGCTCGACGCGCTCGGCGTCCGTCGCTGCCGCAGCGACCCAGCGGTCGGCACGCTCGCCGTCGCAGTGCTCGCTCGTGATCCACGCGTGCCCGCGTTCGACGCCCGCGTCGAGCACGGCGACGATCCCTGGATGGCGCAGGCGGCGTGCGATCTCGGCCTCGCGTAGGACGAGGTTGCGACGCTGGGGCACCTCCGCCAGCAGCGGGTTGAGGACCTTGAGCGCGACGACCGCGCCGTCGGAGAGCCGCCGCGCGAGGAACACGATGCCGGCTCCGCCCTGCCCGAGCGTCCGGAGTAGGACGTGTCGCGCGAAGACGCGCTGCCCCCTCTCCGTCGAGCAGGACGTCGAACAATGGCGAGGCGGGCGACTCGGCTTCGGCGCGCAGCATCGTCGCGAGCAGCTCCGCCGCGCCCGCCGGCTCACGCGCGCAGAAGGTCGCGACGTCCATCGAGGCGTCACGGTCTCGAGCCCGGACCCAACGGTCCCACAGATCGCTCGGGTCGATGTTCATCGCCAACTCGCCTGGAAGAGAGGGCCGCTCTGGCCGTGACGGAATTCGCGGAACTCAGGCGCCCGGCTGGGCTGCAGCGCGCGCCGACGAAGCCTGCTGCAGCTCGCGCACGGCGCGACTGAAGATCGCGCGCGCGTTCTGGTCGGAGATCCCGAGCTGTGCACCGATGCGAGCGAAGGCCAGACCGTCGACGAAGCGCAAGAGCAGCACGCTCTGCGAGCGCTGGTCGAGCATCCGCATCCGCGCGCGCATTTCGGCCGGGCGCTCGGACGCGGAGAGGATTGACGAGGGCGTCGACTCGGCCGAAGCCGCGGCAGCGAGTACGTCGCTCGTCGGCTCCACCTCCCGCGAGCGGCGGCTCACGCCGACCGCCTTGTGTCGCAGGACGACGCCGAGCCAGGCGCGTAGACCGCGCTCGTCGGTGAACGTCTGCTTCTCGCGGCGCTGCCAGGCCTCGCGCAGAGTGCTCTGGACGAGATCCTCGGGGTCGACCGAGCGTCGCAACCCGCCGCCGACGAAGCGCGCGGCGCGGCGTCTCAGACGGGCGTCGCGGCGCGCAGGCTGGAGCTGACGAATCCGCCCGCGGGAGCTCCCCTGATCGCCCCGGGATCGACCTGGAACTTCCAGCACTGGTATCGCAACCCGACCGCGGGTGGAGCGGGGTTCAACCTGTCCGACGCGCTTGCGATCCACTTCTGTCCCTGAGGTCTCTCGCAGCGGGCGAGGCGAGCGCGGGGCCTCGCGGATCCGATCGAACCGATCGCGCTCAACCCGACGGCAACCGCGCCGCGGTGGTCGGGCCGATCGGACGCGTCGTGCTCGTCGCGCGGGACCCGGCCGCGACGTCGCAGATAGTTCGTGACGCGGCTCCGCGACGCTGTCCCTCGATGTGTATCGACTCGGCCGCGCTCCTGCTTCTTCATCGGCAGCCGCATCGTCCCAACGTCGGT
>CAZKIY010000069.1:0-11515 GCA_964552875.1 uncultured Planctomycetaceae bacterium
TCGAGACCAACGCGTGTCGAGACCGGCGCTCGTCGAGGCCAACGCGTGTCGAGACCGGCGCTCGTCGAGGCCAACGCGTGTCGAGACTGACGCACTTCGAGACCGACGCACGTCGAGAGTGATCTTCCGTCCGGAAAAGTGGACACCCAGACAAGGAGCAGAAATGCTCCAGACGAGGAATTGTCCATGGCCGGGTCTCGATGGAAGCACAGTTCTGAGTTCAGGCGTGACGCGGTGCGGCTGACTTGCGAGCCGGTTCGCACGGTTGGCGAGGTGGCCACCAGCCTCGGCCTCGACCGCAGCCAGCGGCAGCGTTGGAAGTCGGAGATCGACGCGCACGGCGCGTCGGCTTTCCCGGGCAACGGCCGCGCGAAGGCGTCCGACGAGGAAGTCCTCCAGCTCCGCAGGGACCTCGCACGCGCTCAGCCGGAGCGTGACATCAGAAAAACAGCGCGGGTCTACTTCGCGAAAGAGCGGAGCTGAGATTCGAGTTCATGTTCGAGCACCCGGAGATCTTCCCGGTCGGTCTGATGAGCTCGACGCTGGAGGTCTCTCGCGCCTGTTTCTACGCCTGGCTCGGTCGCGGTGACTCGAAGCACACGCTCGAGGATGTTCGACTGACCGCGTTGATCCGCGAGGAGCACGTGAAGAGCCGCGGGACCTACGGTGCACCGCCCATCCATGCCGCACTGAAGCGACGCGACGAAGTCTGCGGGCTCCATCGCGTAGTACGCCTCGTGCGCGAAGCCCGAATTCGCCCAAGAATACGGCACAAAATACGTGCGGACGACCGACTCGAAGCACTCACACCCCGTCGCGCCGAACATCCTCGACCAAGACTTCACGACCGGCGCGCCCAACCGAGTGTGGGTGTCGGACATCACCTACATCCCGACGGACGAAGGCTGGCTGTACCTCGCTGCGACGATGGATCTCTTCTCGCGCAAGGTCGTGGGCTGGTCGATGAGCGCGAGCATGCCGGCCACGCTCGTCCTCGACGCGCTCGAGATGGCCATCGATCGTCGCTCACCGTCGCCGGGTCTGGTCCAGCACTCCGCTCGCGGCGTGCAGTACGCCGCTCACGCCTTCCAGGCGCTCCTCGATCACAACGGGATCGTGTGCAGCATGAGCCGCAAGGGCAACTGCTACGACAACGCTGTGCAGGAGAGCTTCTTCCACACGCTGAAGACCGAACTCTGCGATCACGAGCACTACCGCACGCGCGCCGAGGCGCGGGCGAGCGTCTTCGAGTTCATCGAGGTCTTCTACAACCGCCAACGACTCCACTCGACGCTCGGCTATCGATTCCCTGATCGAGTTCGAGGCGCAGCGCCGTCTGACGTCGCGATCGTCGACGCCGACACGGCCTCCGACGCACGAACTTGGTCTCGCGAGGAATCAGTGAGGCCGCGCATGGGCTCCACAACGCGCGTCGATCGCGACGACGGTGCGTCGTGATCACTCTCCACAAGTTTTGAGTCTCCTCCACCTCGCCCAATGCTTTGCGGGGGCGCTGCCCCCGGAGCGCCGTGCTGCGCATCAGCCAGCTGCGCGCGGCACGGCGAGGCGGGTGATCTCCGCCGTAGTCTCGAGCCAGACGTCGGGCTTCATCCTCTCCAACTCGGCACGCGGGAATGGCCCCCACGACACGGCCGCGGTGCGCGTGCCGGCGGCACGACCGGACGCGAGGTCGTGCGGCGAATCACCGACCATCACGGCCGATGTCGCGTCGCGACCGAGCTTCGCGAGCGCTGCGAGGACGGGCGCGGGATGCGGTTTGTGCTCCACGACGTCGTCGACCCCGATGATGACCTCGAACATCCCGCGATATCCGGCGTGATCGAGTCCGCGCACCGCTCCTGCGTTCAACTTGCTGGTCACGATCGCCAGCGCGAGGCCGCGGTCCTTCAAGGCGCGCACGGCGTCGACGGCGCCCGGATACGCGACGACCATCGCGTCGTGGTGCTCCATGTTGAACACGCGGTACGTCGCGATCATCGCGTCGATCTCGCGCTCGTCCGCGGTGAACTGCGCGAACTGCCAGCGCAACGGACGGCCGAGACCGGCAATCCAGGTGGATGCATCGAGCTCGACGCCGCGATGGACGCGCAACGTGTGCGCATACGAAAGCCGGATCAGCTCGATCGAGTCGATCAGCGTGCCGTCGAGGTCGAAGAGGACGGTCGTGATCACGCGCTCAGTCGCATTTGCCGATGCCGGCGCTGACGCGGAACGTGTGACCGTCGGAACTGCGCAGGTGGAACTCGCGCACGCCCCACGGTTCGTCGCGGGGCGGCATCGATGCGTCCATGCCGTGCTCCAGGGCCAGCGCGGGCATCGCGTCCACTTCGGCCGGCGAGTGCAGGAACCAGATCATCCACGTGCCGTCCGTCGAGTCGTCCCCGGGGAACATCGGTCGTTGTGTGCCGATCGATCCTTGGCCGCCGTGGCACGAGAAGATCTCGACCATGCCCGAACCGACGCTGCCGAATCTCGATTCACCGTGTTCGTTGCGATCCGCGCCGGCGGGAATCATGCCGCCGTCGTTCCAACTGAAACCGCGTTTCCAACCGAGTCTCTCGAACCAAGCGAAGGCGCGCGGGACGCTCTCGACGCGCAGGATCGGGGTGATGACGTGGACGGGCATGGCGTGGACTCTTCAGCGTCAGTGTGCCTCAGGGAGTCGCGTTGTTCACCGCTCATGGCTCCGACATCAGGTTTACGCCATCACGGACCGGAGCGTCACGTACGGACACAGACTTGGCGCGCTCGCCAGCCAGAGTCTCACGTCCGGGCGGACTCGACCCTCGAGCATCGACAGTCCGCGAGCGCCCTACTTCGCCCACTGGGCTTTTCTCAAGTTCCCGAGGTAAGCCCTGATCTCCTTGTCTCGGGCTTTGACTCGTTGCTTCAGCTCCTGGTCGATGGCTTGTAGGTGAGGAACGTCTTCCCACGCAAGGCCGAGGCCGACAGTCCAACCCTCGAACCCCGCGCCCTTGGTATAAAATACCTGCTTGTTCTGGTCCAAACCGATTGCCCCCTTCGTGGTGTAGAGGCTGCGAATGAAACGCCCTTGAGCAAAAGCAGTCTTCACTTCGCTCTCCAACCCGCGAATGAGCTCATCCGCCAGCATGCCCAACTCGGGGGCATGGGCCTCCGCGAGCCCTTGGACGTGAGCCAACGAGTCACTATCCATTTTCGGGTGTCCGCCGAACTGGTTGACCAACCATTCTTGATCTGCGATTCCATCCCAGCGCATGAACGACTCCTTGTATGCAGCAAGATCGTCCGGCGTGAATGTCAGTTGTTTCTCGATCTCGATGGCGGCCGTTTCCCATGGCACGGTCACCGCACCTAGACGGTCGTAACGAAACCCCTCGGCGTCCATTGCTGCTTTCACGCGAGGCCAATCCTTACCCCAGTAGTCGGTCAAGCATTGTTCGGCTGGACTGATATCCATGCGCGTCTGGACTTGGCGTTGGGGTTCACTTGCTAGTCTTGGCGCGTCAGGCGAAGCCAATTTGACAGTAGCGACCGGTTGAACTCCTTCGACAGGGCGAGGGTCTATACCCATGAATACGACCAGTCCAAGCGCAATCGACGCGACAAGCGTCAGGGCAATCGATATTGCCCACCGGGACTTGGCCCGGCGTGAGCGTGTCGTCGTGGCGAGTGTGGCCTTGACCACCCTAGCACTCAGTGCACGAGGCACCTTGCGAGGTCGACAGTTCGCTCCCAGAACATGGTGCCGAGAAGGTCCACGTGAAGCCGTCGCCGCAGCTGAGCTGCCACGAGTTGGTGTTGCTGCCTGTGCCGGACCCGCTGCTCGGAGGAGGCACCTGACATCGCGTAATTCCGTTCTTTTCAACACACATGAGCAGATCAGAATTGGCCCCGATCCCATTCCAAGCTCGGGTGATGGTGGCAAGACACTTCATGTGCTGAGCACACGCCGACGGATTCTCGAGCTCGGCTACGCAAGTCCCGCTGGTCACGAGCACACCGATCGAGATAGGACCGCATCCCGGGGCAGAGACGCTCCCTGGCGATCCGCCCCCCGCACCTTGGCATCCGGCACCGCACCCTTCTGGCCGCGGGTTGGCCATGACCAAGGGCGACGCCAAGAGCACGGAAAGCGACATGATCACTCGAGGGAAGCACTTCATCGCTCGGTAGTTAAGCCCCCCCCGCCCCGGATTGGTCAAGTCCGCGGATCGAGTCGATTGCGCCGAACGATGAGCATGCGGCCGGCCCGCAGCCCGCGGTTGAGTTACCGGGCCCCCTCGGTCATCCCAACCGTCCGATTGCGCCCCAAAGGACTCGGACCACGGGGCGGCGGATGTCGAGCGCACCTCCATATCGCCATGATCCGAGTCGTTCGAGGAACCAATCGACGGCCATGTCGTCGAGGCCGCTCGCGATCGGATATCCGCCGCGGCCGGCGACGACTTCCGCGGCCAAGCGTCGGAACGCGATGCGCTTCATCGATTCCATCCGGGCGATGACGGTCGAGCTGGATGGATCGACGTTTTGCAGCGCGATCTCGGCGTCGGCGAGCCGTGATGTGGAACCTCCGGCTCGGAAGCCGACGCAGCGGCCGCTTTCCAGCACGATTTCGAGCGCGATCGCGTTCTCGCCGGACTCCACGCGATCCGTGACGCGGCCGCGCGAGCCCTCGACGATCACGCGGCCGCGCGAGTAGTCGCGCGGGTCGATGACGAGCGCGCGCGTGCCGTTCGAGAGTTCGATCTCGCGGCGCGACGTGCCATCGGCGGTCTTCACGCGGCGCGCGCGCACGATGCGGTCGGCCCCGCACACGGCTTTCGACTGCGCGAGCCCGTGGTACGCGTACGCCGAGCGATCGAAGGTGACGGAACGCACGTCTCCGGCTGCGGCGCGCAGCGTCTCGATCCACGGCAAGTACGCGACGTCCTCGGCGACACTGGCGCGCTGCCAACCTTCGAGCAGCGGCGCGAACCGCAGGTGCTTGATCTTGAGGACCGGCGTGTCGATCAAGAGTTCGAGTCGCGAGCGATCGCAGCGCGACAGCGCCGTGAGCACGCTCGGCAGCGCGTCCTTGCCGACGGCGACGTACAAGATGTCGTCTTGCCCGAAGTCCGTCGCGCGGAGCGTCTCGAGCGGGCGAATCGCGTACTTGTGACCGCCGACTTCGAGATCGCGTGCGGATCGAGCGAGGATTCCAGCGATTTCCACGTCGCGACCGAGCGACGTGAACGCGGGCAGCGCCGTTTCGCGCACGCGCTTCCCCGCTCCGACGATCCAGATGCGGCGTAGGCTCATGCGACGGACTCCCGCGCCCGCGCGAGCTCGACCTGCAATCGCCGCGCGAGCCGGATCGACAGCGCCACGATCGTCATCGTCGGGTTCGCGCATCCGCTCGTCGGGAACACGGAGGCGCCCGCGATCCACACGTTGTGCGCGCCGTGGAGGCGCAAGTCCGCGTCCACGACGCTCGTCCGCGCGTCGGCGCCCATCCGCGTCGAGCCCATGTGGTGCGAAGCATCCTGATCGATCGGCCACGGATCAGCGTGTTCGAGATCTCCATCGAGTTCGCCCAGTCCGTTCGCGGCGAGCTCGACGCGCAGCGCCTTCCACAGCTCGACGAGCGAGCGTTTGTCGAGCTCGTTGCAAGAGTGGTGCACACGCGGGATCGGGACTCCATTCGTATCGAGAGTGCTCGACAGCTCGACCCGGTTCACGTTGCTGGGCTGCATCTCCAGGAAGTGACGCACGCGCACGCGGCGGACCTTCGGCTTCTTCCTGCCCAAGCGGAACCACGCGTACTGCGCGACGCTCGGCGCGTGCAGGATGACGTTGCCGAAGAGGGCGAGACGGGGCAGCGCTCCGCCGCGCGCGTTCTGGCGCTCGGAGTCGTCGCCGGTCTCCGACCAGTCGCGCAGTTCGACGACTTCGCCCGACTTGCCCGATTTCCAGCGCGAAAAGAGGCCCTTGCTGCGCTTCACCAACGTCACGAGCGACTCGACGCCGTCGTTGTCCGACCACGGGAACAAGGGTTCGAAGCGCGCATAACTGTTCAACACGCCGAGCTCACGCTGACGTTCATCCGAGAGACGCAAGCCCGCGTAACCGGCGAACCCTTTGTGCAACGCGCCGAAGAAGTACGGCAGCGAATCGATCGGTCGCGCGAGCCGCAGGATCCCGAAGTAGTTCTTCGGGTGGTTCATGAAGCCGAGTCCGACCTGGCCGTGCTCGTTCCCGAGACCCGTCGAACTCGCGTCGCGTGACACGAGCAACAGGCGCGCATTCTCGATGCCGCCGGTCGCGAGGACGAACGCGCGGGCTCGAACCTCGAACTCGTGACCTCGACTCGTGCGCACGCGGACGGATCGCGCACGCGCTCGACCCGGACCGCCGCTCGTGTCGATGCGCACGGCCGTCGCGTCGAGGAGCAGGTCGATGTTCGACGCGCTCCACGCTGCGCCGCTCTCGAGAGCGAAGTTCTGCGGTTCCGCGCAGGCGAGGAAGACCTTTTCCTCGAGCGACTTCCACACCGGTTGAAAGGCTCCGCGCTCGCGCAACGCGGCGAATCCGCTCGCGCCGAACGTGTCGCTCCGCGGGAACCGATAGCGCTCCGCGGCTTCGTCGTAGAGCGCGAGCATCTCGGACCGTGCCATCGGCCAGCCCTCCGATCCGATCCAAGGTCGCGGCAGCATGTCGATTCCGTCGAGCGGACTCGAAAGTCCCGCCCAGGTCGTAGACGCACCGCCGAGCACGCGCTCGCGCGACCAGTCCTT
This sequence comes from uncultured Planctomycetaceae bacterium, assembly GCA_964552875.1. Lineage (GTDB taxonomy): Bacteria > Planctomycetota > UBA1135 > UBA1135 > JAEUHZ01. The sequence continues at coordinate 6,777 of CAZKIY010000069.1, forward strand.
GACGTGGATCCCCGAACTCTCCGTCGCGCGCAACGCATCGCCGAGCGGTGTCGGTCGTCGTCGTCCACTTTCGAGCACGCACACCCGCAAAGCTCCACCGGCGAGTTCACGCGCGAGTGTCGCTCCCGCAGGCCCCGTCCCGACGATGCAGAGGTCGTACTCCTGCAGTTCGGGCAGCGCGTTCTCCGCCAAATCGACGATCACACGGGCAGGCTACGGTGTCGCGGGACGATGTCCACCCGTAGCATGGGTCGAGGACTCGACCTCATGACCGAACCGACGCGCGCCGGACTCCTCCCCATCCTCTTCGTCACGACGCTCGTCGTCGGCTGCGCCTCGCCCGAGAGCGAAGCGCAAGAAGTCGGCCGCGCCGCCGCGCGTGCCGTGGATTCATTCGCGACCTCCGCGAGTTCGGTGGCGGAGGCCTTCGCGGAACCGGCGTCAGCGCCGAGTGCCGTCGCGAGCCCGCTCACCGTCGCGATCGATGCGCGCATCGACGCGAACGCCCAGCAACTCGTCGCGTGGCGACGTCATCTTCACGAGCACCCGGAGCTCGGCAACCGCGAAGTCGAGACGGCCAAGTTCGTCGCGGAGAAGCTGCGCGCGATGGGCCTCACGCCGCGCACCGGCGTCGCGAAGACCGGCGTCGTCGCCGTGATCGAAGGCGGGAAACCCGGTCGCGTCGTCGCGTTGCGCGCCGACATGGACGCTCTCCCCGTGAAGGAAGAGGTCGACTTGCCCTTCGCGAGCAAGGCGACGGGCACGTTCGAAGGCAAAACCGTCGGCGTCATGCACGCGTGCGGTCACGACGGGCATACCGCGATGCTGCTCGCGGCGGCGGAAGCGTTGCAAGCGAACCGCGCGCAGCTCTCGGGCAAGGTCGTGCTGCTGTTCCAACCCGCGGAGGAGAGCGTGCCGATCGAGGAGCAACCGGCCGGTGCCGAGCTCATGGTGATGGAAGGCGTGCTCGACGATCCGAAAGTCGACGTCGTGTTCGGCCTGCACGTGTTCGCCGGAATGGAAGCCGGGAAGATCGGCGTGAAGCCCGGACCGCTGCTCGCCGCCGCCGATCGCTTCGAAATCATCGTGAAAGGCCGTCAATCTCACGGTTCGAAGCCCTGGGCCGGCGTCGATCCGATCGTGATCGGCAGCGAGATCGTCACAGCTCTCCAAACCGTCGTCTCGCGTTCGCAGGACATCACGTTGGAGCCCGTCGTCGTCACGGTCGGCCAGTTCGAGTCCGGCGTGCGCAACAACATCATTCCTGAAACGGCGCGCCTCGTCGGGACGATCCGCACGTTCGACGATGCGATGCGCGACGACGTGCACGCGCGCATCGAGCGCATCGCGAAGAAGATCGCGGAGGCGCACGGCGCGACGGCCGACGTGCGCATCGAGACCGGCTATCCCGTGACGTCGAACGACGCGAACCTCGCGACCGTGATGCGTCCGACGCTCGAACGCGTCGCGCCGGGAAGGGTCGTCGACGCGCGCAAAGTCACGGGCGCCGAGGACTTCTCGTTCTACGCGCGCCGTGTGCCGGGCCTCTTCGTGTTCCTCGGCTGCACGCCGGCCGCGGACGTGAAGACGGCGGATTCGAACCACTCGCCGCGCTTCTTCCTCGACGAGAGCGCGCTGCCGGTCGGCGCGAAAGCGCTGGCGAATCTGGCGGCGGATTGGCTCGCCGCGAACGCACGCTGATCTGTCGCCGCTGACGCGAGCAGTCCGTGGTGAAAGTCACGTCGCGGGGCCGAGCACGCTCGAGCGATGCAGGCAGGCGACGGAAAGACGGCGGAGGTGGCCTCCACGGCCACTGAGCACGACTTTCCTAGCCTGACGCCGCAGCGCTCGAGCGTGCTCGGCCGCAGTAGTGACTTGCACCACGGGCTGCTAGGTTTCCGGAGTCGCCATCTGTGTGGCACGCAACACCAGACGATCGCGAAGCTCGAGCAAGGCCTCCGCTTCGCCCGTCGGCACGTCTTCAGCCCGAACCATCGCGACGATGGGCAGCTCGCGCAGCAGCCAAGCGAACGTCAGGGCTGAAAATCCTGCGTCTTTCCGCGGCGCTTCGACCAAGGCCCGGTCGAAGTCGCCACCTCGAGCCAAGAGGGCGCCGACGTCGACGAGATCACGCAGCTCCATGCGCTGGATGAGCGTGTTCAGCTTGTTGACGAGGATCTCGTGCGCCGTGTCGACGAGGAATGTTCGGCCGTCGAGCTCACACTCTCGAGGCTCTTCGATGGCCCGGACCGGGTCGGCAACGAGATCGAGCTCCACCTGCTCTTCGCCGAGTCGAACGAGGTACCGCGTGAAGTGGGGTGAGGTCCTCGAAGTGGCGACCGTGAATCCGGAGGCCTCGAGGCGAGCCTTCACCTCGGCAGGCAGGGTTCCGAGCTCGGACCTCCCGTGCCAGAACAGATCGAGGTCGCGCGTCGTGCGATGACGAGTATGGAACCCGGCGAGTGCTCCACCTCCTGTCAGCGTCCATCCGCTGGGATTGCCCGCGAGTTCGCGCAGGACGCGCTGCTGCAAGAGAGTGAGGCGACTATCCGCCATTGCGTTGTTCGGCCCAGACCGAGAGCAGCCAAGTCCAAAACCGGCGCGAGTTCCCGAGATGGGGCTCGATCAGAGTCCAATCCGCGCGAATCCCCTTCAACGTCACGAATTGGAACACGTCGTCCGGCTTCGCCTGCCGCATGAGCTTGGCCGTGAGGTACGCGCGCACTTCGCGGTCGTCGCTGGCGAGCTTCTCACGGAACCGGTCCAGAGTCATCTCCGTGTCCCAGAGGAAATAGGGACGTCCCTGACCGTCGACCATCCACTCGGGAGGCGTGGGGTTCAGGATGGACATTCCTTCCAAGGTACGGTCGCGCAGCGCGGTCGTCACGGGTCGGTCGGCGCCGAAGGGAGGCCGCTGGTATCTTCCCGCGCTTCGCCGCGCAGGAACGAGCCGCGCGCGACCACGAGCCATGAAGAACGAGAGTCCGTCGAGCACCGAGCCCGAGAAGCCGCGCCACCACCACTTCATCCACGACGAGATCGAGCGCGATCTCGCCGCGGGGAAGAACCAGGGTCGCGTGCAGACGCGCTTTCCGCCCGAGCCGAACGGATATCTGCACCTCGGGCACGCGAAGGCAATCTGCGTGAACTTCGGTCTCGCGGCCGAGTTCGCCGGGAAGTGCAACTTGCGCTTCGACGACACGAACCCGTCGAAGGAGGAGCAGGAGTACGTCGACTCGATCCAAGCCGACGTCGAGTGGCTCGGCTTCCGCCGGGACGCTTTGTTCTACGCCAGCGACTTCTTCGAGGAGCTCTACCGCTACGGCGAGCACTTGATCACGACCAACGCTGCGTACGTGTGCGATCTCACGCCTGATCAAGTGTCGGAGTATCGCGGTCGACTCGATTCGCCCGGTCGCCCGAGCCCGTTCCGGGATCGAACGCCGGTGGAGAGCCTCGACCTGTTCCGTCGCATGCGCGCCGGCGAATTCCCCGACGGCGCGCGCACCTTGCGCGCGAAGATCGACATGAGCTCCCCGAATCCGAATCTGCGGGATCCGGTGCTCTATCGCATCTTGCGCGCGCACCACCATCGCACCGGCGACGCGTGGTGCATCTATCCGATGTACGACTTCGCGCACGGACAGTGCGACGCGCTCGAAGCGATCACGCACTCGATCTGCACGCTCGAGTTCGAGATCCACCGGCCGCTCTACGACTGGTTCCTCGACCACCTCCCGGTCCCCCATCGGCCGCGGCAGATCGAGTTCGCGCGGTTGAACGTCACGTACACGGTGCTCAGCAAGCGCAAGCTCCTCGAGCTCGTGAAGGCCGGCATCGTCGACGGTTGGGACGATCCGCGGATGCCCACACTGCGCGGCATGCGTCGACGCGGCTACACGCCGGCGGCGCTGCGTGCGTTCTGCGACACGATCGGCGTCGCGCGCATGAACAGCACGGTCGACAAGCTCGTGCTCGAGAACGCGGTGCGTGACGACCTGAACAAAACGGCGACGCGCGCGATGGCCGTGCTCCAGCCGTTGAAAGTCACGATCGAGAACCTTCCCGCGGGACACGTCGAATGGATCGACGCGGTGAACAATCCCGAGGATCCGACGAGCGGTACGCGCAAGGTCCCATTCACGCGCGAACTGTGGATCGAGCGCGACGACTACAAGGACGACGCGCCGAAAGGCTGGTTCCGTCTGTCGCCGGGCAAGGAAGTGCGCTTGCGCTACGCCTACTGCATCACGTGCAAGGAAGTGCGTCGCGACGCGAACGGCTTCGCGACGGAACTCGTGTGCACGTACGACCCGGAGTCCGCGCACGGCAAGACGTCCGACGGCCGCAAGGTGAAAGGCATCGTGCACTGGGTCTCGGCAGCTCACGCGATCGAGGCGCCGGTGCGGCTCTACGACCACTTGTTCTCGGCCGAATTCCCCGACGACGTCGCGGAAGGCGTCGACTGGAAGACGAACCTGAATCCGCACTCCCGCGAGGACGTGCTCGGCGCCAAGCTCGAGCCGTCGTTGGGTGACGCGCTTCCTGGACAGCAGTTCCAGTTCGAGCGCGTCGGCTACTTCGTGGCGGATGCCGTGGAATCGCGGGCGGGTGCGCCGGTGTTCAACCGAACGGTCACGTTGAAAGACGCCTGGGCGAAGATCGAGAAACGCAGTGGATGACGGTGTCTGACACCTTCATCGACCTCGGTCAGCGCTCGTCGCCCGCGTAGCCGGTCG
>CAZKIY010000069.1:11615-17287 GCA_964552875.1 uncultured Planctomycetaceae bacterium
GTGTCTGACACCTTCATCGACCTCGGTCAGCGCTCGTCGCCCGCGTAGCCGGTCGCGCGCAAGAGCTCGCGCGTTCCGGCACCGGACCGCAGCGCGCGTGGGCGCAATGCGTTCTGCTCCGCCTCGTGCCGCAACAGTCGTTCGCGCAACGACGCTGCGAGGCCGACGTCGCGAGCGGCGATGTCGACGAGCTCGCCCGGATCCGCGCGCAAGTCGAAGAGCCGCGCGCTGTCCTCCGCGGACGGAGTCCAGTGGAACGAGAACCCGTCGAGGCGGATCGCGCGCGACGGCACGTCACGCTTTCCCGCCCACCAGCCGCATTCGGTCGCGAGGAAGATCGGGCGCGATTCGACGGTGCCGCGCAAATCGATCGCGTCCGCGACCTCGAGTCGCGAGCCGCCGACCTGCGCGAGCGTCGGCGCGAGGTGTCGATTCGACACCGGCTCCGTGACGCGCCGGCCGGCTTCGAACCCGGGCCCCGCGATCACGAGCGGAACGTGGACCAGCTCCGTGTGCACGGATTGACCGTGTTGGAGATGACCGTGCTCGAGGAACTCTTCGCCGTGATCGCTCGTGAACACGACGACCGTGTTCTCGCGGAGGGAGAGCTCGTCGAGCTTCGCGAGCACCCGGCCCAGCGCATGATCGCCCGTCGCGACGGCCGCGTCGTAGGCACCGTCGAGCCAGCGCGCGTGCGACTCGGGCACGACGAGATCCGGTCGCCACGTTCCGTCCGGTTCGCGCGCTTCGCCGGCCAGGAGTCGTTCCGCGTACTCGTGCAGCGCGTGCTCGGCGAGATCCGCTGGCCGCGGCCCGGCGAACCGAGCGTGATCCGCATCCCGTGAACGGTGGAGTTCGTGCGGATCGACGAGGTGCAAGTACAGGAAGAAACGCGTCGAAGCGTGCGCGTCGATCCATCCGAGCACCGTCGGCAGGATCTGCTCGGACATCACGAACCGATCGGGCGTCGATTCGAAGGTCTCGAATCCGGCGTCGAAGTTGCGGCTCCGACTCACGAGCGGATTGCAAGCGAACGCGCCCGTCGTGAAGCCCTCGCGTTGCAGCACCTCCGGAAGCGTGTCGATCTCGTCGGCGAGGTAACTCTCGGCGTCGGAGATGACGCCGTGTGCGCCCGGCTCGAGACCGGTGAGGATCGAGGCCGTCGACGGCCAGGTCCAACTCGACGTCGAGAACGCGGACTCGAAGACCGTGCCGCGCGCGGCGAGGCTTTCGAGGGCGGGCGTCGTCCGGCGCGCGTACCCGTACGCCGACGTGCGATCCGCGCGCAACGTGTCCATGACGACGAGCACGATGTTCGGTTCCGAACTCGAAGCCCGCGTGCGCGGCCGATCGGAGCGGCGTTCGAGGACGAGGCCGCCGAATCCGACTTCGCCGACGCGAGCGGCCACCTCGTCGCTCGGGGCAACGTCCTCGAACGTGGTTTCGAGGGTCACGCGACTTCCGGCGGCGACTTCGAGGCCCTGGCCGTCGCCGAGCCGCGCCCATGCTCGCGCCGACTCTTCCTCGCCCTCCCACGGCGTGCGTCGATGCTCGAACACTTGCCGGCCGTCGATCGAGACGCGGAACACGATTATCGGCGCGGATTCGGCACTTTCGAACGCTCGCGCTGCGGCGAGATCGCACCCGGCCGCAGCGTGAACGCGCAAGCCGTGCTCGTCCTCGCGCACCACGAAAGAGACACGCGCAGGCGGCGGCATCACGAGCGCGGGCAGCTCTCCGCCGTCGATCTCGTACGCGAAACTCGGAGTGAGACTCGCGGCATGCGGCGGCGCCGAGGGACGCGCGAGTTCCACACTCCACGACGCGGAGTCGAGCACGATCGAGCGCGCGACCTCCTCGACGACCATGGAGGATCCCGGCGAACGGGCCAGGAAATGCGCGCCCACCCCGAGAGCGCTCGCGACGCCCAGTGAGATCGCGACGCTCGTCCTGGGCTCGATCGCGCTTTCGCTCGAGCGGTCAGCGCTCACGATCCTTGCGAGCATCCCCGCGCCGACGAGAGCCGTCACGCCGAGCACCGAGAGGGTCGCGAGTCCGCGCGACGACCCCGGACCGGGCACGTGGTACGCATCGTCGAGCGGCCAGCCCGACAGGACGGCGAGAAAGGCCGCCGCGACGCACGCGATGCACGCGATCGATGTCGGCGACCACGAAGAGCCGCGATCCCTGCTCGAAACACGCTGCAGGATCCACGCGCCGGCGATCCCGGTCAGGAGTCCCCACGCGAGCACCCAGGGCACGCGCTCGAGGACGCGGAAACGTGTCATCGCCTCGTCGAGAGCGCGGCCGATGCGATCCATGCCGTAGACGAGACCGAGGCGTGCGATCGCGACGGCGAGGCCGATCCAAAGACCCGCGGCGAGGACGCGCCACGTGCCGCTCGATGCACGGGTGGAGCTCATCGCGGCGCGGAGGATAGCCTCTCCCCCTCCGCCTCCCCCACATCCGAACACGATGGCCACACCGCAACTCCAGTACGTCTCCGATCTCGCCAAGGCTTCGAAGAGCGGATTCGATGCCGCAGTGCTCGTGACGCACGATCTCGCGGCCGCGCCGACGGCGTGGCGCGTCGCGATCGACGCACAGCGTGCGATCGACGCACGGACGAACGCGCAAGTCTCGGTGATCGCGTGCGACGCGGCGCCTGGTCGGCGCATCGTCCTCGCGCCGACGGGACCCATCCTGCGCGACCACGACGACGTGCGGCGTTACGCCGAAGCCGCGCGCAACGGTGTACGTCGCGCGCGCGACGCGGGCTCGCGTGCGCCGCTCGTGGTGCTCGCGCAACCTCCGCGCGACCCGCGGTACGTGAACGCTGCGTCCTGCACGGCGCTCGCGGCGCTCGGGTCACTGTGGGAACCGCTCGAAGCCCGCGAAGCACGCGGTGAATCCACCGTCGAGCCCATCGAACGCGTCGGATTCCTCGCGCCCACACCGGGCTCGTTCGGTGCGCGCGAAGCAGCCGAGGTCACCGCGATCGAAGGCGGATTGCGCGTCGCGCGTGACCTGTGTGGCACGGATCCGGAGCGCATGGCGGCGCCGCGCTTCGCCGAGTACGTGAAAGCCTCCTTCAAGCACCTGCCCGTCACCGTGCGCGTCGTGACCGGCGAAGCTTTGCAGCGCGACTACCCGCTGCTCGCCGCCGTCGCGCGCGCATCGATGCCCGTCGCGCGCCACCGTCCGTGCGTGATTCGGCTCGAATACGCGCCGAAAGGGCGCATCGATCGCACCCTGCTCCTCGCCGGCAAGGGGCTGACGTACGACACGGGCGGCGCGGACATCAAAGCCGGTGGGTTCATGGCCGGCATGAGCCGCGACAAGGGCGGCGCGGCCGCGGTCGCGGGCCTCGTGTGGACCGCAGCGAAGCTCGGGGTCAAAGGCGTGCGCGTCGTCGCCGAACTCGGCGTCGTGCGCAACAGCATCGGCAGCGACGCGTTCGTCACCGACGAGATCGTGACGAGCCACGCCGGCGTGCGCGTGCGCATCGGCAACACGGACGCGGAAGGTCGGCTCGTGCTCGCGGACCTGCTCTCGCATCTGCGCAAGCGCGCAACGAAGGTCGGTGACGCGCGCATTTTGTCCGTCGCGACGTTGACCGGTCACGCCGGGCGCGCGGTCGGTCCGTACAACATCGCGCTCGACAACGGGCCGGCGCGCAAGCTCGGAATCGCCGAATCCCTCGCGAAAGAGGGCGATCCGTGGGGCGATCCGTTCGAGGTCTCGCGTCTACGTCGCGAGGACTTCGACTTCGTCGCGCCGCGCTCGAAGGCCGACGACGTGCTGTCGTGCAACAACTTGCCGTCCAGCGGCACGTCGCGCGGACACCAATTTCCAATGGCGTTCCTCGCGATCGCATCGGGACTCGATCAACATGCGCTCGACTCGAAATCGCCGCTCGCGTTCACGCACGTGGACATCGGCGGCAGCGCGGTGGAAGGCGGTGATTGGCAGCACGGACGACCGACAGGGCGACCGCTCGTCGCAATGCTCCAGGCGTTGCGCTGAATCAACGGCGATCGCGAATCAGGCGAGCGCCATCGCGAAGGACAGCGCCTGCTGTCGTGATGCGAGTATCGCGCCCATCTGCGCGTCCGTCAGTCCGAGCTCCGCGATGACCGGGTCGTCGAGTGGGAAGTCGGATTCCTCGAGTACATCTTCCACGGCCCAGTGCGCCAGTAGGTCGGCGAGTTGCACGATCCGCGCATCGGGTGCGTGCTCGAGTGCCGCCTCGGGCTCGTGGTGGCACGCGATGACCGCCGCCGTCGGATAAGGCAGGCCCCAAGCCTGGACCAGGCGCGCGCCGACGCGAGCGTGGAACTCGTCCATCGAGGCCTCGAGGAGTTGCGGGCCCTCGGCCCCGCTGGAGAGCAGGTCCGGACGTTGGATCGCCGCCTGCAGCACGATCGGGCGACCGACGTCGTGCATGAGTCCGCACAGGAACGCGGCGTCGCCGTTCTTCCGCAAACACCGCGCGAGATCGCGCGCGAAGACAGCGGCCAACGCCGAGTGCCTCCACATCGTGCGCGTGAGATCCTCGTGCTGCTTACCGCAGAAGATGCGGCCCTGGAGCGAAACGGCGAGCGCCAGATTGCGGATCGTCGTCATGCCCAATCGACTCGAGGCCTGCTGGAGCGACACGACGGGCTCGACGGGCGCGAACAACGCCGAGTTGGCCAGGCGCAGCACGTGAGACGCGAGAGAGGGATCACGCTCGAGCACGCCTTGGATGTCTCGAGCGCCCGCGGTCCCGCCCTCGCACAGCGCAATGATCCGTGCCGCTGCCTCCGGCAACATCGGGAGTTCGAGATTCTCGTTCAGGAACCGCTCGAGCGATTCGTGGATCTCAAAAGGCAGTTCGACGGTCGTGGCCATGCAACGTCGTGACCATCGACAAGAAGCCGGCGAGGCCTGGAGGCGACTCGATTCCGTGTCCCCGGGACCTCTGCCCGCGAGCGCAGATGGCACCACGGATCCGGTTACCAGAAGAGAGTTCGACTTCGTGAATGATTCACGCGCAACGTGCTCCGGGAGCGGCGCCCGCATCGTCCGAGAGCGTGTAGGCCCGATTTCTTGGGCTTCGGGAAGTCGTGTGGGTCGTCAGCAGCGGCGCGTGGTACTCGCCACCGAAGTTCGGCCGCGCGGGAAGTGTCCGCCCTTGGTCGATCTCACGTCGTTGGCGGCGTCTGCGATCTCGGAAGTCAGACCGGCGTAGTGGGCTGCACTGCGAACCGACGCTCGAGTCGAGAACCGGGCCGGGCGGAGGAAGGGCCGGCATTAGGCCGCCTACGCCCTCGAGCGTTCGCAGCGGCGGCGAAGTCCGGGGGAGGGGCTCGAAGCTCACGTGGGTGGCTCGAGGTCTCCGTGAGCCTGGATCCGGGTGTTCCGCACATCCTTCCGGCCCACGTTCGGCCGCGAGGCTACACGTGGAGCGGATGTGCGCGGAATCATCGGCGCACCTGAACTGTGCGTGCGCACCGGACCTAGCGACCTCGGTTGCGGAGTCCTCGGTCGCTCGCTCGAGACGAACGGGTGTCGACATGTCTCCGTCGGTCTGACGGTGCGACTGTGCGACGGCCGGGGTTGAGGGTCGAAGCCAAAACCGAGGGCTGAGTGCCGGGTGCGGCGCGCGGTGTGCCGTGTGCCGTGTGCCG
>CAZKIY010000070.1:0-16934 GCA_964552875.1 uncultured Planctomycetaceae bacterium
CGCTCGCCGTCGGGATGTCGCGTGACGCGGCCTGGACCCGTGTTCTCGAAATCGCCGCGACCCGGGCTGTGGACCCGAATGCAAAGGCCGTCGTCGAAGCCGCGAAGCAAGTGCTGGGCGGCGCACCCATAGCCGGCCTGCGCGACCACGTGATCCGTGTCGGCCGCGACGAGATCCCGCGCGAGCGGATCTTCGGCCGCGCGCCCGGCGGAGGCGGACGGTAGCCTCTCGGATCTAGCGGGCGTCCGTCCCGCGCTCGACGTCCAGGCCGCTCCCCCACTGCACATGGATAAGAAGGTTCAGCCCCCGGCCATCGCGCTGCTCGTCGTTGCTGCGTTGACCGTGCTCCTCTTCGTCGTGAGCCTCGTCAGCAACGACCTCGCGCTGAAGATGATGGAGTCGGCGAACATGCCCGACGATCAGATGCAGCAATTCCGCGACGTGATGGAGCAGTCCTCCATGCTCGGGAACGTCGTCGGCGGCATCCTCAACGTCGGCGGCGCGGCTCTGATCGCGTTCGGTGCGTGGCGGATGAAGGAGCTGAGGAGCTACGGCCTCGCGGTGACGGCCAGCATCCTGGCGATGATCCCGTGCTTCACGAGCTGCTGTTGCCTGCTCGGTCTGCCCGTCGGCATCTGGGCGCTGATCGTCCTGCTCGACAAGGACGTGAAGGCCGCATTCAACGCTCCGACGACTCCGCCGGCGCTCTGAGAGCCAGCGAAGAAATCGATCGTACGGGCTCTCGGACTCTAGTGGCGCCGCTCCGCAGCGCGAGAGGCCGTGAATTCTTCACGGCTTCTGAGAACGTGGGAAGGAATGAGCCTTCACGCTCTCGGACACCATTTGCGGCCTGATCCCGTGAATTCTTCACGCGGGCTCTGACACGCGAGCGAGCGACGACTCGTGGCCGCAGCTCCGCGCTCCACCGAGTTCAGCGGCGCATTCATCGCGCGCAATCGCGAGGCGCGAAGTCGCGATCTCTACGACTTTCGGACTTGCGCAAGCTTTGCAGCAGGATGCGTTAGGTCTTCAGTCACCTGGTCGATCCTCGCGGGTTATGTCTCCCATGCGAGTGATCCCCCGACTCGTGGCCATCTTCCTGGCCTGTTCCCTGGTCTCGTGCTTCCAATCGGCGTGCACCGTCGAGGCCACGCCTGGTTACTCCGGTCCCTATCCCTCCGCCGCGGCCCAGCAAGCGCTCCATGCGATCGCGGGCAAGACGATCGTCAGTGATTCGCTCGGTCTGCACGGCGAAGCGCTCGTCGTCTCGGCCTTCGGCGTCGCTCCCAATCCGGTGACGGGCAAGGGGCCGGTCGTGATCCTGCGTCAGCAGGGCGCCGTGCCCACGCCGCACGATCCGAACGCGCCGCAAGGGGCCGATGGGCGTTGGTACTTGCCCGTTCTCACGGACGGCGACGCGGCCGATCTCGTGTGGCGCGCGACGGGCAAGACGCCGCACGATTTCGGCGGGTCGACGAGCTCCGCCTACCGCGCGACTCTCGGGCTCGAAGAGCGCTGAACGAGTTCCGCGCTCATCTAGGTCTCGCGAACGAGACTCGCGGGACGGGACACGAGTGCGCGGAGAGCTTCCGCGAACGCATCCACGTCGGACTCGCGCGTGTCGAACGAGCACATCCAGCGCACGACCGGCCCGTCCTCGTCCCACACGTAGAAGTACGAGTGCTGCTGCAGCGGTTCGACCGCGGCGTGCGGGATCCGCGCGAAGACGCCGTTCGCTTGTACCGGGTGCGCGAGCTCGACCCCTGGGATACCGCGCACCGCGTCCGCGAGACGCCGCGCCATGCGGTTCGCGTGGACCGCGTTCTCGCGCCACAGATCGTTCGTGAGCAGCTGCGCGAGCTGCACCGCGACGAAACGCATCTTCGACGCGAGCTGCATCCCCTGCTTGCGCGTGAAGCGGAAGTCGTCGCCGAGGCCGGCGCGCAGGAAAACGACGGCTTCGGCGCCCATCGCGCCGTTCTTCGTCCCGCCGAACGACACGACGTCCACGCCGGCGTCGGTCGTGATCGCGGCGAGCGGCACGCCGAGCGACGCGGCCGCGTTCGCGATGCGTGCACCGTCCATGTGCAGGTAGAGTCCGTTCGAGCGCGCGACAGCCGCGAGCGCCGCGATCTCGGCCGGCGTGTAGACCGTGCCGACCTCGGTCGACTGCGTGATCGCGACGACTTTCGGTTGGACGTGGTGTTGGTCGCGCAGGCCCTTCAATCGCGCACTCACGTCGTCAGGACGCAGTTTCCCGTCCGCGGTCCGCACGAGCAGGAGCTTCGAACCGAGGAAGCGCTCCGGGGCGCCGCACTCGTCGACGGATACGTGCGCATGCTCGGCACAGATCACAGCTTCGTGCGGGCGCAAGAGCGCCGAGAGCCCGAGCACGTTCGCACTGGTCCCGCCGAAGACGGCGAATGCGCGTGCGGCGGGGCCGAAATGCTCGCGGAAGCGCTCCTCCATCTGTCGCGTCCACGCGTCGTCGCCGTAAGCGCGGACATGACCCGAGTTCGCGCTCGACAGCGCCTCGATGATCGCGGGATGGACCGGAGCGTTGTTGTCGCTCGCGAACGAATGCGCGGATGCCATCCCGAGGAGGATCGCCGCGCGGGACCTCGGGCGCAACCGGGTGAGTGGCGCCCCGAACAAGGCGGTGCGGCATGCGACTCGGTTCGCCCCCTGAGGCACAGAGTGGTGCGCCGCGAGGCCGCACACCTGGACACCTCGTTGTGGATCAGGTCTCCTCGTCGCACGAAAGGACGGATCGAGGGAGACCATGCACGAAATTCGCATGCAGCATCCGGGCAAGAACGCGCTCGGGACCGACTTGATCGGCTGGCTCGACGAGGAACTCCGCCGCGCTGGCGACGCGCCGATCCTCTTGACCGGCACGGGGGACGCGTTCTCCGCGGGCCTGAACCTGAAAGAGGTCCACGCCGCGGATCGCGCCGCGATGGAGACCATGTTGCGCGCACTCGATGCGCTGTATGGGCGCCTCTTCCTCCACCCGGCGCCGACGGTGGCGCTCGTGAACGGCCACGCGATCGCGGGCGGATGCATCCTCATGCTGTGCTGCGATTGGCGCATCGCGACGGACGAGCCGAAGGCGCGCATCGGCATCAACGAGGTCGCGATCGGCGCGACCATGCCGCCGGTCACGCTGAACATCGTGAAGCGGCGACTTCCGTCGCACACTCTCGACAAGATCGTTCTCGGCGCCGGACTCCATGCGCCGGAGGCTGCACTCGCGCTGGGCCTCGTCGACGAAGTCTCCGCCGATGCTCCGGCAGCGGCATCGAAACGCCTGCACACGCTCGCGTCGTATCCGCGTGCGAGTTACGTCGCCACGAAACAGGCCCTGCGCGCGGGAGTCACCACGGTGACGGCCGAGGACTTGCGCCGATTCCGCGAGATCGAAGTGCCGCTCTGGGCCTCGACGGAGATGAAGGATCGCGTCGCGGCGGTGCTGAACAGGAAATAGCCGCGTGCTGGTACTAGCCGCGTCGCCGTGATCGCTGCCGGTTGGTTCGATCGCAACTGGGTCACGACGCGTAGCGGTTCGTGAAGCCCGACCGAACGCTCACGGCGTTCGTCCGTAGACGCGCACCCCGCAGCGGGAATCACCGACCGCGAACCACGTCCGGCCGTCCTTCCGAATCGGTATCAGGCCGGACGCAACGCCGGGCGTATCGATCGGCGACACGTCGGACTCGATCAGTTCGAGCGAACTACCCGTCGCGACGACATCGAGGACCGCGAGGCCGCGACGCGCATTCGCGAGCACGATCACGGGGCGCGCAGGATCGGTGTCGAAGTCGAGTTCCAAGTCGGTGACGTTCGCACGCTCGCCGTCGTAGGCGTCGTTCGGTCCGTACCACGAGGCGCCCGGCTCGAGCGCCGTCTCCGGATCCGTCGGATCTTCCGGCGCCGCATCGACGAGAACTCCTGCGGATACATCGAACGCGTGAACCGCTCCGCCGAGGTCGCCAACGAACATCCATGTACGCCCACGAACTTCAGCGACGCGAACAGCTATCGCGTTCCCGAACGGCACTCGCGGACCGAGCGCGATGCGAGCGAGCCGCGGCGGGTGCTGCGCGTCGACGTCGGTGACGTCGTACACGACTACGGACGCTCGATTCGCATGCGGGCCCCACGCGACGTTCGGTGATGGCACGATCCAGCCGGCGGCGATGGCGATGTACGCACGTCGTGTGCCGCCGACATCGAGCGAAAAAGGCTCAGCGCGGAACGTCAGTGCCAAGGCCGGATCCGCCGCGGGCGCGAGCTCGAAGTGGGTGGTCAGGACGTGCATCCACGAAGGCTCGATCCGTTGGCCTCGGCCGCGCGTTTGGCCGCACGAGCCGAGGGCGAGATCGACCACCTCTTCCGCGGAGCACACGAGGTATCCGTCGCGGATGGAACCGCGGAAGAGATGCAGGAGTCGCGGGTCCGCCTCGTCGATCGCGGAGCTCAGGTAATTGCGTCCCTTGCGGCCGAACGAATCCGGAGGCGAAGCGATCGACCAGTAGCGCATGTCCATCGCGGCACCGCCTACGGACGCGGCGCTGGTGTCGAGGCGCACGATCTCCCATCCCGGGGGCCGATCGTCCGCCAGCGGAGCATCCCCTTCTTCGAGCCAGGGATCGGCGCACCAATCGTCCGTCCAGGAGCACGGGTCGACCACGCATTGCGCCGAAACGCGCGATTCTCCGGCTGCGAACCACTCGCGGCCCGGGTCTCCGGCATCGAACCAATGCGCGCCCCCAGCGATGCTGTTCGTCCAGGGGCTCGGCGGCACGACGGCCTTCTCGGGCGAGTTGCAGAACTGTGCTTCGCGTGTCGAGCAGAGCGCTGCGGTATCGCTCACGATCTCGATCGTTCCGCGCGCGAGATCGAAACGCGGCAGGCCGGCCGGCCGCAAAGATATGCGGTCGAATCCGAGGTAGAGAAGTCCCGCGTCGAGTGTGCTCGCGGTTCCGTCCACGCCGGCGAGTCCAGATCCCGTGTACGGCGCGGCGGCGGAGCCGATATCGACTGCGGCTTCCGTCCACGGCGAGTCCTGGAGCATGACGGCCCTGGCACCGTCGAACCGCTGCTCGAAGAGGACGAGACCATCGCCGCGCGCGACGACGTCGATGGAACGCGTGTTCGCAGCGCGGCAAGCATTCCCCACGATGCTGACGATGGGCGCGACCTCCGTCCTGGAGCTGGTCGTTTGGCCGCGCAGGAGGATCATCTGCGGCCCACATCCTGCAGGCTCGATCGGCGGGCCATCGAGCCCGAGATCAAAGCTCCAGCGTCCCAGACACGAGAACGGCCCACCTTCCAACCTGTCCGCCGATACCGAGTTCGTCGCCAACACGGCGATCACGCTGCCGTCACATCTTCCGACGGCCGAGACGCGGAACCCATACGGAACACCCGTGAGCGCGCAGCCCGTCGAGCATTGGAGTAGAGGTCGCGCCGTCGCCATCTCTCGGCCGAACGGATTCGCATCCGTCACTTCGATCTCGGCGAGACCGCCGGCTTCGATGGCTGCGAAAAGCAGCGTCTTGTCCCCCGCGCGCACACAGGCGACGTCGCGCGCGCAGGCGGGTTGGTTGTCCAACATGTCCGCCGGAGCATCGAAAACGGGACCCGCCACGACGATCGGGCGAGTGAGGTCGCTCAAGTCGACGCGCCAGATCCCGGCCGAGCCCATCGCGACAAAGACCGAAGACGAATCGCCGGGATCCGCGGCGACCGCGAAGGCCTTTCCGCTCGGCCCATTCGAATCCGGGATCAACGGCACACGCGCGCGCAGTGCATGCGGCGGATCGCGATCGACGACGATGAGCTCGGAAGTGCCGAAGCCCGGACGGGCGGAGGTCACCGCCGCGACGAGAGGTCCTTCAGCGTGATTCGCGAGGAGCTCCACGTCCAGGCAGGGCGCGTCGCCTGCATCGAGAATGCGCACTTCCTCCGGCCAGGCGCCCGCGACCGTTCCCACTCCGTCGTCGCCGCCGATCGTCACTCGCCACAGGCCTTCCGTTCCGCCAGCGACGAAGACATAGGGCAGATCACAGACGAGCGAGTAGGGTGCCGCCGCGATCGGACCGCGAGACAGGACGAGCGTGGTTCCTGAAGCGAGCGCCAGACCGTCCAACACGGCGAGGGAGGCGCCTTCGGCCGCGATGTAGTACGCCGCGTCGGCTGAAGCCGCTCCACACAGGGAATCGCCGTAGGTCCAACTCGCGTCGAGCGCCAACGTCGGCTGCTGTCCGGACGGAGGGGCCACCGACCCGCCGGAGTCCGAGTTGCCGCACGCGGCCACGAATCCTCCCGCGACGAACAGCAGACCCACGCCGAACGTCGAGCGGCGCGACTTTGCGCTCCGAGCACGATGCCAATCCATGATGCGTAACTCCTGAGGTGAGCGGAGCGCCTGCGCCCAGGGTGCGAGGCCGAGCTGATCGAGTGCGATCCCCGTGCCGAACTCGATCGAGATCAGGGGTTCTCGGAGGACTGAGGGAACCCGAGCGCAACTTCTTGGACGAGCGAGCTGAGTTCCTCGGGATCGACGGGCTTCACGAGGTGTCGGTCGAACCCAGCGCGCAGCGATGCGGCGCGGTCGGATTCCGCCCCGAATCCTGTCAAGGCCACGAGGAACGGTCGGGCACCCGGCAAGGTTCTGAGACGACGTGCGACCTCGTATCCGCTCACGTCCGGCATGCGAATGTCGCAGAGGAGGAGCTCGGGACGGAAGCGTTGGCATTCGACGACCCCGTCGTCGCCACCGAACGCCGTGCGCACGAAGTGACCGCTGATGCGCAGCAGCATCGACAAGCTCTCCGCGGCGTCCTCGTTGTCGTCGATGACGAGGATGCGCAGGGCACGAGATGTGGTTGGGACGCGTACCACCCCGCGTTCCGGCGCTTGGTCGGACTGCCGGAGGATGGCGGGTAGACGCAACGTGAACTCGCTACCGGTACCGACACCTTCGCTGTGGACCTCCACGGTCCCCTCGTGCATTTCGACGAGCTGCTTCACGAGCGTGAGACCGATGCCGAGCCCACCCTCGACGCGTTCGACACGACCCTCGCCCTGCCGGAAGAGGTCCCAGATCCGAGGCCGCAGGTCGGTCGGGATCCCTTGACCGGTATCACGAATGCTGACGAGGAGACGTGATCCCTCTCGCTCGGCGGTGAGCCAGATCGCCGCGGCCTCTCCGCTGTACTTCATCGCGTTGTTCAGCAAGTTCACGATCACCTGCGTGAGTCGCTCGGGATCGCCCTTCACCCACATCGGTGCCGAGGGCAACGACACGGTCAAGAGTTGCTTCTTCTTCTCGATGGCGGGCCGAACTGCATCGATCGATTGACGCAGCACGTCGCGGAGGTCGATCTGCTCCAGTCGCAACTCGAACTTGCCTTGGCTGATCCGACTCACGTCGAGCAGGTCGTCGATCAACCGGACCATGTGACGGATCTGACGGTCCATCATCTCGAGCGCACGTGGCATGACTGAAGGCACTCCGGCCTTCAGCACCTCCAATCCGTTACGAAGCGGAGCGAGAGGATTGCGGATCTCGTGCGCGAGGAGAGCAATGAAGTCGTCTTTGCGCCGGTGCTCGGTTTCTTGCGCGGATTCCGACACCTTCCGCTCGTGGATATCGCGATTCATGCCGACCCACTCGCGCACGCTTCCATCCGTGTCGAGGACCGGAACTGCACGCGCCAGGGTCCAGCGATAGGTGCCGTCGGCCGTCCGCAGGCGATATTCGATCTCGTACTGGCTCCTCTCGGCGACGGCGGTCGTCCAGGCCAGGACCACGCGCGCGCGATCGTCGGGGTGAAGAACGTCGGCTCCTCCCATCCCCTGCCACTGCTCGTACGACTGCCCCGTCAGCTTGCGCCAGCTCGGCGAGTCCTCACGCACGTGTCCAGACGCGTCGGTCGTCCACACGACCTGCGCGGTCGCCGCCACGAGCGAACGGAATCGTTCGATGCTGCGCGCCAGCTCGCGTTCTCGCTCTCGACGCTCGCTGACATCGCGGAGCACGAGGACGGCGCCCTGCACCGCTCCTTCATGGTCCAGGATCGTGGCGGCGTTGGCCTCCACGGGGATCCGAGTGCCGTCGGGCAGCTGAATCGCGGTGTCGCCGGCGGCGCGATGCACGCCATGATCGGCAAGTGCACGACGGAACAGGGAATCGCGCGGTTCGTCGCCTGATTCCGCGATCCAGGTGGCGAGCTCGTCGACTTGGCGACCAATGGCTTCCGAACCGATGTGCATCAGGGATCGACCTCGCTCGTTGCAGAAAGCCAGTCGCCCTTCTGTGTCCACGACGAGCACGGCGTCCCCGATGCTTCCCAGGGTCACTTGGAAGCGCTCGCGAGCATCCGCCATCTCACGCGCTGCGAGGTTCCGCAACCGCTCGAAACGCCGCACGAAGTTGTAGACGAGGACGACGAGGACGATCCCCGAGATGCCCAGCGCGAGACCGGTCGTCCGCGCGGTCTGGTAGCTCGCTCGTACACGCAATTCCCGATCGAGGAGTCGTGCCTGCTCGCTCGCTTCGAATTGCGCGGCCACGGCGCGCACGTCGTCCATCAGGCGCTTGCCACCATTCGTGAACTTGTTGCGCGACGCCTCGTCCATGATGCCGGCGGGACCCTCGGCCACGAGCCCGTCGAGGTGCCTCGCGTGCGCTTCCACGCGCATCTGGAGCACTTGCGCGAGGGAACTCTGCTCTACGTCGTCGCGCGTCAATTGTCGGAGCACAGCCAGGCGACCGGGCAGCGAGCTCCGTGAGAGCTCATAAGACTCGAGGTGAGCCGGATCTCCCGACAGCAAGTAGCCCTGGGCCTCGGACTCGGCGCTGACGAGCTCGGTGAAAATGCCGCGCTCCTCACCGATGACGCTTTGAGTGTGTGCTAGGTAGGACTCCTTCTCGAACACGAGGGCCGTGTGCCGATGGTTCAACCATGCGCTGAGCGCGATCATGAGCACGAGCAGCAGGAATCCGATCTGGATCGGGATGTCGAGCCCAGAACGCGAGTGCACGACGAAACGCCGCACGTCGAACAGATCGAGCAAACCCGGTTCGTTCCTGTGCAGCATGGAGGGCGAGGAGCGTTATCGACCGTGAGCGAACTTCGTCATCGTCCGAGGGCTCGCCCGAGGCGCACTGTCATCGTCCGAGGGCTCACCAATGGCGGACTCTAACAACCAGGGGTCTGGGCCGGCGCTTTGCACCCGGTCTCGGATCGCACTCAGGAGGATCCGATCTTCGTCGACGGAGCGTCGACGCGTTCGAGGCCTTGGGTGGCGGGACCGTTCAGAACGCGTCCGTGCACGTCGAAACGAGAGCCGTGGCAAGGGCAGTCCCAGCTGGTTTCGGCCTGATTGAAGTCGACGAGGCAGCCCATGTGCGGGCAGATCGGCGAGAGTGCGTGCAGTTCGCCCATGTCGTCCCGATAGACCGCGATCTTTTTCATCGCGCGCGACATGAAGAGGCGACCGTGCCCGCGCTCGAGAGACTCGATCTCGGTCGACTCCGCGCTGAGTCGGTCACCGAAGAAGTGCCACGGGAAGAGAGCGTTTTCCTGCAGGAATCTCCGTGCGCCGGCCATCGGAGCGATCCGAGTTGCAGCCAGCGTCGCGGCCAACGGATGGTCGATGCCCTGCATGGAATCCGCGAGGATCCGCGCGGCGAGTGCGCCGTAAGCCCAACCCGTGCCCGAGAAGCCGGTAGCCTCGTGGACATTGCGCTCGAACGAGTTGCGCCCGACGTACGGCAACCCGTCGACGGGCTCGAGCACCTGACCCGACCAGCGACGCTCGACGGTAGATCCGGGAAGGCGCTCGAGCGCCCAGTCCTCGAGCGCCGTGTGACGCAGCGACGTGTCGTCTTCCTGTCCCGTCCGATGGTCCTCGCCGCCCACGAGCACGAAGCGCCGACCGGCTTGATTCGCCGAGCGGATGTAATGGTACGGAACCGCATCGTCCCAATAGAGGCCGTCGGGCAGCTCGATCGGCGAACTCAGTGCGACGACGTACGAGCGGTAGTGCGAGATCTTCGTCTGCAGCAGGACTCGATTGTTGAACGGCGCGTGCGTCGCGACGACGACGTGCCGCGCATGGACCACGCTCCGCTCCGTGACGACGCTCGGTTCGTCGCCGTCGTGGATCTCGAGGACACGCGTACCCTCGTGAACGTGCGATCCGCCTCCATCCACATCACGCGCGAGCGCGTCGAGGAACGGCCCGGGCGCGAGCTGCGCTTGCTCGTAACAACGCAAAGCGCCGGCGACTTTCCATGGAAGCGGGACGCCCGACTCGACGAATTCGAGAGGGATCCCCGCTGAAGCCGCGGAGAGGGCTTCGTCGCGCAGGTCCTTGACGCCACGGTTGTGCTCCGTGAACCGCCATCCGGAGACTCGCTGCCAACCGCAATCGACGTGCAACGAGCTGGCCAGCGATTCCAGGTCGTTGATCCCGAGCATCGCCCCAGTCCACAGCGAGCGAGCGAGCTCCGGCCCGAGATCCCCCACGATTTTCTGCCAACCCGCGTCGATCTGGGCGGTGACCTGCGCCGTCGAGCGATGCGATTCACCACACCCGACGCGATCTGCTTCCAGAACGATCACTCGCAGGCCCGCTTGCTTGCAGCGGTGAGCGGTCATGAGGCCGACGAGGCCCGCTCCGATCACCACCACGTCGGTTTTGTCGTCGTGGGCCAGCGCCGGGAACGTCCGGGTTTGCTCCGACGGCGTCCAGATCGGCAGCGATCCGCCCTCGTGCGCACTCACCCGGTCGACCTGCGGCATCCGGGTCGTGCTCTCATCCGTCCGTGTCGTTTCCATCGTTGCGCCTCCATCTCGATCGAGCGTTCTGGTGGATAGGTGGTCCCCCGCCGCGTCAGGCGGACGGGGGACCGAGTCCTCGTCGCGCGTCGACTGGAGTGGCAGACGAATCCCGTGAAAAGGAGCCGTGCCACGCGCGGTTCGAGGACCCGAACTCGAGCCACGAGCAACCCGTCGAATTGCTGGACGCCGGCGAAATCGATGTCTCGCCAGTGCGCCGTCCGGGGATCATCGTGACGCGAGGGACGTGCAACTGGCGTTCCTGTCGCGGTGCGATGGCCGGGCCCGAGCGAGGTTTCGGCTGCGATGGAAGCAGTCTGGCCTACGGGGATCAGGCCGCGGCCGGGAAGCGCAAGCGGAGCCCCGAACGGACGCCGGGCTTGCCCCACACCTGCAGGTCACCGCCTAGACTGATCATCAAGTCCTGGGCGAGCTTCAATCCCATCGCGCTCTCGACGCGGTTGGGACCGCCGTTGTGACGCAGGAAGGCCGGAAGCTCGATGGTGGGTTCCCGCGGGTCCAGCACGGACTGGCTGGCTGTGGGGCCAAGGCATCTGAGCTCGACGCGGAGTTCGGTCTGTTCCGTGTGGAATTCGAGCTCGGCTACGTCCACGGAGGCGGCGCAGTTGTCCTGCTCGAAACTCGTGTACGCACGCCAAGCGAACCCCAATATTTCCGCGTCCACACCGACGATTGCCGCCGGCGTGTTCGACGCAAGGCGGACGTGGCCGCGACCGCCAATGTCCTTCATGATCGACTGCGCGAGGATCACCAGGTCCGTGGAGGTGAATTGCCAGGGACGACTGGCCAAGCCGGTCGCGCTCGCGAGCAATTGGATCATCCGCGAGGCGCGTAAGGCGTTCTTGCGGATGCGTCGACCGAGATCCCGAACCTCCGCCCCGTCGGTGCCAGGGGCGGCCTCGAGTACCGCTGCGTAATTCACGATGGCACCGAGCGGAGTGCGGAGATCGTGTGAGAACGAGCTGCGAATTCGCTCCAAGAACCGAGCGAGCGGCAAGACGACCGCATGGGACGGATCAGGGCTTGACTGCATGTCGACGATCGAAGGTACGAGACCTTTCACGCTGTCTATCTAGTTGTGGGAGCACCGTCCAGGACGCTGCTCGTTCGTTGGCCCAAGGCCACCGACGCGGTCTTTCGAGCGGAGCCGCAAGCCTCTCACCCCGCGCGGGGGTGGGCTGCGTACCCCATCCGTGACCGGTCGGTCATGGAACCATGGGCTTCTTGCCGCTGATGAGGCTGACGACGAGCGAGACCAGGAAGAGTACGACGAAAACCCAGAATAGGATCGAGGCGATGCCCGATGCCGTTCCGGCGATGCCGCCGAAACCCAGGACTCCGGCGATCAGTGCGACGACGAGAAAAATGAGGGCCCAGCGCAGCATGGTGGTCTCCGCAGTGGAAGGGGTTTGGTGGACGCGCGCAGCCATGTGAGCCGCGACAGAACTGTTGGAGGCACACGGCGTGCCAGCGTCTCCTTCGCGTGCACGATCGGGCTCATCCCAATGTCCGCGAGGGTCGGCGGTCCGGAGGAATCCCTGCGCGCAGGCCTTTCCTGCCGATTCCACAATTTGCAGGAACGTGCGGACGCGTCAGTGACCCGCGGCCTCGTACACGTTCAGGCGGTTGTAGAGCGTCTTCACGCTGATCCCGAGTGTCTTGGCAGCCGCCGCCTTGTCGCCGTCGGCCTGCTCGAGAGTCGCCCGGATCAGAAGGCGTTCGAGATCCGCGATGGAGGAACCCACCGTGATGGCGATGCCGCCTCCCGGCGCCGCGGCGGCCGTGACGCGCTCGACACCCGCGACGGCGTCTTCTGCACGCAGGTCGTCGTCGCACAGGATGTAAGCGCGCTGCACGGCGTTGCGCAGCTCGCGCGCGTTGCCGCGCCATTCCTTCTGCTCCAGCGCAGCTAGAGCCTCGGGCTTCCAACGCTTGTCCGTCCCGTTGGCGCGGTTGTGGCCATCGAGGAAGTGCTGCGCCAGCAAAGCGATATCGCCCTCGCGTTCGCGCAGCGGCGGCAATCGGATCGGGAACACAGCCAAGCGGAAGAACAAATCCTCGCGCAACTTGCCCGTTCGAATGGCTTCCTCGGGCTCTCGGTTCGTCGCGGCCAGCACGCGCACGTCGGTCTGGATCGGAGCCGTTCCGCCGACGCGTTGTACGCGACCGGACTCGAGGACTCGCAGGAGCTTCACTTGGAGTTGCGCCGGCATCTCCGTGATCTCGTCGAGGAAGAGCGTGCCGCCGTCGGCGCGTTCGAAGAACCCGCGATGTTGGCGGTCTGCGCCGGTGAAACTGCCCTTTTCGTGACCGAACAACTCGCTCTCGATCAAGTGTTCCGGGATCGCCCCGCAGTTCACGGCAACGAGCGGTGCATCCTTGCGATGGCTCAGTTCGTGCAGCGCTTGAGCGACCACTTCCTTCCCCGTGCCGCTCTCGCCCTGGATCAGGATCCCGGCGTTCGTCGGCGCGACTCGCTGGATCATGTCGAAGACCGGTTGCATCGCGCGCGATCGACCGACGATCGGTCCAAGACGGCCGCGGTCGCGCAGCGTCTCGCGCAAGCTGTCGACTTCGAGCCGCAGCCCGCGCACACGCGTGAGCCGGGCGAGCGTGGCCTGCACGAGGTCGGGCTCGGTCGGCTTCGTCAGGTAGTCCGCCGCACCGCGCCGAACGGCGTCCACGGCCGACTTCACCGAGGCATGCCCCGTCACGACCACGACCTCGGTGGTCATGGGCCGGCAGGGGTCCTGGAGCAGATCGCACCCGTTGCCGTCGGGCAGCTCCTGATCCACGAAAACCGCGTCGAAGCGGCGAGTGGTGAGCGCGGCGCGGGCACTGGCGAGATCCCCGACGCTTGCTACCTCGCACTTCTCGCGAGTGAGAAGTCTCTGGAGGCTGTCACGAAAGTCCGCGTCGTCGTCGACGACGAGGACGCTGAGTTGATGTTTGGCGGTCGTCATCGAGCGGGATCTGAAACCGTTTCAGGGTAACGAACGAGGGGGCCGTGCGGTGGCAACCGGCCATCGGGAACTGCGCCCCATGCAAGCCCGAGGCCAGAGATGAGGGTGTTCTGCAGAAATCGCCATGCAGCCGGGGAGGCTCTCAGAGGCTAGGTCTGGTCCGGTCGGCACACGGGTTGCGCTGGGCCTGCGTCGGGCCAGGACCAGCTAGGGCCCGATCTCGGGGAGGAACGGGCCCACGCAGCCCATTCAGCCGCCACGGCCCTCGCACCCAGTCCACGAGACTCACCAACCGATATGAAGATCCAAACTCCGCTCCTCGCCGCCTACTTGGTCGCGCTCGGAGGCCCGACCTTCGCACAGAGCGCGGCTCCCGCCTCGCAGCAATCGGGTACGCACCAGCACTTCCTCAGCACCTCGAGCAAAGTGCTCGGCACTGCGGTTCGCAACGACTCCGACAAGAATCTGGGCGAGATCGGCGATCTGCTCATCGATCCGCGCTCCGGCGAGATCAGGTACGCGGTCATCGAAGTCGGTGGATTCCTCGGCGTCGGTGAAGAGCAGCGCATCGTTCCGTGGAGCTTCATCCAAATCACCGCCGACGAAAAGGATCTCGAGAAGTGCCACGCGCGCACGAATCTGACCGAGGCGCAGGTCAAGGCCGCCCCCAAAGCGAGGAGCGGCCAGAGGTACGACGCCGAGCTCGACCGTCGCGTCGAATCGACGTTCGGCAAGGACGACGCCTGGGCGTATGCGGGCAAGGGTACGCCGAGCTTCGCGTGGCTGAGCCAAATGAACGGCGTTCTCCTCGAGGACGAGGAGGGCAAGGAAATCGGCACGGTCGAGGAGGTCATCCTCGCTCCGCAGAACGGTTGCGTCGCCTACGCCGTCGTCGACATGTCGAAGGAAGCCGGTGACAAGGACCTCGCCTTGCCATTCTCCCAGCTGTTGTTCGGGTACGACCGCAACGACATGCTCGAAGCGATGACTTCCATCGAGGCTGCGCGCTTCGCGAGTGCACCCGAGTACGACAGCAAGGATTGGAAGCGCATGTCGAGCACGTCGTGGATGACCGAACTTTCCACGTACTACGCGTGCGATCCCTTCTGGAAATCGTCGCGGTTCGCCACGCCGCGCAAGCTTCCCGGTCAGGGTTCCTGATCCAGAGCAGGTCCCTGATCGCAGAACACCTGACACCTGCGCGAGTTGGAGCGGAGCCGACTGCGTCATGGCGTTCGCCACGGTGCCGGCCTGCTCCCACCGGGCATGAAGATAAGGCAGCCTGAGGGCTGCCTTTCTTCGTCGAATACCGTTTCTACAAAGCGCGCGATCCAGACTACCCCGATCGGGATCTGCAGCGTGCCCCGGCATGGAACGGCGCTTGCTCCAGGAACTTCGACCATCGGTCGCGCTCTCGAGAGCCGACGCGAACGCAACACACACCACTCCTAGGAGCCGAACATGGCCACCACGAACGAAGCAATCCAGAACCTCGACTCCACGAGCCGCTCCCACACCGGGGGCCGCGCCACCACGCTCGGCGAACAGACCAGCAAGGTCGCCGACGACGTGCGCGAACTCGGCAGCATGGCTCTCGCGGGAGCGGGCGAGGCGATCAAGACCGTCAAGGAACGCGGCAGCGAGGCCGTCGACAAGGTGCGCGAACGCGGCCACGAAGCCCTCGAGAAGGGTCGTGAGCGCATGGGCGAAGCGCGCGAAGGCTTCGAAGGGTATGTGGCTGAGAATCCCTTCAAGACTGTCCTCATCGCCGCCGGAATCGGTGCGTTGATCGGGTACAGCCTGCGCAGCCGAGACTGAGCGGACTTGCGTTTCATTGAGACCACGACAACGCCATTCCGAGCGCGGCCCTCACCATGAAAACCATCGACAATCCATCGGCGGACGTGTCGCGTCCAGGGCAACCTACGCCGGCAGCCGATCCGTTCCGTGAGGCAACGGGTCGGCTGCGCACAGAGGTCGATGCGACGTGGACCGCGCTCAAGCGCAGTTTCTACGTCGAGCGTCAATCCTTGGGTCTGTCGATGTTCGAAGGCGCCTTTCGGCTGATGACTTTCATTGGGCTCGGGGCAACAGGCATTGCGCTGACGATCTTGGCCGCGTTCCTCGTGGTCGGGAGTGCCCGGCGAGGCCTTGCGATGTTGACGAAAGATGCTTGGTGGAGTGACATCGTGGTCGCTGCTTTCCTCGGGCTATCCGTGGTGTTGATCGCGCACGCTGTTCGGCGGTACGTCCATCGTTCCGTGTTGGCCAGCACGCGCCGCGGACTCGAGTCCCGCACGGGGGCGACAACATGAGCTACGAGCAAGACGAGCTTCGTCGTATGTCCCGGAGAGAACGCCAAGCGGCCTGGGCCTCTGCGAAGCGTATCCCGGAATGCGCAGGTGATGCGGCCAGCGCATTCGCACGCCAGCATCCTGTCATGGCGGCGGGCGCTGCTGCAGCGCTCGCAATGGGAATAGTCGCACGCAAGCGCCGCGCCTCGGGCGCTGCAGGTCCAGCATCTTCGTTGCCGGCCGCGATCGCGGCGATCGGAGTACGCTTCTTGCCGGACCTCTTGAGCATGGTCGGCTTGCGATCTCCAAAGCAGGAAAAGAAGCAAGAAGAGTTGCCGGACGAAGCCCCTGCCGCAGCCACGAACGGTCGAACCTGATCCCTCATGCGGAGAGTCGGATGGACTCTCCCGCTCTCGTCCATACGCGCGGCCAAGTGCCGCGCGTTCGCATGTTCGTGGATGGGCGCGGCACGATTTCGCGGCATGAACCTTGCCTTGACTCGGCACTCTCGCCCATCGACGCTTATCCGCTTTCCTGCGGTCGCGATTGCGGAGAACTCACACGAGCAAACCAGAAATCATGACCATCCTACCTCTCATCGCAGCGAGCTTCCTCTCACCGACGACTCCGACAGTGTCGGACACTGTTCCGGCATGGCTCTCACCCCCGGCCCTCCTCGCCACAGAGGCCGTCATCGATCCGCGGGTGATCGCGGAACAGCATTACGAGCACAACTCGCACCAGTCGGCCGGTTTCTACATCCGCGCCACGGGCGGTATCACGACGACTTCGAAGTCGGA
>CAZKIY010000071.1:0-1543 GCA_964552875.1 uncultured Planctomycetaceae bacterium
GCCATCGCGTCCCCGCCGGGTGCGGGAGCGCGCGGGATCGTGCGCATCTCGGGGACGAAGGCGCGATCGATCGCGCGCGCGGCGTGGGTCGGTGATCCGCCGGAGTTCGCCGCGCGCGCGCTCGTCACGGGACGCGTGCACGACGGCCGCGGATCGCAACCGGTCGTGTGCTTGTGGATGCCCGGACCGCGTTCGTTCACGGGCGAAGACGTCGTCGAGCTGCATGCACCGGGCTCGCCGCCGCTCGTCGCGGCGCTCTTCGCGCGCGTGCTCGAACTCGGCGCGACGGCCGCGCGTCCGGGTGAGTTCACGCGGCGCGCGTTCGAGAACGGGCGCATCGACTTGACGCGTGCCGAGGGCGTGCTCGAACTCGTCGCCGCGCGCAACGACGACGAAGCGCGCGCGGCGGGGCAGTTGCTCGTGGGAGGCCTCGGAACGCGCGTCGACACGTTGCGCGACGCGCTCGACGAATTGCGCGCACTGTGCGAAGCCAGCCTCGATTTCGACGAGGCGGACACGGGGCACGTGCCGCTGTCCGAACTCCGAGCGTCGGCGCGCGCGATCCGGGTGGGCCTCGGTGAAGCGCTCGAGTTCGAGCGCGCTCGATCGCGCTCGACCGGGTTGCCGCGCATCGCTCTGGCCGGCGCGCCGAACGCTGGGAAGAGCACGCTGTTCAACGCACTCGCCGGAGCCGACGCCGCGATCGTGAGTCCGCTGGCCGGCACCACGCGCGACACCTTGGAGGCCGAGATCGCGTTCGACGGCCGGCGCGCGGTGCTCTTCGACACGCCCGGCGTGGACGAGGGCGCGGTCGGCGTGGATCGCGCCGCGCAAGTCGTCGCGAAGGAGCGCGTGGCGAGCGCGGACCTCGTCCTCTGGGTCGTCGACGCGGCCGGCGAGGCGCGCGATCTCGAGGCGGAGCGCGCGGAGCTTCCCGCCCGCAGGGCGGTCGTTCTCGCCTGGGCGCAAGTCGATCGCGTCGGAGCGCGTTCCGTTCCCGACGACCGCGCTCTCGCGGTTTCAGCCGTCGTTCCCGTTTCGGCCGCGACGGGTCGAAGTCTGTCGGACCTGTCGCGCGCGCTGTCGACCGCTCTCGAGGTCGACGAGTTCGGCTCCGAAGCCGGACCCGTCGCCCGCGAACTCGCCCAACGCCACGTCGGCGGCCTGGAAGCCGCCGACGCCGAGCTCGAACTGGTTCTCCAAGTGCTCGATCACTCCGGCCCGCTCGACCTCGCCGCCGAACACCTCCGCCGCGCGAGCGCCGGCCTCGACGAGATCCACGGTGGAACGACGCCCGAGGACCTGCTCGACCGGATCTTCGCGCGTTTCTGCCTCGGAAAGTGATGTGGCCGATGTACCACTGCACCCTCAGGTCGAGCCGTACTTGAACGTGCGAGGAGGCAGGTGATCGACGCACGCCCGACTGCGCGACGCGAGGTCCGCGCGTGATGGCGACGAGGGGCCGCTCGAGGCGATCCCCTGAACTGAGAGCTTCGGCACCGAGAGCTTCGGCACCGAGAGCTTCGGCACCGAGAGCTTCGGC
>CAZKIY010000071.1:1643-5157 GCA_964552875.1 uncultured Planctomycetaceae bacterium
GAGCTTCGGCACCGAGAGCTTCGGCACCGAGAGCTTCGGCACCGAGAGCTTCGGCACCGAGAGCTTCGGCTTCAGCGCGAGCCCGCGGTCAGGGCCCGACGATCATGTCGAAGGGATTGCCTCCGACACCGATCGGCGCAGGTGACAACTGCACGTCCGTGTCGGCATCGAACACGAGGACACCGCCCGCGATTCCTCCACCATCCGGGACCGGATAGAAGACTTGCCGACGTGCATCGTCGAAGGCGATCGTGTCGACCCGGCCGTTGATGGAGACGTGCAGCTCGGCCAGTTGGCCCATTCCGCGCCGGAAAACGCGCAAGTGCGTCGACGCGACGATCGATGTGTGCGCGATCGCGAACCCCTTGTCGTCGTCGACCATCACGTAGGGACCGAGGTCGGCACCGCACTGGAACTCGGTGAGCACGAAGCCCATCGTTCGTCCCGCGTTCAAGTCGACTTCCTCGATGCCCGTCGGAACCCACCCGCCCCAGTCGTTGTCGACGCCGGCGCAGCTGACCCACAGTCGATCTCCGCCCTTGCTGAGCTGCATGCGGTATTCGGGACGCAGCCCTTTCAACTCGATGACGCTCTCGAGGATCACGGGCGGGTTCGGATTGAAGCCCGGGGCGAGCACGGCGAGCATCGCCCCGTGTTCGGTGTACGCATTGCGGTCGTAGCGCTGCATCTGCAGGTACACACGCATCCCCACGACCTCCATCATCGACACGTCGGGCAGTCGATCCGCGTCCGCGTAGGCGCTGAGATCCTGGCCGACCGAGACCACGCCCGTCGCCGTGTCGAGCCACCACACGTGCGCGCTGTCGTGGTCGGAGATCAGCGCCATGGTCGGACCCACCATCGCCAGGTCGCGCGGCGCGATGACCTGCGGGATCGAGAACTGCTGGATCAGCCCGAGGCCCGGCAGCGCGCGCACCTGAACGGTTCGGTCGTGACGGCCGAGCACGTAGAGCTGACCGTTGAAGACGTGCACGATCGAATCGGGGCTCGCCGTGGCCGCCAGCGGAGTCGCGGCCCAGGGCGGCGCGGTGTCGACCACTGAAATCGCACCCATCGTGCTGCTCAGGTTCGTCGCCACGAACAAGTTCCGGGACGGAGCCGGCTGGAATGCGAACGCCGAGCAGCAGATCGCCAGCGCCAACGCGGAGAGGAGCGGAGTCTGGAGCATGATGGCCTCGAAAGTCGGTCGGAGTGGGGGAGCGATGCTCGCTCGATCGGGGCGCGGGCTGGGACCCGGTGGAACGAGGCCGGGTAGCCCGAGGGCGAGTCGTCCACCGCCCAGCGTCGCGCGTCGGGCACGGAAAGCACGCTGAAATTCTCGGGCCCGGCCAGGCCCAGGGCTGGTTCGGTCCGAGGCGTCCCGTTCGGGCGCGACCTCGACCTGGAAGCCGCGGGTCCCGAGTTCCGAAGTGGTGGGACCTCGGGCCTCCGGCTCCACGCCGAGAGGTCGGATCACGACGTGGGCTGGGAGTGCCCGGAGTCACCGCGCCGCGTACGCCCCTCGCCGACCGCAGTTCCCGTCGCGACGCGCCCGGATCGGACTTTCCCGCGCGTTGACACCCCACATCGAGCGTGTTGGGATCTCCCGGGCCCAACCACTGGGGGCCCGCCCCTCCTGCACCCCCCATGCGCTGCCCCCGTTGCAAAGCCGACGACGACCGTGTCGTCGACTCCCGGGCGAGTTCCGACGGGGGCGTCATCCGCCGCCGCCGCGAGTGCTTGGCGTGCTTCTTCCGCTACACGACGTACGAGCGCATCGAGGAAACCCCGCTCCGCGTCATCAAGAAGAGCGGCGAGCGCGTCCGCTTCGAGCGCGATCGCGTCCTCGCCGGGATGATCCGCGCTTGCGAGAAGCTCCCGGTCGCCATCGAGGAGCTCGAGGCCGCCGCCTTGCGCGTCGAGACGCGTTGTCAGGAGGAATACGACCGCGAGGTCCAGAGCTCCGTCATCGGCACGATGGTCATGGAGGAGCTGCGCAAGCTCAACCAAGTCGCGTACGTCCGCTTCGCCAGCGTCTACCGCGAGTTCAAGGACGTGTCGCAGTTCCTCGAGGAGTTGAAGCCCATCCTCGAACAGCGTGGAGGCAAACTGTGAAGCCTGCGCGCGTCCGTCGTCGCGACGGAACGATCGTGCCGTTCGAGCGGCGTCTCGTCGAAGCGGCTGTCGGCCGAGCGGCGGAGCGCGCGGGCGACGAGGGTTCGCGCGCGCCGGCCGAGGTCGCGGACCTCGTCGAGATGGCGCTCGCGCGGAGGTACGGCGCGGATCGCGTGTCGAACGATCGGGCTCGCGCTGATGCGGCGGTGAACACGTCGCTGCCGGGCGTCGAGGAGATCGAGGATCTCGTCGAGGAATCGCTGGTCGAGCTGGGTCATGCGGGCGTCGCGAAGGCGTACATCCTCGACCGTGCTCGCGATGCGCGCGTGCGCGCGGCGCTCGGAGCGGGGGACGAGGACACGCAGCTCGGCCGGCGCGCGCCGCGCGTCGTCGTTCATGGCGGTCTCGAAGCTTGGAGTCGCGCGCGCATCGTCGCGGCGCTCGTCTCGGAGGCGGATGTCCCGCGCGGACTCGCCGACGAAGTCGCGGCGCGTGTCGAGGAACGTGTGTTCGCCAGCGGGTGGAAACGCGTTTCCACGGCGCTCGTGCGCGAGCTCGTCGACAACGAACTCGTCGAGCGCGGGTTGCAGGACGTGCTGTCGCGCACGCGGCCTGTCGGCGTGCCGCGTCACGATCTGACGCGCTGGATCGGGGCGACGACGCCGGAGCGCGAACCGGGTTCGGCGGATGCGCGCGATCTCGAAGCGCGCGTTTCGGGCGAGATCTTGCGGCGTTATGCGCTCGAGGACGTCTTGCCAGCAGCGCTCGCCGATGCGATGAGCGACGGCGACTTCGGCCTCGAGGATCTCGAACGTGTCCACGAGGACCTCGTCATCGCGGTGCCGTGCGAGCTCTTGGTCGCGGGCGAGCTCGATGGCGCGAAAGCGTTCGACGTCGTGGGTGAAGTCGCTGCTCTAGCGCCGCGCGTCGCCCGTCGCGTCGTGCTCGAGGACTGCGGCGATTTGTTCGCCGTGCTCGGTCGCGCGCCGCGATCGGGTGCGTCGGATCGCAGCGCGAGCTGGATCGCGTCCATCGCGGCCGTCGCGCGCGCTTCGGATCGTGCGATCGATCTCACCGTGCGCTTGAAGAGCCGCGACCGTGGTCCCGCGGCACCGCCGTGGTTCGAACGACTCGTCGCGGATCTCGCTCTGGCCGAAGCCGAAGGGCCGCGGGCGGAACTGCCGCGACTGCTCGTCGACACGGGCGAACTCGTCGAAGCGGCCGCATCCCATCCGGCGATCGAGCGCGGCGTCGAACTGCTCCTCGCGCGCGGACGCATCGTGCCGACGTTCGGGTCGGGCACGGAGCGCTGCGCGGGTCCGGGACTCGCGCGCGGATCGCGTGAACACGGCGCGCTCGCGTTGCGCGCGGCGGCCACGTTGAACTTGCCGCGCGCGGC
>CAZKIY010000071.1:5257-16731 GCA_964552875.1 uncultured Planctomycetaceae bacterium
TTCCTCGTCGAAGCGGCCCAACGACTGGGGCAGGAGCGCGATCTCCTCGTCACCGTGTGCGGCGCGTTCGGCGAGCGCGACGCGCGGCGTTTCGCGAGCCTCGATGCGCGGCGATTCCAGACCGTGCAGCAGAACTTGTTCGCACTCGACGATGCGACGCCCGCGTCGGCCTCGACGACGCACGGCTTCGATCTCGCAAGTCTCGGCGAATCGAACGCGACGCGCGCGGACGACCTCGGCGGTGCTCTCGCTGCGATCGGCACGGGCGTTCTCGATGCGCCGGGCCTCGTGCGATCCATGGCGCGACCGCAGGACGGTCGCATGCCGTTGCTCGCCGGCCTCGACGCGTTCGAGCGCGCACGCGCGCGCCATCGCGCTCGGACGACCGTTCTCTACGCACTGCCGCGCTCGACTGCCGACGCCACGCTCTACACCGACGACGCTCCGGCGCTCACCTGACCGACGATCTGCTCCCCGCTGAACTCAGCCGATCCCCGCCGATTCCCGCCGATTCCTTCACCGACCATGCGACTGAAACGACTTCAGCTCTTCGGGTTCAAATCCTTCGCCGACCGCACCGCCTTCGAGTTCGGCGAGGACACTCTCACCGGCGTCGTCGGCCCGAACGGCTGCGGCAAGAGCAACGTCGTCGACTCCGTGCGTTGGGTCCTCGGCGAACAGCGTCCGACTTCGATGCGCGGCGGCGAGATGACCGACGTCATCTTCAAGGGCTCGTCGAGTCGGCCCGCGCTCTCCGTCGCCGAGGTCACGCTGATCCTCGACAACGGCGCGCAGAAGCTCGAAGGCCACGGTCCCGAGGTCGCGATCACGCGGCGCGTTTTCCAGAGCGGCGAAGGCGAGTACCTCGTCGACGGACAGAAAGTGCGTCTCAAGGACGTGCGCGAGATGCTGTTCGACACCGGGCTCGGCAGCCGCGGCTACTCGGTCCTCGAGCAGGGCAAGATCGACGCGGTTCTCTCGGCGAATCCGGTCGAACGGCGCCGAATCTTCGAGGAGGCGGCCGGTGTTTCTCGGTATCGCCAGCGTCGTCAGGAGACCGAACTCCGGCTCAAGCGCGTAGCGGACGACCTCGCGCGGCTCGACGACCTGCTCGGCGAACTCGCCAGCCGCGTGCGCAGTTTGAAGATCCAGGCCGGCAAGGCCGAGCGTTGGACCGAAGCGCGCACGGAATGGGTCGAGGCGCGCACGCGTCACGCGCGCCACGGTCTGTGGTTGCACGGCGAGGCGCTCACGAGCCTCGCGGCCGAGGCTGCGGCGCTCGAGGCGCGCGCCACGGAATTGCGCGAAGCGCGCGACGCGGCCGAGTCCGATCGTCAGCTCCGTGAGAAGGAGCGCGCGGCGCTCGCGGCGGAACACGATCGCGCTTCGTCGGATGCATCGCGTCTCTCGGGCGAGTCGCGCGCGGTCGACGAGCGCGTACAGAACTTGCGCGCGCGGATCACCGAGGCACAGAACGCGGGGCGCGACGAAGCGCAACGAGCGGCGACATTGCTCGAAGTACTGAAGGTTCGTCGCACGGAATCCGCCGAGCTCGCCGAGCGCGTGCGCGAGCTCGAAACGGCAGCGCGGGAAGCCCACCAAGTCGCGATGACGCGCAGCCAAGAGCTGGCGCAGACGTCGAATCGCGCGTTCGAGTTGCGCGGCGCGATCGAACAACGCGGTCGGCAGTTGCTGCGCCTAGTCGCCGAGCGCACGCAAGCCGAGAACCGCATCGCGGCGCTCGAAGGTGCGTTGACGCAAGCACGCGAGCGCGATGCGCGGCACCTCGAGCGTTTCGACGGCGCCCGCTCGGCGCTCGATGTCCAACGCGGCGAGGAAGCCGGACTCGTCGAAGCCGCGCGCATCGCCGCGGAAGCCTTGCACGCAACCGACGCCGCTCGGCGATCGCTCGCGCAAGCGATGAGCGATCTCGGGAACGAGCTCGCCAAGGCCGACGCGGAGAAGAAGAGCGTCGAGATCGAACGCGCTGGAACCGCGAGCCGCATCGACGTCCTCTTGGACCGCGAACGCGATCTCGAAGACCTCACCGCGGGCGGGAAGACGGTTCTCGAAGCCGTCGAACGCCGCGCAGAGCCCGTCGCGAAGGACGAGCTCCAAGGACTGCTCGCGGACCACCTGCGCACGGACACGGCGCACGCGCGCGCTCTCGACGCGGCGCTCGGCGAGCGCGGCAGCGCGCTCGTCGCGAAGAGCCGCGAGTCGGCGGAAGCCGTCCTGCGTTGGTTGCGCGCTCGCGAAGCCGGTTCGGCCGGGCTCGTCTTGCCGCAAGCGCTCGCGCAGCTCGAAAAGGCGGCCGAAATCGACGATCCGCGCGTGATCGGGCCGTTGCTCGAGTTCGTGCGCACGGCCAAGCGTTTCGAACCGCTCGCTCGCGCGCTCCTCGGCGACGTGTTCGTCGCACGCGATCTCGAAGCGGCACTCGAGCTCGTCGCGGAGCATCCGCGTGCGCGCTTCGTGACTCTCGAAGGCGACATCGTGGACGCCGCCGGTGTCGCCGGTGGTCACCGCGCTCTCACGCAAGGTGCCGTCGGTCGCCGCGCGAGCGCGGAAGAGCTGTCGGCGCGCGTTGCTGAACTCGATCTGCGCATCGTCGACCTCGATGCGCGGCGTTCGGAGAGCGTGCAGCGACGCATCGCGCTCCAGAAGGATTGGGAACGTTCCAGTCAGGAGCTCGAAGCACGACGGAATGCGCGGATGCAAGCCGACTCCGCGCTGTCGACGGCGCGCGCGCGGTTGCGCGACCAGGACGCGTTCGTGCGCGCGCTCGAGCAAGAAGGTCGGGCGGCCGAGGCCGAAGCTGCCCGTCTCACGAAGGATCTCGAGGATTCGCGCGCGCGGCACACGGGTGCGAGCGCCGGTCACGACCTCGAACGCGATGCGCACGCGGCGCTCGAAGAGGAACGCTCGGGCCTCGACGGTCGCCGTCAGGAACTCGGGTCGCTGGAGGCCGAAGCGCGCTCGACCGCAGCGCGCGCGCGCGCCGTTTTCGAGGGTGAATCGCGGCGCAATGCCGACCTCGCGCGCGTGTTGACGGACAACGAACGCGAGCACGAACGCGCCGCGCGGCTCGCCGCGGAACACGCGCACGTGGCGGAAAAGGGCTCCGTCGAGCTGGAAGCGCTCGAAGTGCGCAGCGCGGAACTGCTCGAGGAACGCGCCGCGGCCGACACACGCGTGCAAGAGTTGCGCGCCGCGCTCGAAGCCGGCGTCGACGGGATGACGCTGGCGCAAGGTCGCGAGTCCGCGGTGTCACGCGAGCTCGAGAGCGTCGCCTCGAGCCTTGCGAACGTGCGCCTCGCGGAGCAGCGCGAGCGCCTGGCGCGCGAGGAGATCGGCAGGCGAGCCCTGGAAGACCTGGCGCTCGAAGAACCCGGTCTTCTCGACGGGTTCGAACCCGACGAGGATCTGCGCGAGATCGAAGCGCTCCACGCGTTGGATGTTTCGGTGCGCGAGCTGAAAGCGCGCCTCGACAAGATCGGTCCGGTGAACACGGAGGCCGTCGCCGAGCTGCAAGAATCCGGCGGGCGCCTCGATTTCCTCGAGAACCAGCGTCGTGACCTCGTGCAGTCTCGCGACGTCCTCGCCGAAGCGATCCGCGAGATCGACGGCGAATCGAAGCGCCTCTTCCACGAAACGTTCGAAGCCGTGCGCGTGAACTTCCAGCGCATCTTCCGCCAGCTCTTCGGCGGCGGGAAAGCCGACGTGACGTTGACCGAAGGCGACGATCCGCTCGACGCCGGCGTCGAGATCGTGGCGCGTCCGCCGGGCCGTGAACTGTTGCCGATCGGACTGCTTTCCGGCGGCCAACGCACGCTGACCGCGCTGGCGCTGCTCTTCGCCGTCTTCGAAGCGAAGCCCAGCCCGTTCTGCATCCTCGACGAAGTCGATGCCGCGCTCGACGACGTGAACGTCTCGCGCTTCCTGGCGATGCTCGACGGCTACCGCGCGACGACGCAGTTCGTCGTCGTGACCCACAACAAGGTCACGATGGCCGCGTGCCAGCGCCTCTACGGCGTCACGATGGAGACGAAGGGCGTCTCGCGCCAGGTCAGCGTCGAGATCGGCGACGTCGACCGCTGGGCCGAGAAGGCGATCGCCGGAGGACGGGAGGAGAACCTGCGACAGGTCGAGATGATCCCGCAGGCCGGTGGGGGACGGATCAGCGAAGTCACGGCGCATCCGGCGCCGTCGATGAACGCGCCGGTCGGCTGAGCCTCGGGAGTCGCTCCGCGGATCGGCGGCCCGTGAAGCCTTGACGAGATCTTGGCGCGGGTCCGCCACGCATCGCGCACGGGCCGGTTCATCGCCCGGCTGCGCTCACGGACTCGTCTGTCTGCTCGCCCCCTCCAGGCGGGCCCAGTAGGATTCCGACGAAGTCCCCACGATCTCCGCTGCGTGCTCGATCCGAAACGCGCGGAAGCCGCCACCCACGTCCTTGCAGAGCCCTCTCGACTCCCTCGACTCGGCGTGGCCACGGCTGCGATGGGGATCGGCCATCCGCGACCACGGGTGGACGATCCTCGCGGCCGTGATCTTCGTCGTGGCGACGATGGTCCTCACCGCCGACTTCACTTGGGGTCAGTTCGATCGCCGGCAGATCGGCATCGCATCGCTCGAGGACTACGACGTGCGCGCGCGCACGCGGCTCTTCCCTTTGGTTCTCGGAGCCGCGGTCGGCACGTTCGCGCTGCTCGCGTGGCTCTTGCCGCGACTGCAACGGAGGACCGGGCGCGAGCTCTTCGCCGCCGTCGACGCGGCGTTCCTGCCGTGCGTCCTGCTCACCTTCCTGTACACGTTTCGGCAGTATTCGCCGGGGGCGTGGGCGCTCCCGCCGACGTTCGCGGTGCTCATCCTCACAGTGTGGGGGATGGAGCGAGCCGGACTCCGGAATCGGCGGGCAACGGACCTGGGCCGAGATGCTCTGTGGCTCGGCAGCACTGCTTTCGCGTTCCTCCTCGTGATGATCGACGTGTCGACGGAACCGGTCACCTGGCCGTCGTCCTCCTGGTCGGTGCCGCTGCTGATCTTCCTCGGCGGGATCGTGATCTATCTCGTGCGCTGGCTCGTGTCGCGGCGTGCGGCCGAGGACGCTGCGCGCGCGGCCCACGATCGCTTCGTCCACGCGGCGAGCGCCCTCGCGGCACTGCCGATTTGCGCGGTCCTGCATCGCGAGCTGTTCCTCGTCCTGAACAACCGCGGGGTCACTTCGGTCGATCCAGGAACACTCCGCATCGCCGTGTTCGCGGGCCTCGTCGCGTGGATCGCCTGGCGTTTCGTGCGCGGGCCGCGACTCGTCGACGGCGCGCGACTCGACGTCGAACGCGTTCTCGGGCGCTGCGTGTTCCCTTGGCTCCTCGTCGGGATGTACGTCGTGTCTTACTGGGAGCCCGCGGTCCTGCTCTCCGACGACTTCTTCGAGTCGGGGAACCCCGCCCTGTTCGTGCAGCAGTGGGCGGACTTCGGCAAGGTCCCGTTCGTCGAGGTGTTCAACGCGCACGGCCTCTCGGACACCCTGTTCGCGTTCCTCGATCGCATCGTTTCGGGCATCCACCGGCCGAGTTGGCAGCTCTACGATTACCTCTACAGCGTGACGGCCGGGTTCGCGGTCTTCCACCTCGTACGTCGCGTTCTGGGCAGCGCCGCGAGCGCGATGTTCGTGTGGATGGCCCTGCCGTACGTGGACCAGCTATTCCATCCCGTGCCGGTCCACGGCGTCGTCCTGGTCTTCGGGGTCGTCTGGATCGCGCGTCGATCGAGCGTCGCGGCGTGGTGGGCTTTCGGCCTCCTACTCGCGTTCAGCTTCGCTTGGCGCCTCGACATCGGTTTCGCGGGCACGATCGCGACCGTGATCACGATTCTCTCCGTGAAGCTCTGTGCCGCCGCGTATCGGATTCCGTGGCGTGGAGTGCTCATCGGTGCCGCCGCCACGGCTGTCACCACGCTGGCGGTGATCGGCGGTGTTTGCGCGCTCTCGGGTCACAGCCTCTCCGACTGGCTCAGCGACATGGCGCTCGTCACGAACTCGAACCAGGGGTTCGGACTGACGCGCATCGCCGAAGAGCTCACCGAGGTCGTGCTGTGGCATCTGTACGTTCTGCCACTCCTCATGATCGCGCTCGGCGTGTGGCTCGTCGCTCGTTCCCGCGGACGACTCGACCTCAACACGCGCGCCGGATTCGTGTTCGTCGCGTGC
Source organism: uncultured Planctomycetaceae bacterium (assembly GCA_964552875.1). Lineage (GTDB taxonomy): Bacteria > Planctomycetota > UBA1135 > UBA1135 > JAEUHZ01. The sequence continues at coordinate 11,472 of CAZKIY010000071.1, forward strand.
ATCTTCCTCTCGGCGTTCACGCTGGCGAACTTCCCGCGCGGTCTCGTGCGCCACACGTTCCTCGAGCAGGGCATGGCGATGACCTCGGCATTCACGATGGCGGTCATCGCCTTCTCGCCGGCCTGGATCTTCGACGCTGCGCGCCAGAAAACGATCTTCACGGCCTTCGTGCTCATCTCGTCGCTCCTGGCCTTCAACTTCGATCTCAACACGCCCGACGGACGACGGCTGGAACGGTCGGGCACGCGCTTCGAACGCTCAGTGCTTCGTGCTCAGATCTTGCCGCGTGTCGAAGCGAGCACTGCGATGTTCGATCGCGCGCCGATGTCCGAGCGCTACCGAAAGCGGCATCTCGAGCGCATCGGTCAATTCATCGATGCCGAGCTCACCGCGGATCAGACGTTCTTCGATCTCTCGAGCAGTCCGCTTCTCTACTACCACCTGCGCAGGCCCAGTCCGCACTGGCTCAATCACCTGCTGCTGGCCTACGACGATGGGTTGCAGAAGAGAGCGCTGGAAGAGTGGGGCCGTTGGGACACGCCCGTCTTGCTCATGCCTTTCTCGGCCGAAATGGCTCAATCCGACGGGGTTTTCGCCTGGGACACTCTCGACTCGGTCGAGATGCGGCTGCGACAATTCCGTCTCTACGAGCATGCGTACGCTTTCTACCAGCCGTATGGACAGATCGACCGCTGGCCGGTGTGGACGCGGAGGGACTGGATGCAGACGATGCCGCCGGTCGGCGACGACGTCCGCACGGAGTTGACGTGGACACCGGCCGGGTCGGATCGCGAGCTCGCCCTCGAGGGTCAGCCGTCGACGCGCGTCGTGATCCAGGACTCGGCGCCCGCACGGGTCGAAGAGATTCCCGCGTCCTGGAAGCGCACTCGATACGTGAAATTCGTCGGCTCCGCGGATGTTCCGACCACGCTGAAGCTGGAGTGGAGCACGGGGGATGGCGAACGCTTCCTCGCTGAGACGCGCACGTTGAAGTGGCCCCGCGAGGCACAGGGCGGCTACTACTTGCTGCCCGGCCACAAGGGCGAGCGCACGCTGAAGCACTTCACTGTTCGGGCCGGCCCCGGTCTGGATCTGGAGCGCGTCGAACTCCTCAGCGTGCTCTCGCGCGAGAGCTTCGACATCACGCAGAGCGCGCAAGCGTCGGATGTGTCCTCGTGGGGACACTTGGCACGGCTGTGGGGCGAGCACGACCCCGAAATGCGTCGGGATCTCCCGGTCCTGCGCACGTTGCACGACTTCCAGACCGCGCGGGAGCCTTCGTTCCACATGGCGTTGGACGCGACGTCCGATGCCGGATGGAACGAGGGCTTCGCGCGGGAAGGCGTCGCCATCCGGCTCGAGCGCGACCTCGACGCTGCCGGGGTGAAGGTGGGCGATTGGGTTTTGATCGGCGAACGAGGTCGCCACCGGGTGAACCGTATCGACGGTCGCGTCCTCTATCTCGAGGGAGGTCCGCTGGAACGAGGCGACGTCGAAGGCGGAGTCATTCGACTGCATCCGGAGCGGATGTCGAAGCTCGACCTCGTGCCGCACTCGAGAGCGCACCTCCAGTTCGACTATCTTCCGCCGCTCGACGAACGGGCGCGTGGGCAGTACCTCGAGCTGCGACTTGCCGCGCACGCGACGGACCCGAACCAGCACGTGGTCGTGGACTACGGTCAAGGTGCGGAGAACCGCGGGAGATTCGTGTTCCGCACGCTTCCGGATGGCGCCGTGCACACCTACGTCCTGCGGCTCAGCACGCAAGCGAACTGGGCGACGCGTTCCAAGGAGTGGATCTCGCTCGGACCGGATCTCGGCTCGATCCGGCTCGAGAGCGCGCGCATCCTCGAAGCGGTGGAGTGATCCCGCCGACACGCGCTCGGCAAGAGCGTTGTCGTAGTAGAGCTGCGCGCCCCGCGGTGCTCAGAGCGTGGACTCCTCACAGGCTCTGAGAGCCCGTGAAGAAATCGAGTCCACGGGCTCTCAGATTCATGTGGCGCCGCTGCGCGTCGCTCTGAGTTCAGCGCGCCGGGTACTTCTTCAAGAACTCGTCGGCGATGCGATCGGCGAGGATGACGTTCCCGTCCTCGCGGAAGTGGCAGTTGTCGATGTAGATCGTCGTCGTCACGTCGCGGAAGACGTCCGAGGCATCGACGAAGTTCTCGCCGTTTCGCGCCAGTTCGGCTCCGAGGGCGCGCAGTCGCGGATAGCCGAGGACGATGCCGCGCTTCCATGTGTCGGGGAGGGCGCCGACCTCGATCTCCTTCTTCGTGGCCACTTTCGCGCCCGGATCGTGGAGAGTCGGCTGCAGGACGTGGAGGTAGAAAATGCCGCGCTGCTCGCAGATCGAGCGCATGTTGCGCGAGCACTCGGCCCACATGCGCGAACTCGCCTCCGAAATGGGATCTGCATCGGTGGAAAAGGGCGGTCCGCGCAGCACCATCCCGCCCACGGCCGCGCGCATGAGCTTCGTGTAGGTCTCGAAGGAGCTACGCGCCTCAGCGCTCAAGGTGTTGAGACGTCGCAGGACCAACGTCGTGCCGAGCGCGGTCCACGGCACGTGGTACTTCAGCGCGCGTCTCGTCATCATTTCGATCGATTGCTGCGCAGCGCGCCCGCGCGCCGCGTGGTCGAGCGCGACCCGATCGGCGACGCCGCCGATGGCCAAGCTGCCCCAGTGGGGGATCGACGGATACAGCGGGCTCGTGCCGCGCGCGACGTTGTCCATCGACAGCGCGGCCTCGTTGAAACCGTCGAGGTTGATGACGATCTCCGGCGTATAGCCCTGGCCCAAGAACCAATTCAGCATGTTGATCTGCTGAGGTTGCTTGAACCCGCCGCGCGCGTAGCGATACCAGTAGATGCGTTTGTCCGCGAAGCGCGGATCAGCACGCAAGCGCTCCTCGAGCCGCGGAATGCCGAAGTGCCCGAACATGTCGGCCACGGATCCACCGACGGTCAGGATCTCGATGTCGCTCTCGAATTCCGGGACGCCCAGGCGATTCCACTCCGCCATCACTTGATCGACCGCGCCGATGTTCTCCCAGCCGAGGAAGGGATGCAGATAGCGCCCGAGCGCGCGCTCGGGCGACGCAACATCGTCGACGCCGGCGCCGACGCGCGGCACGAAATCGCGCGCGGACGAGTACATGCGTTCGAGTTCTTGCGCCGCGTTTTCGGCCGAGTGTGGCTTCCCGCGCGTACTCAAGACGATTCGCCACCCGATCTCACAGAGCAGAAAGGTCACGATGAGCACCGTGATCTGGATGAGGATCACGCGCCCGATCCGGCGTTTCTTCGGGCGTACGGATCTGACTTCCATGCGTTGCGGCATCGTCCGAAGGGCAGCGGCGTTCGGCAAGCTTGACCGCGCATTCGTGTGTCGCGCGGGCTGGACCGGAGCCGTCGAACTCGCGCTTCCCACTTTCGGATCCTGCTCGCAACGACTCGAGATGAGGTTCTGAAAGCGGACCCGCACCCGATTCGGCCGTCGGAAGTACACTCCGTCACTTCAGCGGATCGACGGCGACAGGCGATCCACGGAGGGAGCTCGAGTCGAGGAGCAGTGGAGAAGAGGCCGATGAATCCGAGGCGCAGCGGGGGGGTCGTGGTGCTGGCGCTCGCAGCGCCGCTCTGGGCCCAGGATCCGCGCGCTCTCGACGCTCCGCAGGACCCGCCGGCTGTCGTGCCCGAGGTCGCGCCGGTCGCGCTCGTCCAGGAGATCCAACCTGCGACGACCACGACGGCACGTGGCGCCGAGCCGGCGGTGCTAGCGTCCGCGCCTCCCCATTCGCCGCCACCGTGGGATCCGCGCTATCGCAGCCACGACGACGTCGCCGCGTGGGCCCGAGCCTGGATCGCCACCGGTCTCGCACAAACTGTCGCGCTGCCGGCATCGCGCAGTGGTCGCGCGACGCCCGCGCTCGAGTTCGGTGCACCGGGCGGAGGACCGCTCGAGAGCCGGCCGACGATCTTCCTCCTCGGCGGACTCGACGGTGTGTCGCTCGCCGGATGCGAGGGCGTGTTGCGCGTCGCCGACGAGCTCTTGCGCGCGCGCGACGCTCTGCCGTCCTCCGTCGCGTTCGTCTGCATCCCGTGGGCTTCACCGGATGGTCTCGCGCGCACGCTCGCGGGCGAGCCGACGGACGGGCGCGATCGACTCGCGCTCGATGACGACGGCGACCTCGCGCTCGACGAGGACGGAGCCGACGACGTCGACGGCGATGGACTCGTGCTCGAGATGCTCGTCGAGGATCCGCGCGGAGCTTGGACGCGCGGCTCCGACGCGCGCTTCCTCGTGCCGGCGTCGAGCGGCGATCGACCGCGATTCACGCGCACGAAGGAAGGCCGCGACGACGACGGCGACGGTCGCTTCAACGAGGATCCCGAGGGCGGCGTCGTCCTCGATCTGTCGTTCCCGGTCGGCTGGAACGGCGAGCCGGGTGGACTCGGTGGCGCACTGCCGCTCGATGACGATCTGTCGCGCGCGCTCGCCGACTTGCTGCTCGCTCGACCGCCGCTCGCGGTGCTCGCCTTCCAGGGCAATCACGGACGGCTCGCGCGGGCCGGCGGCATCGCGGGTCTGGCGTGGAGCGATGGAGCGGGTTCACGCGCCGATCTCGCGGCCGTGAAACTCTTCGCGGAATCCACCGGCCGCGTGCAGGACGAAGCGATCGCGCTGCGTCGCGCGCGCGGCGAGGACCGTCCGGGCGCCGCGCTCGATTGGGTCCACGCGGTCGTGGGCGCCCTCGCGTGCGAAGTCGGCGTGTGGGGACCGCTCGACGAGGGCGTGGAAGCGCGCGGATTGACTGCGAATCCCCGCGCGATCGCGACGGCGGAAGCGGCCTCGTTCACTGCGGATTCGTTGTGGGCGCGGTGGCTCGACGACGTCCGGGGCGGCATCGGTTTCGTCGATTGGCATCCCGTGGATCTGGGGGAAGGCCGGTCGGCGCTCGTCGGTGGATGGTTGCCGCTCGCGCGCGCGAATCCGCCGCCCGAGAGCTTGGCTGTCGCGACGCAGGGGCTCGCCGGATTCGTGCGCAAGCTCGCGACGGCGGCACCCGTGCTCGAACTGCGCATCGTCGAAGCGTCGCGCGACGGCGAAGTGGTCACGGTGCGCGCGCGCCTCGAGAATCCGGGGCGCTTGCCCACCGGACTCGGAGGCGGCGAGGGCGCGCGCGTGACACTCGAGCTGCCCACGGGAGCACGGCTCTTGTGGGGCGAGAACGATGCGCGTCTCGGCGTGCTCGAACCCGGC
>CAZKIY010000072.1:0-8772 GCA_964552875.1 uncultured Planctomycetaceae bacterium
TCGACGCGCAACGCAGCGACGTGCGCGCGCGCCCAAGCCTCGAAATCGCGGTCGAGCGCTTCCGGGGTCGTGCCGAAACTCTCTGCTAGTGCCGCGTCGAGATCGAGCCCTCGATCGAACGCGCCGAGCAGTCGCACCAAAGCCGGGAACCCGTGCTTCTCGACGAGCAGAGTGCAGACGAGTCCCGCTTGGTAGTAGCCGAACAGGATGCGCTGCCCGCGGAACGCGCGGTTCATCTCGCGCACACGGATCAACTCGTCGGATGCGACCGCGTCGAGCAGCTCGCGCCGCATGTTGCGCGTCCACGCCGGATTGCGGTTCACCTCTTCCCACGTGGCGAGCCCTTCGGTGATCCACCTCGGGCAACGATTGTGTGAGAGCCCGAGGTGGACGACGTGCGTGAACTCGTGGAACGACGTACGCGCCCACGAGTTGCTCCCGCGCATCTCCGCGAGCGGCGAGACGGCCGTCACGACCGGTCCGAAGCACACGCCGAGCGCTGGAAAACCCTCGAATCCCGTCGAACGCACGCTGAAGTCGCCGTGGCGTCGGAAGACCTGTATCGCAGTCGGCGTCGGCGTGAATCCGTAGCGCTGCGCCAACTCCGCGCGTGACTCCGAATAGAACGGGATCAAATACTCGGCCAGCACGGCGTCGCCTTGCGCTTCCCACGAGAACGTGAGGTCCCCCACGGTGCGGCTCGCATGGCGTTCCGCGGTGCGCAAGAGGACGAGGCGCATGTTGTCGCGCCAAGCGTCCTGGCGCCCGGCCGCGGCTTCGTTCGCGCGCTCGAGTGCCGCGCGCGCGGCGACCTCGTCCCCCGTGTTCGCGAGTGCGCGGCCGAGCTGCGTCAGCGCTTCCCAATCGCGCGGATCCCGTTCGACGGCGCGGCGCAAGTACGGCAGCCCTTCGGCGAAGCGGTACAGCTCGAGCAGATGTCGACCGACTTCGCTTTCCGGAATCGAGTCGAGCGGATCCTCGGCCGCGAGCTCCGCGAGGATCGCCTCCGCCTCCGTCGTCTCGCGATCGATGACCAGCATCGATGCGCGCAGCGTGCGGACAGCGCGGCGGCGCGGCGCGATTTCCTCGAGGATCGCGAGACGCTCGCGGGCCGACTTCGCCAAACCGTCGTCGATGTCGGCCGATGTCGCCACGAGCAACGTCTCCACGGAGCGCGGGCGTGCGGCGAGGAGCGACTCGAGGAATTGTCCGGCGTTGCGGCGCTGTCGTTGCCAGTTCGCGCGATGAAGATGGAAGAGTCCGAGCAGCGCGCCCTCGTGGCTCGGGTGCCGCGCCAGCGCCGCGTCGTAGTGATCCGCGGCCGAGCGCTTCTTCGCGCGCTCCACCTCGCGGTCGGCCTCGAAGAAGAGATCGCCACGCGCGGCGAGGACGTCGGCTTCTTCGCCATCGCCCGCGGCCGTGACCTCGAGTGCCGCGAGCAAACTCGCCGACGCGGATTCCAGTCGGCCGAGTCGGCGCTGGCACAATCCGCGCGCCAGGAGTCCTTCCCAGGGCTGGTCGGCGCCCGTGCCCGCGCCGCGTTCGAACGTCGCGAAAGCGTCGGCACGCCGGCCGGCTTCGAGCAGGGCCGACCCGAGGGCCCAGGCGTCGCGGGCATCCCGACCGGGCTCCAGCGAGTTCGGCTCGGCGCGCACGATCTCCAACGAGGTCAGAGGGGCGCCGAGGGTCGCGCCGGCGGTGAGTAGGACACGCAACGCCGCGGCGCGGACGGCGGGGCTGGCGCTGGCCGCCTCGCGGGCGCTGCGTGCGTCCTGGGTCGCCGCCTCGAGGTCACCGAGGTCGAGACCGGCCCGAGCGCGGATCACCCGCGCTTCGGCATCCGCCGGGTCGCTCGCCAGGAGTTCGTCGAGACGACGCACGGCGCTCGCGGCCTGTCCGCGCCGGATCAGGCTCGCGCACGCGCGGCGCTCCTCGGCGATGAGGGCGCCTTCGTCCTCCGACGCGACTTGGCTCGGGAAACGCGCCCAGGCGACGGACGGGACCACTCCACAGGCGAGCAGGCCGAAGAACGCGCGGCGAAAGATGTCGGAACGCACAGGGGTTGTCCTCGATTTCGTAGCGCAGTCGAACACGGGCGTCGGCGCGAGCCAAGGCTCACTCGGCGAGTTCGCACACTCCTTGCTTCACTCTCACGCCTCCTGTATGCCCGTCCACCATGTCTTTCATCCTCAGGCTTTCCTCCGACTCACGTACCGTCGGGGGGCGGCGCGCAGCGGTCGGTGCGACGGTCTTGGGTCTCCTTCTCTGCGCCGCGGGCTGCCGCGGTGTCTCCAAGCCCCCCGCTCCGGAAACCGCGCGACTTTCGTCGCCTTACGAGCGCCCGCTGGACGACGCGGTCCCGCCCTGGTTGGGCGAGACCTTGTCGTGGGAGAAACTGGGACGCGTCGAGGCCTGGCTCGCGAACGAGGGGGCGCGCGCGACGCCGCAGTGGCGCAACGAGGCCGAGCTCGTGCTGAACTCCGGTCGACTCGAGTTCGCGCGCCGTGAACTCGAGCAGGACGCCGCGAAGTCGGCTGCGGTGACATCGCGGTTGCGATCCGTGAAGGCCGGTTTCGAGCGCCTCGCGCTGCGCGAGGATCTGAACGCCGGTCAGCGCGAACGTGTGTCGAGCGGAGCCGCGCGCGCGGAAAAGTTGCTCGCGCGTGCACCGGTCACGAAGAAGCTCACGAACGTCGCGGTCGTCGCGCGGGCGGATTGGGGCGCGCAGAAGGCGAAACCGGCGCTCATGGATCGCACGCTCGGGGCCTACACGCGCATCACGATCCACCACTCGGCGGACAATGATCCGGTCGTGCTCGACGGCAGTGCAGCACGTTCCTTCGAAGCCGCGCGCGACATCCAGCGCGCGCACATGCAGGGCAAGGAAACAAACTACGGCGACATCGGTTACCACTTCGTGATCGACCCGTACGGTCGCGTGCTCGAAGGGCGTGATCTCACTTTCCAGGGCGCTCACGCCAAGGGTGACAACAACGTCAAGAACGTCGGGATCTGTTTGATCGGGAACTTCGACGAGACGAAACCGACCGAAGCTGCATTGACGGCGCTACGGCGTCTCGTGGACGACTTGCGCGCGAAGTATCGCATCCCGCGCACGCTCGTCTACGGGCATCGCGACCTGCGCGGCACGCGTTGCCCGGGCGAGAACCTCACACGCTGGGTGACGAGCTATCGCGGTGGGCCGCCGGCGGCCTTCACGGCTCAGGCGGCGGCGCCTCGCCGTCCGGCGCGTAGCGGCCGATGACCTCGGCGAGGCCCTCCGCGCGAACGGGCTTGGTCAAGTATTCGTCCATCCCGGCTCTGATGCAGCGCTCGCGGTCGCCTTCCATCGCGTTCGCGGTGAGCGCGACGATGGGTACGCGCTGACCGGTCCGCTCCTCGCGCTTCCGGATGAGGCGCGTCGCCTCGAGCCCGTCCATGACCGGCATCGAGAGGTCCATGAGCACGAGTGCATAGCGGCCGCTGTCGTAGCGCTCGAGGGCGATCGCACCGTTCTCGGCCACGTCGACCGTGCAACCGAGCTTGCCCAGCATCTTCGCCGCGACTTTTTGGTTCACGGGGTTGTCCTCGACGAGCAGGACACGAACGTTCGCGAGCGCCAGGCCGGCGACGAGCGGGGCCGATTCTTTCGACGCGGTGCGCGCCGCGGAGCCCTCGATCGGTGACATCGGGGACGTGCGCGGCTCCGGGCACGGGATCACCGCTTGCGGCTCGAGCACCTTGCGCGCGGCGATCGAGGCCGCAGCGGGCGACTTCGGAACCGAGCTCGGTGTGGCCGGACGCGCTGCGATCGGCGCGCGCTCGAGCATGACCGTGAACCAGAACATGCTCCCCTTGTCGGCCTCGCTCTCGTAGTCGATCCGACCTCCCATCATTTCGACGAGGCGCTGCGCGATGACGAGTCCCAGACCCGTTCCGCCGAAACCGCGCGTCATGGTCGCATCGCCCTGCGAGAACGCCTTGAACATGGCCGGGCGTTTCGACTCGGAGATCCCGACCCCGGTGTCGGTCACCGTGAAGCGCAACTCCACTTTGCCCCCGAGCACGCCCTGCAGCGTGGCGCGAACGACCACACGACCGTTCGCCGTGAACTTGACTGCGTTGCCGACGAGGTTGGCGAGGACCTGCCGCAGCCGTGCGGGATCGGCGATGACGCGCGGCGGCACCGTTTCGTCGACGAACGACTCGAGAGCCAAGCCCTTCTGAGTCGCCGAGTTCGAGAAGAGGGATTCGATTTCTCGGATCAATGCGCGCGGATCGACGACGACGCGCGCGAGATCCATCTTCCCGGCATTCAGCTTCGAGAAGTCGAGTACGTCGTTGACGATGACGAGCAGGGCTTCGGCGGAACCGCGCACCGTTTCGGCCGCATCGCGCTGCTCCTCGTCGAGAGGCGTCTGCATGAGGATCTGCGTCATCCCGATGATCCCATTCATCGGCGTGCGCAACTCGTGGCTCATCGCGCCCAGGAACTCGTCCTTCGCCCTGTTCGCAGCGTTCGCTGCATCGAGGGCCTTCGCCAAATCCTCGAGCGCGCGATCCTTGATCCCGCCCATGCGCACGAGCTCCGTGTTGTTCGCGCGGATCTCGGTGTAGGACGCACGCAGGTTCTCGCGCATGCCGTCCAAGGTGGTCGCGAGGCGGCCGATCTCGTTGTTCGACTTGCAGAAGACCGGCGTGTCGAGGTCGCCGCGACCGAGCGCGGACGCTTGCATGTCCAACAGCTCGAGCGGCTTCGCCAACTTCCGCCGGAGGAGGTAGGAGAGTACGACCCCGAGCCCCAAGAACGAGACGCCGGCCTCGAGCGCGAGGATGCGCGTCCGTTGAGCCTTGAGAGTCGCGAGGCTCGCGATCGAGAGTCCGAGGGTGATCTGCCCCACGTGCTTCGGGGGGAGCGGATCCTCACCGCGCTCGGTCGGCAGCACCGCGATCGACTCCGCAACGTACTGCCGCGATGTCTCCACGACGGCTGCACCCGCGTGGTTGCTCTGGTAGACCTCGAAGATCTTCGTGCCGTCGGGCTTCTCTGCGCGGACGTAGACGACGTCGGGATCCCGCTTCGGGAGCTCCTTCAAAATCGTTTCGACCCGCGGCACATCGCTGCCGAGGATGAGCTCCGCGCACGAGACCGCGGTGAGCTGCGCGAGAGCATTGCCGCGCGCATCGAGCTGCTCGGAGAGCAGCTCTTCCTCACTCTGCAGCGTGTTCGTGCTCGTCAGACCGAGACCGAGCGACAGGACGAGCAGGGTCGCCCCGATCATCTGGACGCCCAGCCGCCCGAAGCGGCGTGTGCCCTGTCGCTCGTTCCCTTTCACGCTCCGGTCTCAGTTCCGAACCATGGACTCGAAGCGCGCCGCCTTCTTCATACCGTCGCGCACGAAGTCGTACTCGCTGTCCGACGTCGGCATGAACCCTGAGATCTTCAGGTCCTTCAAGATCGCCTCGTCCTTCAACTCGTAGAACGCGTTCTGAACGGCCGTCAAGATGACCGCATCGAACCCACTGCGCGCGACCACGGGCTTCGTGACGTTCTCGAACTCCGCGAGCTTCCGCAGCGTGCCCTTCTCGGCGTACTTCTTGAACGTGTTCGATTTCACCGAGCCGGCTTCGAAGTCACCCAGCTCGACAGCACCCGCGACTTGGTCGTGGCGCTCCATGTACTTGAACGACGAGAGGTCCTTGGCGTAGATCCCGTTGTCCACGAGCTGCGCCTGCACGAGGTAGCGCCCGATCGTCGAGTTCTTGTCACCGAAGGCGAACCGCTTCCCGCGCAGGTCCTCGATCGTCTGGATCGGGCTGTCCTTCTGCACGACGATCACGCCCTTGAAACGCTTCTCGCCCTTCTCGTGCTCCATCGCGACGAGCTGGATGCTCGGATTCTTCTCCTTCGCCGTGATGTACGACGCGGGCCCGAAGTGCACCAAGTCGACCTTGCCTTCGACGAGCGCTTGGATGCCGTCGTCGTAGCTCTTGAAGATCGTGAGGCCGAGTTCGACGGGGCGCCCGAGCTCCTTGCTCAAGCTGTCCTGGATCGACTCCAGGATCGGAGTGAACGTCTTGTACATGACGGTCGCTTTGTCCGTCTGGTAGACGCCGAAGGAGAGCGACAGTGAGTCGCTGCTCCTCTCCTTCGTCGATTGCGCGAGGAGGGGGGCGGCGAAGCCGCACAGCGCCAGGGCGCAGGCTGCGCGGCGGGTGAGGTGGTGGATCATCGGGGGCGTTCCTGGGGTCCTGGGATCGGAAGATCTGATCCGGCCCACGGTTCATCGGTCGCTCGTGGCCCAGGGCTTGACCGGAGGGAGCTCCGCGCGGGGCAGGTCTCAGCGCTCCCAAACCCTTGGCGGTGCTTTCTTTATCAAGAACTCATGAAGTTAAGGACCCACCTTCCGGGCGTCCCACGGATGCGAAGACCCCGCTCTCTGCCCCGAGAGTCTGCTCGTTCGCCGTCTGCGAGCCCCCCATGGAAACGTCGATTCGCACCGTGCTGCCGGGATCTTGGCTGATCCGATCTGAACTCGAGGCTGTCGGCCGCTCCTTGGAAGCGGTCGTCGCCCTCTGCGCGCTGTCCAGCGTCGCGTGGGCCATTCCGTCGCCGGATGTCATGGTGAACCTGTTCGCGAGCTCGGCCCAGGTCCTGGGGCTCGCCAGCGTGGTCCTCGGGAGGTGGCTCTGGGTCCGGAAGAAGCGCGGCGCGCGGACGGACTCGGGGCGCGGCTTCCGCACCGCATTTCTCGTGGCGGCGGGTCTGTGCGTCGCGAGCAGCGTGGGGTGGGGACTCTACGCCGCCAAGATGGCCGACGACACCAACACGCGGCTCCAGGTCAACCTGAACCGGAACTCGCGCGAGGAGGGCAGGAAAGTCATCGATGTGTCGCTGCGCGAGCTGTCCTTCAGCCAGCAGTTGGAGCGGGCGGACGGACTCGCCACAGAGGAACTCTTGCGGCGCATCGAATCGGGCGAGGCCGCGCAGGTGCTCGACGTGCGCGAGTCGGAGGAATACGAAGTCGGCGCGATCGAGAGCGCGCGCCACGCGCGGTTCCCCGACGTCCTGGCGGACGCGGATCGATTCCTCGATCGCAGCCAGCCGGTCACGCTGCTCTGCTTCAACGGCAATCGCAGTTCGGAGCTCGCAGAGGAGCTGCGCAAGCGCGGCTTCGAGACTTCCTTCGTCATCGGCGGCTACGAGAAGTGGATCGCCGAAGATCGACCGATCGCATTCAACCTCGATCGCGAACGAGGCGACCTGCGTGAGATCCCGGACTACCCCGGCAAGGAAGTCCTGCTCGACACGCCCGATGTCCAGCGCTTGATGGGCGAGGGCGAGATCACATTCCTCGACGTCCGCTACCCCGGTGACTTCGAGACGCTCGGCCACCTCCCCGGCGCGATCAACGTCCCCTATCGCAAGCTCACGACGCCCGAGCTCGACGCGGCGCTCGCGGCGCTGCCGAAGCGCCCCATCGTCGTCCCGTGCTACGACAAACGCAGCTCATTCTTCGGCCTCATCGTAGGCCTGCGCTCGACGCGCATGGGCTACGAATTCTTGGGACGCTACACCGTGCCCGAGGGCTTCGCGGTCGCGGGAACCGACAAGGCGCACGTCGCAGCGTGGAAAGCCGCACAGGAAGAGAAGACGCTGCTCTCCGTGGTGGCAGCGCCCCTTGGTGGCGCGCTCGCATGGAGCCGCGATCACGCCGGTTCGCTGGCCCTCGCGATCCTGATGCTCGTCGTGCTCGTGCGGCTCGTCATCTTGCCGGTGACGGTGCGGGCCGAGCGAGATCGACGCGCAGAAGTCGCGCTGTCGCCGGAGATCGAAGCGTTGAAAGCGCGTTTCGCGAAAGATCCGGCCTCGCGCTCGTCCGCGACGATGAGTTTGCTGGCGAAGCACGGCGTCAAACCGATCTGGAACCTGTCGAGCGCGGTCGTCCAGCTCGTCCTCTTCACCGCGTTCTTCAGCGTCGTCGGCACGGCGAGCCGCGGAACCACCGAACCGTTCGTCTGGATCCCGGAACTCGGCAAGCCGGATCCGGCGTGGGTGCTCCCCATCGCGAGCGCGCTCCTGATGGGCTTCCTCGTGTGGCTACCCGCGACGAAGAAGACCTGGAAACGCGCGCTGGGATCGATCGCTGCAGCCGCGGTGATCCTGCTGCTCGTCGTTCCGCTAGCCGCGAGCCTGCAGCTCTACCTCGTGCTGAACCTCGGCTCGGTCCACGTCCACAATGCACTCGTCGGTGCCTGGCTCGGGTGGCGCGCACGCGCGCCGGAACGCCGGCGTCAGGCCATCGAGGCGCGCTATCGCCACGCGGTCGTCGTGCCGCTCCGCCACGCGCACGTCGTCGAAGGTTGTGGGGCGAAAGCCGCCCGCCTCGGTCGCTTGATCGAGGCCGGGCTGCCCGTCCCCGACGGTTTCGTCGTGCGAGCGAGCGCGGCGACGGACGCCCGTCTGACTCCGGCGGCACGCGCAGCCATCCTCGCCGCGCACGCCGAACTCGGTGCCGCGCGCGTGGCCGTCCGCAGTTCGGGCATCAACGAGGACGGCACGGACAAGAGCTACGCCGGCGTGTTCGACTCGAGCCTCGACATCGAGCGCGCGGGACTCGAAGCCGCGATCGAGGAAGTTGGGCGTTCGTGGCGGGGTTCCCGCGTCGACGCGTACTCGCACGAAGCGCGGGAATCGGGAGGCATCATCGTGCAAGCGATGGTTCCCGCCGCATGGGCGGGCGTCCTGTTCACCGAACACCCCGGCGAGTC
>CAZKIY010000072.1:8872-16721 GCA_964552875.1 uncultured Planctomycetaceae bacterium
CGATGGTTCCCGCCGCATGGGCGGGCGTCCTGTTCACCGAACACCCCGGCGAGTCCGGAACGTGCGCGATCGAGATGGTCGAAGGCCTTGGCTCCGACTTGGTCTCGGGCCGCCGACAGCCGCGCGCCTACCGACTCGGTCGTCTCAGCGGCCGCGTGCTCGAAAGCGAGCATCCTCCGGTCGACGTCGCGCCGCTCTTCGACCTCGGTCGCCGGGTCGATGCTCTGTTCGGTGTCCCGCAGGACATCGAGTGGGCGTACGCGGGCGGTCGATTCCTCCTCCTGCAAGCACGCGACGTGACACGGTTCTCGCGTCATGCTGCCGACGACCGCGGCCTGCGCGAACGCGAGCGTCATCGGTTGCTCGGTCTGCTCGCGGGCTCGAGGACCAGTGATTCTCCGCTCACGCAAAACGAGCTGTCCGAACTCCTCCCTGAGCCGACGCCGCTGTCGCTTTCCCTCATGGAGGCGCTCTGGAACCACGACGGATCCGCTCACCGCGCGTGCTCGACTCTCGGCGTTCCCTACGACGTGATGCCCGATTCGAGCCCGATGCTCGTGACCGCGTTCGGCAGGCTGTATGTCGACGAGCGCGAAGCAAGCCGTCGTTCCGCGAGAGGTCCTTCGGCGATCGCGGCGTTCCAGCTGACTCGCTCGGCCGACCGCATCGCCGAGTCCTGGCGCGAGGAACACCTCCCCCGCGCCTCGATCGCGGCACGGCTCGATGCCGCACTCGATCTCGGCCGGCTCGAACTCGGTGAGCTGGTCTCGCTGTTCCGCGAGCGCGCGCAACGCTTCGTCGAAGTCGACTACGCCCGCGCCGAGGAGATCAACATCGCAGCGGAGCTCTTCTTGAAGACGGCCGTGCGCGAGCTCGAAAAGCGTGGAATCGACCCCGCAAGCGAACTCTCACACATGTCGACGACGGTCGTCCAGGAAGCCGCGCAGCTCCTGGGTCGCGTCGGAAGAGGCGAAGCCAGCGCCGCCGATTTTCTGGCGCATTCGGGCCACCGCGCGCCACACGACTGGGAACTCGCGACGCCGCGCTACTCGGAGGACGAAACACTCGTCACGACGATGGCCAAGCGCAGCATCGGCCTCGTCCCGCGCCCGGCAAGCCCGCGCACGCAACTCGCGAATCGCGTCGTGGACCTCGCAGTCGAGCGCGCACTCGGTTGGCAAGGCTTGAAGGAAGACGCGAAACACCTGGCGCTGCGTGAAATCGCCTTCCTGCGCCGCCTCGTCGTCGAACTCGGCGAACGAACGGGCTTCGGCGAGCGGATCTTCCTCCTGCGCGTCGAGGAGATCGGGCGACTCGACGACGCGACGTGGCGATCGAGTCGCGCAATCGAGATCCTCGAAGCTCGCGCGGACGAGCGCGAGGCCTGCGCTGCCGTCCGTCTCCCGACGCGATTGTCCGCCACCTCGCTCGAGGAGCTCGACCTGCAATCCCCCGGCGCGATCCCCCGCTCGATCCCAGCCGGCGTACTGCGCGGCACCCGGGTGTCGGGCACCGCGGGTGTGATGGGCCGCGCGCGAGTCCTGCGCACCCCTGAGGAGATCGACACATTCCAAGACGGCGAGATCCTCGTCGCGCGCTTCACGGATCCCACCTGGATGCCGTTGTTCCCACGCGCACGGGCGATCGTCACCGAGGTCGGCGGCTGGCTTTCGCACGCGGCGATTCAAGCTCGCGAATACGGTCTCCCCGCGGTGGTCGGCGTGCGCGGCGCCCTCGATGCGATTCGCACCGGCGAGGTCGTGCGGATCGCACCCGACGGTACGGTCGAAGTCCTCGGTGAACGTCGACGCGACCAGCGTGTGCCCACTTCCATCGAGGTCGTGGTCCGCCAAACAAGCGGCGAGGTCCAAGGCCGGATCGGCAACGTGTCGCCGAACGGCGCTCTGCTGCGGATCGAAGACGGGAAGCTCGAGCTTTGGGAGGATGTCGCGATCGACGTCCGCGGCGGGGCCACGCACTCCGCAACCGTCGTGCGCAACGGGATCCCGGGCATCTACGGGATCCACCTCGAGCGTCCGATCTCGGGTCCTGAGCTCGCGCGAACGGGCTGATCGGCGCATTCGCTGATTCACGTAGGCGTGACGCGCCGCTGGCGCGTCGGTGAGAAATCACCGACACGCTGGCAGCGCGCGAGGATGCTTCGACGATTGGAAGGAGCCTGGGACGGCGCTGCAGCCGAACTTCAAACGGGTCGCGGAGCAAGTCGCTGACGCAACAGGCTCGCACGCAGACGATCGCGCTCGCTGGCCTCGACCAGCGTCGTGCCCGGTTCCTCCTGCGAGAGCGCCTGCACGTGCCCCTTCTGAACTTGCACGCCGAGTTGGTTCAGCAAGGCCAACTTCGGCTCCTCCAGGAATTGCAGTTCGAGGCCGAGGCGCAGCGTCGAGAGGTGCGCCAGCGCTTGGTCCGTCTGTAGGGCGCGCGCGGTGCGCAAGAGTCCCTGACTGCGCTGGATCCGATCTTGGAGCGCCGAGCGACGCTCGTTGGCGAGCATGCGCCGCAGATCGCGCTCGAACAGGATGATCGCCGGCACGAGCGCTTGGAGATCGAGCACGAGCTGCTCCTCACTCCGGCCAAGAGTGATCTGATTCGAGACCTGATAGAAGTCCCCGGCTGCGCGACTGCCCTCGCCGTACATCCCGCGCACGGCCAGCCCCGTGCGCTGCGCCGCCGCGAAGACCTTCTCGAGCTCGGTGCGCACGATCGAGAGCGCGGGCAGGTGCATCATGACCGAGGCGCGCAGGCCTGTGCCCACGTTCGTCGGGCAACCGGTCAAGTAGCCCAACGTGCGTGTGTGCGCGAACGGGATGCGCGCTTCGAGCGTGCGATCCAGATCCTGCACGCGCCGCCAAGCGCGGCTGAGGTCGAATCCACTGGCGAGCGCTTGGAGTCGGAGGTGATCCTCCTCGTTGACCATCGCGGCGATCGACTCGGACGCTCCGAAGGCGACAGCGCGACCGGGCAGCGCGGCCGCACCGTCCTCGGCGGGAGCGAGATCGCGGCTGATCAGATGGCGCTCGCGCAAGAGCACCCTGAGGAGCGGGCTCGCTTCCGTCATCGCGACCCAGTGCGTCTCGCCATCGAGGCGCGCTGATACGAGCTCCTCGTGGAGCCGCGCCGCGAGGTCGACCGCCGCCTTGGGGTCCATGCGCGCGACGAACGGCAGCCCGTCGACGTTGCGCGCGAGACGGACCCGACAGGAAACCACGACATCCGATTCCGGTCCGGTGGACGAGAGCCAGGCGCCGATGCGCTCGGCGAAACGGCGCGGATCGATCGGGGGAGGCGTCATCGGAAAAGGCGTTTCTAGCACGATCCGCGAGTCGGCAGAAGTGCGCGCCGCATCGCGGCCCGTGGCTCGGCGTAACCGCACTCCGGCAGAAATGCACGCTTCCGTGAGCTGGATCGCCGTGTGAGGGCCGGAGATCAGCCGGGCAACGGTGGCTTCGGCCCCAACGCACGCCGCAGCGACTTGACGCGATTCCGCAAGTCGGAACGCAACACCGTGATCGCCCGATCCTGCTCCTGCAGGATCCGCGCGACACGCGCCAACTCGCCGTGTGCTCCTTCGAGCCGCTGTTGTTCGACGTTACGCTCGTGCAGCGCACTCTCGAGTTCGGCGCGTGTGTCGCGCAGCGCGGCGCGATGACCTTCGAGGTCCGCCGAGACGTCACGCAGCGCTGCTCGGTGACCATCGAGATCGGCCCGCAACGCTCGGAGTTCCATCTCGCGCTGTTCCAGAAGGGCTTTCGTCGTCACGATCCCCTCGCGCGCCGTGGCCAGCTCGCGCGCGAGCGACTCGGCACGCGTCCGATGTTCGACCAGGCTCGTCTTGTGTCCGACGAGATCCTTGCGCAACTCGTCGAGTGTCGTTCGGGTCGCCGCGAGATCCTTGCGTTCGACCGCCAGCGATTCCCGATGACCGGCGAGATCGGCGCGGAGCGACTGGCCTTCCAGTGCGCCGCGGTCGACGTCGTTCTCGAGACGGGTGATGCGCGCCCGATCCTCGTCCCGCCCGCGCTCCGCAACCGTCAACGCGCCACGGACGAGAGCCAGCTCGCGTTCGAGCTCCCCGCGCATCGCTTCGACCGCGGCCCGCTCGTCGGCGGCGGCCTTCTCGATGCGTAGGTTCCCCTCACGCGCCGACACGAGCGCCGCGCGGTGCCCAGCGAGATCGGCTCCGAGGACGCCGAGAGAGCGCTGAGCTTCGGCACGCAAATCCCGCTCGGCCGCGAGTGCGTCGCGATGACCGCCGAGGTCAGCCGCCAGCGTTTTCGTCATCTCCCACAAGCGTTCGCGCTCGATCGACCATGCAGCGCGAGCGCGGTCGAAGGATGCGAGTTCACCGATCACTTCGTCGAAGCGCTCCAGCACACCCGCCGGAGCGCGCGGCGGATCGAGACCGGGAATTGCCGTCGGTAGCGGAGCATCGCCCATCGCCCCGACCAGCGCGTGGCGATAGACGGGCGACGCGTGATCCGACGCGTAGAGCTCGCGGTTGTAGAAGCGAAAAACGGCCTTCGCGAGTTCGCGCAACTGCGGCTCGTGATCCAAGTACAGCGAGAGGCACATGAGCGGGAGCCAACGCTCGAGGTTCCCGTGACCGATCGCCGCCGTACGCGCGCCACCGCGCTCGAGATCCGCTCGCGAGGCCGCGAGGTCGGGCAGGCCGTTGTGACGATGTTCGTCGAGGTAACGATGCTCGACGCCCAGTTTGTCGCGCAGAAAACGTTGGAGAAGGCGCTCGGATTCGTCGACGGCGTCCGAACGATACGGCCCCGCTAGCACGACCCACTTGCGAGCGACGCGCGCGCACTCCCGCACGAAAGCCGAACGCGAGGCCGGCGGAACGTGCTCGAGCGTGTCGAATGCCGCCACGACGTCGAACGAGCGGTCCTGGTAGGGCAGCTTGCTGCCGTCGCCGAGGACGAGACCAGGCTCGTCGGACGGATCGACGTCGACGATGTGGACGCGATCCTTCGGCAGGAACGCGCGCAAGTTCGCGGTGCGTCCGCCGACGTCGAGGATCACGAGCGGCTTGGATCCATCGCGGACGAGGCCGAGTAGGTCCACGACGATGCGGTAGCGCTGATACTGGTCGAACGGGAGCTCGAGAGGATCGCGGATCACGACGGGGACTCCAGGGTCTCACTACCGCGACCGGGAACGTCGCGGACGACGCTCCAGCGCGACGGGAGGAACAACATGCCGTGCTGGAGGCGACGCGCATCGACGACTTCGAAGGTCAAAACGTGCTCGCGGTGGTCGATCGCCGTCGGCGCCGCCTTGCCGTGGTCGTAGAGGAACGTCGTCAGATAGAAGGCGCCGGAAAGCAGCGGCAGCGCATCGAAACGCATCTCCACTACGCCCGATTCCCCGGGAACGCATTCGTCGAGACGGATCGGGGTCTCACGCCAGTGATGGTTCGCGCCGTTCACGTACGTGCCGTCGCTGCGATAGATCCCGAGGCCGAAGACGGGATTCTTCACCGCGCGGTGCACCTTGTAGGCGATGCGGACGCGGAACGGCTCGCCGGGTTGGAAGACGAGCGAGGGTTGACCCGACGGGTCGATCATCTCCACTTCGGTCGTCTCGATCTCGCCGGTGCCCCAGCGCGGATAGACGCTCGTGCCGCGGTCGTACGACGAGAGCCGCTCGTTCCCGCGTGCCTTGGCACGCTTCAGATACTGGTCGGCGACCTTCTCCGCGCTGCCCTGCTCGAGCACCTCGCCGCGATCGAGCAGAACGACGTGTTGGCACATGGACTTGATCGAGCCCATGTCGTGACTGACGAAGATCGTCGTCTTGCCCTGCTCGCGGAACTCGTTGAGACGATTGACGCACTTGCCCTTGAAGTGTTCGTCGCCGACCGAAAGCGCCTCGTCGATCATCAGGATGTCAGGATCGACGGATGAGGCGACCGCGAAGCCAAGGCGCACGTACATCCCCGAGCTGTACGTCTTGACGGGACGCTCGATGAAATCTCCGAGCTCGCTGAAGTCGACGATCTTCGGGAAGCGCTCGGCGATCTCCTCGTCGGACATCCCGAGGATCGAGCAGGCCAAGTGGATGTTGTCGCGTCCGGAGAACTCGGGATGGAAGCCCGCGCCCAGTTCGAGCAGCGACGAGATGCGGCCTTGGACCTGCACTTCGCCCGCGGTCGGCAGCGTGATGCCCGTCAGCAGCTTCAGGAGCGTCGACTTGCCCGCGCCGTTCTCGCCGATGATGCCGACCGTCGAACCGTGCGGGATGTCCAGGTAGACGTTGCGCAGCGCCCAGAACTCCCGGTGGAACCGCTTGCCCGGCAGCATCAGTTCCCACAAGCGATGGATCGGCTTGTCGTAGAGCCGATACGCCTTGCCCGCGCCGCGACAGAGGACGGCGGAGCCCGTGCTGCCCGACGCGCGCGGCGCCGCCTTCGTGGTGCTGACCGTGCTCACAGGAGATCCGGGAAGCGCGGTTTCTGCCGCAGGAAGAACGTCGTGCCGAGGAGTAAGAGCAGGATCGCGACGCCCGCGAACGCGGCCAGCACGGGAGGGTGCGGCCACAACCCGTAGATCAGGACGCGCCTGTAGCTGTCGATGAGCCAGTACATCGGATTGATCTTCAACGCCCAACCCAGCCCGGCTTCCTGGACCAAGCTCGCCGGATAGAAGATCGGCGTCATGAACATCCCGACGGTGAGCGCGACGCCCATGACGTGATAGACGTCGCGCAGGAATAGGTTCAGCGCGCTGAAGAAGAAGCTCAGTCCCGCGGTGAAGACGAGCTGAACCGCCAGCAGCAACGGCAGCGCGACGAGCGTGAACGAAAACCCGAGTTCGCGGAGGGGCAGAGGAGAGCCCGCCGCGGGAATGATCGGTTTGATCCAGGCGTAGAACGCGACGCCGATCAACGCGATGGCGACGCCGATCAACATGTTCACGAGCGCCGAGATCGCCAGGTAGACCGGCAGGATCTCGGACGGGAACACGACCTTCTGGATGAGGTTTTGGTTCTCGACCAGCGTGTTGGTCGAGCGTGACAGCGTCTCCGCGAACGCTTGCCAGACCAGGATGCCGGCGAGCATCAGCAGAGCAGTCTCCTGCTCGCTCTGCCCCGGGTCCCAACGCGTCTTCATCACGAAGCTGAACACGAACATGTAGATGACGAGGTTCAGGAGCGGGAAGATCACCGACCAGAAGAAGCCCATGCTCGAGCCGACATAACGAGCGCGCAGATCGCGCCGCACCATGTCCTGGAGCAGTCGGCGGTTCTTCCGCAGCGATCGGACGAGCGTCAGCACGCGCTGCCTAGAGAACGGCCTTCCCCAGCGCCGAGAGCACGAGATCGACGGCGACCTTCGCGGTCGCGTTCTGGTTGTCGAGGATCGGATTGATCTCCGTGATCTCGAGCCCCAGCAGTTTCCCGCTCTCCGCCGCGTGCTCCATGATCAGGTGGCTCTCGCGCAACGTCGTCCCGCCGAATGCCGGTGTGCCGACACCGGGAGCGACCGACGGATCCATGCCGTCGACGTCGAACGACAGGTGGAAACCAGCCGTTCCTGCGCTCGCGATTTCGATCGCCATCTTCATGACCTTGTGGACACCGTGCATGTCGATGTCCTTCACGGTGAAGACGTGGATGCCCGACGCCTTGATCTCCTGGCGCTCGCGCGGATCGACGGTGCGCACGCCGATGAGAACGGCCTTCTCGACGTCGACCATCGGAACTCGTTCGCCGAGTCGCACCAGCTCGGGCGCGCCGCGACCGATGCACGCGGCGAGCGGCATACCGTGCACGTTGCCCGACTCCGTGCTCTCGGGCGTGTTCATGTCGCCGTGCGCGT
>CAZKIY010000073.1:0-6309 GCA_964552875.1 uncultured Planctomycetaceae bacterium
TCGCGACCGGAGTCGCCGCTCCGCCACGGCACACGCCCGTGATCGGAATCTTGATCTCGGGCTTGTCCGGGTGACCGATCTTCACGACGAGCATCCCGCTGAAGCTGCCCGAGAGCGTGTCCGGCAACCCGTTCAGGGTGACCTCGATGTCGACCGCGTTCTCGTTCGCGACCGGACGCACCACGGCGGTGAAGTTCTTCGCGAACTCCCACTCGAGCGTGTCACGACCTTGGATCGAGACCTCGGTCGAGTTCAGCTTGAACTCGTTGTCGTGACTCGTGAGACGGACGGTGCGCGCCATCGTCTGACCCGGGCGGATGAGGCCCAGCGAGACGAACTGGGGGTTGAAGGAGATCGCACCCGTGACGCGGGCCATGATCGTCGCCGACACTTCGTACGTCGGCATCGTGCCGTTCGGCATCTTCTCGCCGCCCGGGATCGACATGTCGCTCTTCATCTGGACCGAGTAGGCGAGGCTGCCCTCGACGAGCCCCGGACCCGCCGTCGCCACGAGTTCCCAACGCGTCGCCTTGCCCTCGGCGTCCTCGTCGAGCGCCTTGAGGTCGAGCTTCAGGCCTTGCGGCATGTTGTCCTTGACCGCGCTGAGCTTGACGCGCTGGCCCTTGGCCGTCGCGACCGTGAGCTTGTCCGTCGCCGTGTCCTTCTGCGACAGGTTCTGGAAGTTGATGCTCGGCGGGTTGATCGTGAAGAACGGATCGACGTCCGCTTCGAGCGACAGGATCGTCTGCCCGCGCGGGTCGTTCGTGAACATGTTGATCTTGCTGCCGGCGTGCCCGCGCTTGTTCTGCGTGTGCAGCGTGGCCTGGATCTCGATCTTGCGGCCCGGGGGCAAGGGCTTCCCGTACTGGTAGGGCACCATCTGGCCCTCGCCGTCCTGCGCCATGATCTGCGCGACCGTGCAACCGCACGTCGGCTTGGCCTGCTTGATGATCAGGTCTTCTTCACCCGACGACTGCATGGCGAACTTGTGGTTCAGCACGTCGCCCTGCATGACCTTGCCGAAGTTGATCGTGTCCGAGCCGAACTCGTACGTGATCCGCGCCTTCGAGTTCGGGTCCGTGTCCATCGTCGGATCGACGCTGCCCTTGGCGGCCGCGGCCTTGGCGTCGAGGGCCTTCTGCGTCTCGAGCTTGACCTGCTCGGGTGTCTTGAGCTCCGGCGTCGGTGCCTGACCGACCTGCGTCGCGGCGGCATCGGTCGAGGCCTTCAGCGCGGCCTGCGTCGAGGCGGCGACGGTCTTGGCGCCGTCTTGGACTGCGGCGGCACCCTTTTCAGCGGCCGCCTTCGTCGCGGCTGCGGCCTGCTCCACACCCGCTTTGGCGGCGTCGGCGGTCTTCGCGACCTCGGCGCCGACCTTGGCGCCCGCGGTCGGAGCCGCGGGTGCCGTGGCACTCGTGGCGGGTTGGGTGGTCGTGGCGGGTTGCGTGGTCGTGGACTTACCAGCGTCGCTGCACCCGGGCAGCAGGGCGGCCAGGGCGACGAGCGCGCAGGTGGCGAAGAGGCGGCGCGCGACCACGCCTTGCGAGAGGGCATTCAACAGCATGTTTCGTTCTCCGGTGGAGGGCTGAGGATAGCCCGGCTGGGTGACGCTCGCCATTACGCAATGGCCGGGTAAGGGTTGGCCCGAAGATCGGGGGGACGTGATTTTCCGCGCAGTTTCGTTCCCGAGGCCGGTCCGCGCGGCACGCGCGTGGAGTCCCGGTCGTCCGTTGCTAGGCTCCGGGACGTGGGGCGTTTCCTCTCTTCGGCAACCGGGGCGGCGGCCTGGACTCTGGTCCTCGGCGCGTGCGTTTGCCCCCCCGAGCCGGCCGACGTCCTGGCCATCGGGTTCCGCACCCCGGAACAAGCCTTCCGGACGTTCCAGACCGCGACGCGCCTCGACGACCCGGACCTCGAATTGCGCTGCTTTTCCAGCGGTTTTCGCGCACGGAACCAGGTCTCGCAACTGACTTGGCGCGAGGCCCGCGCCGAGCTCTACGCGCGGCAGCCCTGGCTCCGCGCGGGCATCGTCGGAGCCGAAGTCGAGTCGGTCGAGGAGGTCCGCGGCATCGCCCGACTCCGGGTGGACACGGCCGGCGGCGACTACGACGTCGTCCTCGTCCGCGAGGACTTCGCCGAGGCTTGGAGCGGTGCCGAGCGCGTCCTCGACCAAGAGATCGTCTGGCGCCAGGACACGGGCATCCAGAAGGGTGAGGGCCTGGGTCGATGGATCTTCGGCCGCGTCGCCCTGCCCCTCGGCGTCGATGGTGCCGCGGTCACGGACCTGCGCTTCGGGAGGGAGTGGAAAATCGACGACGTCGGTGCCCTGACAGGGTCCGGCGAGACCCCCCCCCGCCCGGCCGATGCCCCGTAGTACCTCGAAATCCCCCGCGAAAAAGCCCGCGCGCCGCGCGCATGGCTACGTCTATGCCTTCGGCCCCGGCCGCGCCGACGGCGACCGGACGATGAAGGAATTGCTCGGCGGCAAGGGCGCGAACCTGGCCGAGATGTGCCGCTTGGGCCTGCCCGTGCCGCCCGGTTTCACGATCTCGACCGAGGTCTGCACGCACTGGTACGCGCACGGACGCAAGCTTCCCGTGACCCTCGCGAGCGAGGTCGAGGCGGCGCTCGCGCAGATCGAGAAGACGGTAGGTCGTCGCTTCGGCGATCCCGAGGATCCGCTGCTCGTCTCCGTCCGATCCGGTGCACGTGTGTCGATGCCCGGGATGATGGACACGGTCCTCAACTTGGGGCTGAACGCGCGCACCGTCGAAGGACTCGCGAGGACATCGGGCAATCCGCGCTTCGCTTGGGACGCGTACCGGCGGTTCGTCGGCATGTACTCGGACGTGGTGCTCGGCCTGAAGGCGCACGGCGAGAAGTCGATGGATCCGTTCCGCACGGAACTCGAACGCGTGAAGCACGAGCGCGGTGCGAAGCTCGACACCGATCTCACCGTGGACGATCTGCGCGGGCTCGTTGCGCGCTTCCTCGACATCGTGAAAGAGCGCACGGGGAAGCCGTTCCCGACGGACCCGCGTGAACAATTGTGGGGCGCGATCTCGGCCGTCTTCCGCTCGTGGAACAACGAACGTGCGATCGCCTACCGCGGGTTGAACCACATCCCGAGCGTGTGGGGCACGGGGTGCAGCGTCGTCGCGATGGTGTTCGGCAACCTGGGCGCCGATTCGGGGACAGGCGTCGCGTTCACGCGCGATCCCGCGACGGGCGAGCGGAAATTCGTCGGTGAAGTCCTCATGGACGCGCAGGGCGAAGACGTCGTCGCCGGACTGCGCACGCCGGATCCGCTGAACACCCTCGAGAAGCGCTCGCCGAAGGCGTGGAAGGAACTCGTCCTGATCCAGGCGCGGCTCGAGACGCACTACAAGGACATGCAGGACATCGAGTTCACGATCGAACGTGGACGTCTGTGGGTCTTGCAATGTCGCAGCGGGAAACGCACGGGCACGGCTGCCGTCCGGATCGCTGTCGATCTCGTGAAAGAAGGCGTGATCACGCAGCGCGAAGCCATCCTGCGCGTCGAGCCGAGCTCGCTGGATCAGTTGCTGCAGCCCGTGTTCGACCCGGCGGCACTCGCGGCGGCGCGCGCGTCGGGGCGCCGACTCACGAAGGGTTTGAACGCTGGTCCTGGCGCTGCGTCGGGGCCGATCGCGTTCACGCCGAGCCGCGCGATCGAGCTCGCGAAGAAGGGCATTCGCGCCGTCTTGACGCGCATCGAGACATCACCCGACGACATCCTCGGGATGCAGGCTGCTTCCGGGATCCTCACGGCGCGCGGAGGGATGACGAGCCACGCCGCGCTCGTCGCCCGACAGATGGGGCGCGTGTGCGTCGCGGGTGCGGGTGAACTGGAGATCGACTACGGCGACGGCACGATGACCGTGCGCGGACGCACGTTGAAGGAAGGCGATTGGATCAGCATCGACGGCTCGACGGGCGAGGTCTACGCGGGCGAGATGCCGACGGGATCGTCCGACGTGTGCGCGGTGCTGCTCGAAGGCGCGAAACCCAAACGCGGTTCGATCTGGCCGGCCTACAAAGCCTTGCTCGGTTGGGCCGACGACGTGCGCAAGCTGGGCGTGCGCGCGAACGCCGACCAACCCGATCAAGGCCGCGCGGCCGTCGCGTTCGGCGCCGAAGGCATCGGCCTCTGCCGCACGGAACACATGTTCTTCGGCGAGGGCAAGATCGAACTCGTGCGCGAGATGATCCTCGCGGAGACCTCGGACGAGCGCGTGCGAGCGCTCAAGAAGCTTCTGCCGCTGCAACGCGCCGACTTCGCCGGCATCTTCCGCGCGATGGCGCAGCGTCCCGTGACGATCCGCAGCCTCGATCCCCCGCTGCACGAATTCCTGCCTCACGACGACGCCGCCGTCGCCGCGGTCGCGAAGCACCTCGGGCTCGCGACGGAGCGCGTGCGCGACAAGGCCGAAGCGCTACGCGAGCAGAATCCGATGCTCGGCCTGCGCGGTTGTCGCCTCGGGATCCTCTACCCCGAGATCACGATCATGCAGGCGCGCGCGATCTTCGAAGCCGCCTGTGACGTGGCCGCGGAAACGAAGAGGAAGCCCAAGGTCGAGATCATGATCCCGCTCGTCGGCACGCGCGCCGAGCTCGATCTGCAGGCCGAAGTGGTGCGCGCGACGGCCGAGGAGGTGTTCGCCGAACGCCGGCTGCGCATCCCCTACCTCGTGGGCACGATGATCGAACTCCCGCGGGCCTGCCTCGTCGCCGGCGACATCGCGAAGACGGCCGAGTTCTTCTCGTTCGGCACGAACGACCTGACCCAGACGACGTTCGGAATCAGCCGCGACGATGGCAACCGCTTCCTGCCCGACTACGTCGAACGCGGCATCCACGACGACGACCCGTTCGCGACGCTCGACCGCGAAGGCGTCGGCCGCCTGATGCGGATCGCGACCACCGAAGGCCGCGGGACGCGCCCCGGCCTCAAAGTCGGCATCTGCGGCGAGCACGGCGGCGACCCACGCTCGATCGCTCTGTTCCACGAACTCGGGCTCGACTACGTGTCGTGCTCACCGTTCCGCGTGCCGCTGGCTCGCTTGGCGGCCGCGCAGGCAGCCTTGAATTCGAAGTAGCGGCCCGTCGTCCGGCTCAGCGCGATCCCCGAGCGTCGGGAGGACGGAAGGCCTTCTTCTGCAGTTCGATCTCACCGAGATCGATCGGTTCGCCCGACGCCGGGATCGGAACGTCGATCCGCGCGCCCGCGTTCAGCCAGATCCGCAGCATCGATGCGCGCGAGCGTGGTACTTCCAGCTCGAACGACTCGCCCGCCGTGCACGTGGCCGTCGAGCTAGGCGTTTGTGCATCCGCCGAAGCGATTATCTGCAGGAAAAGGGCTGCGTCGTCGGAGAAGTCCGCGTCGAACTCTCCGCGCACGCGGACTCCGGTCGTGAGCGTGATGTCGTGCACCTGGCTCACGTCGTACACCTCGAGCCCGTGCACGTTCGTCAGGCATTCGCGGCGAGCGCTCGGCGTTGGCGCCACGACGCCGACGAGCAGCGTGCCCTGAGGTACGTGATCGAGTCGGTACCGTCCCTCGGCGTCCGTGGTCGCGTCCGCGCGCCAGTTCGGTAGACGACCGAAGGACTCGGGCCGAGCACTCGCCACCCACGCGACGACGCGTGCCTTCGGAACGGGAAATCCGCCCGATGTCACGCGGCCTTCGACGACACCGCCCGCTTCGACCTCGATCCACAGCTCGCCCGCTGCCGAAACGGGTACCTCGGTCAGCGGCCGCAGGTAGGGCGCGAGCCCGAACGATTCGGCGCTGAGGTATCCCCTGCCCGCGACGGCCAGCGCACCGAGCACGAACGCGCCGCTCGCATCCGTCCGCTCCGATACGCCGTCCGTCGAGTCACGCGTGGATGTCCACGTCACGGTGGCCCCCACCAGGGGCTCTCCTCCCCTGTGAACGACGACGCCGCGCAGGCGGCCTGCGACATCCTCGGTCACGACGATGCGGTGCACGGTTCCCGCGCTCAGCTCGTCGAGTGAATACCGCGCATGTGCGGGTTCGAACTCGATCGGCGGCCGGATGCCCACGACGAGCCGCTCGTGCGGCGCGAGCGCCCGCTCGATCGACGTCGCGAAGCGACCATCCGGGCTCCGCACGGCGTGCTCGCCGATTACGCCCAACGTGGAGCCGCGTTCGCGATGAAGGGTCAACCTGTACTCCGGCACGGGCACTCCCGCCTGCGTCACCACTTCGATCTCGAACGCGCCGATCGTCGGAGGGAAACGCAGCGTGATCTCGCGCGCGTCGCG
>CAZKIY010000073.1:6409-14306 GCA_964552875.1 uncultured Planctomycetaceae bacterium
CCGCCGGTGCTGAGATCAGCGCGCGCAGGGTCTCGATTCGCGTGTTCGCTGCGCGCTCGTCGGGCTCGACGCCGCCGGAGATTCCAGGCGTGAATCCGCCTTTCCAAGCAGCGAGGAACGCCGACAGGATCAACACGGACAGCAGCGCGATCCAGACGAGCGGGCGACGTTGCATCGACGGCCTGGGAGAGGTTGCGTGCGGGATCGCGATCGCCCACCCAGCAGGAACGCCTCGGGACGCCGATCCGCGCGACGCGCGCGACTCTACTCTTCCGGTTCACGAGCGAGCCAGACTCGCTCATCCACAGGCCGTCGACGATGAAGTCCGACGCCTGCGTTCAGCGCAGCGTCCGTTCCTTCTCGGTCGCGTCGAGGATGCGCAGCACGAGGCGCGCCACACGGTGGATCTTGTCGTAGTCGAGCTTCTCCGGGTCGTCGCCGGCCTGGTGGTAGTCCTCGTGCACGTCGGAGAAGAGGAACATCACAGGGATGCCGAGCTTGGCGAACTCGTAGTGGTCGCTGCGCTCGTAGTACTTGTCGGCGCTGCCCAGCTTCGGGAAGCCTTCGAGCGGGGCCAATTTCTCGGCGATCTTGACCAGTTCGTTGTATTCCTTCGCGCGCTCCTTCGTCGGCGTCACGAGCAATTTGTCGGGCGCGTTCCGGCCGACCATGTCGATGTTGATGTCGGCGACGGGCTTCACGCCCGGCGGAAACCACGGGTTCTCGGCGAAAGCCTTCGAACCCCACAAGCCCTTCTCCTCGCCCGACACCCAGATGATCATCACGGAGCGCTCGAGCGGGCCGTGCTGCGTCAGCGCTTCCGCGACCGCGAGCATGAGGCACGTGCCCGATCCGTTGTCGTCGGCGCCGTTGTGCACTTGGCCGTTGATGACGCCGATGTGGTCGTAGTGCGCGCTCAGGATGATGCACTCCTTCGAGCGTTCGGGGTGACTGCCCGGCCAGAAGCCCATCACGTTCTCGACCCGGATCGTACCGCCTTCGCCCGCGAGCGCGCGCGTGTCCGCGAGCGTGATCCCGAGGTCCACGCCTTTCGCGGGCGTCGCCGGTTTCTGGGCCCCTGCGAGCAGCGCCTCGATGCTCGTACGCGTCAGCAGGATCGTCGGGAACACTTCGCGCGGACGGTCCTCGTCCTCGGCATTCTTCGCGCTCGTCTTCGACGGCCACGACGCGGATCCGTGGCGCTGACGCTCGAGCGCGGCGGCGAATCGCGTGCTGTATTCCCCGCCTTCTTGGTTCGGTCCCGGCGCCACGATCAGTCCCTTCGCCTTGGCGCGCCGCGCGTTGCGAGTCAACGTGCTGAAGTCCGTGCCCGCGTCGAACACGAGCGCCCACTTGCCCTCGCAGCGCGAGGATCCGAGATCCTCCTTCGAACCGTCGCCC
The DNA here is from genome assembly GCA_964552875.1 of uncultured Planctomycetaceae bacterium. Classification (GTDB taxonomy): domain Bacteria; phylum Planctomycetota; class UBA1135; order UBA1135; genus JAEUHZ01. The sequence goes on from CAZKIY010000073.1 coordinate 7,811, forward strand.
GCGAAGACGACGGCGGCCGAGGTGGTGAGATCAGCGACGTCGCGCGTGCCGGCGAAGCAGTAGTCGACGCCGAACGTCAGCTCGCCTGTCGCGTCCTTCGTGCTCCACGAGACCTTCGACTTCGCCTCGTCGGGGATGCGATGGTCGAGCGGGTACTCGTAGAAGTAGCCGTCCTTCGCACCCGGTTTCCAGCCGAGCCGTTCGAGGCGCGAGCGGATGAAACGCGCCGCGGTGCGCAGTCCTTCGCTGGGCGTGTCGCGCCCCGCCATTTCGTCGCTGGCGATGAAAGCGACATCCGTCTTGATCTCGTCCGCGCTCACGGTTTCGAGCGCAGTGAGCATCTTCGAGCGAGTCGGGTCGGCGGCTGCCGCATCGACGGGAAGTGCGGAAGGGAAGAGCGCGGACGCGACGAGTAGGGCGATCGACCACATCATGTGCATGAGAATAGAGATCCGCCGCCGCGCGAGCCGTACGAATCCGGTTCGAGCTCGCGGACCCGCGCGAGCGTCGCAGACACGATCCGGGAACCCGCGAGACCGATGCGCTACGACATCCCGGAGCCCGTGACGCTTTCACGGGGAAACTGACCCAGTTGGCTGTCCTTTTCGCGCGAGCGGACACCTAGCGTCCGCTCGTCCGAGCCACCTCACGAAGCGTTCGGCAACCGATCTACCCACTCCAAGAGCTCGCGCGGCCTGATCCTCCGCGTCGTCACGCCCGCCGCCGAAGCTCACCCGAGCGTCCGCGAGCGCAAGAACTCGCGCGTCGACTGCCCGACGCGCTCGAGGAGCGGCGCCAATCCGGCCTCGCCTTCGAGTCGTTCGAGGTCGTCCAAGTTCGCGAGGCACCATGGGCACTTCGCATCCTCGAGGTGGAAACGCACGAAGGACGCCGGGCCCAGAGGGAGAGTTCCGGTGATCCGCCGCGCGAGCCAATGCCGCGCCGGACAACTCGCGCGCGTGTCCACCCACGCGGACTTGATGTCGAGATCGAAGCCCTCGTCCTGTCCGACCGCAGCGCCGACTTGGGCCATGAGCTCGCGCTCGGAGCCGCGTTCGAGCGCGATCTCGCGCATCCGTTTCAGTGCGCGGAACTTGATGCCCGCGACCGCGGATTCGTCGCGCAAACCGAAGCGCGTCCACACGTCGCGGTTGCGCCATTCGAGCGCCATCAGCGCCTCGATGACGATGAGTCGTTGGAACTCGGCTTGCGCCCAGGTTTCCTGGACCCACTGCTTCACGATGCCCGACAGGACGCGCGAGCCCTCGCGTTCGAGATCGCGACGGCGCGCGATGCGACTCGGAGTCTCGTCGTCGATGGCGAGATCCTCGAGCGACGGACGGCCGTCTTCGTCCTCGCCTCCGCCGCCGAAGGCCGCCGGCTTCCGCCGCCGATGGTGATCGATCACGCGGTTCCGACAGATGCCGAACAAGAACTGCTCGAACGTGTAGATGGGATCGTAGAGGTGGATCCCGCGCACGGCTCCGAGGAAGACCTCTTGCACGACGTCATCACGCGCGTCGCGATCCGGGATGCGTCGCGCAGCGTACGCCAGCAAGCGCCCGCAGAACGCGCGCTCGGTCGCCATCCATTCCGCGTCGTCGAGAGCGCTGAGCTTCGCGATGTCCGGTGTCCAGTCGCTCAACGGTCTAGCCCTCGGAGTTTCCGCGCAGGAGGAAGTACGCCGCGAGCGTGGTGACCGCGCCGAGCAGCGCCAGGCCGACAGCGAAGAGCGTGATGCGCAGCGTGCCCAGCATCAGACGTGCGAACGCCCCGCTGGCTCGATTCGATCCGCGCGCGATCGCGGCTCGCCCGGTCGCGAAAAGCCAGCGCGCGAGCACCAAGAACACTTCGAGGGCCAGCCGAGTCGTCGCCCACAACGTCCCGATCCAACCGCCGGGTCCCGACGGCGGAACGGGAATCGTCGCGCCCGGGTCGGGGTGCGTCGACGAGGCCTGGGCCGCGACGGGAGCCGCACCCGTCAGCGTGTGCAGCACGAGGATGTCCGAATCCTCCGGAGCTCCGCTGCGACCACGCACGGTCGCGAGAGCTCGCTGTACGTACGGCGTGGGCGAATCGCCTCGAGTTCCCCACGAAAGCGCCGAATCGGGCCCGGGCATCGTCCGGCCGGTGGTGTCCGATTCGTGACGGGGACGCGGTGCTCCGGGAGGAGTCGGGTTGGTCTCGGGAATCGATCCAGCGGTCGGAGGCGTATGCGTCAGCGGAGCCTTGTGAACCGGAGTCGCGGGCGCGCTCGACGAGGTCGGCGACGGCTCCGCCTTGTTCGAAGTCGGGACCGTGTTCGTGCCGTGCCCGGCCGGAGTCGCCGCGCTCGCTCCAGGCACGCCAGGAGTCGCTGTGCTCGCGCCAGGCGCGCGCGGCGGCGTCGAGGCACCTGGACGCAATCCATCCCACACGCCGCGCGCGACCTCGACCGCTCCGCGAGTGAGTTCAGCCGCAGTCTGTCGCGCTTCGCTGCGCGTCGGCGTGACCTCGGTGACAGTCGTCGACGGCGCACCCGGCGGTGTCGCGGTCGATGTCGGAGTCCGAGTCGTCTCACGCGGCACGCGCTCCGAATCGCCGAGGCGCGCCGAGTGACCGAGGGCGTTCAACACGTCCGCGAGGCTGCCGTACCGATGTTCCGGCGAGAGGCGCAAACAGCCGATGACGACCGGCTTCAAACGCGCCGGGAAATCAGCCGGGAACGGCGGGGGCAAGTCGTCCTCGCGCACGTGGAATGCACCGGGGATGACGCCTTCGTACGGGATCTTCCCGCTGAGGCTCTCGTAGAGGAGGACGCCGAGCGAATACACGTCCGCGCGATGGTCCGCGCGATTCTTGAGCATCTCCGGCGCCATGTACTGCGGCGTCCCGCGACCGAACGAAAGCGTCGAGCGCCCGTCGGCCATCATCTTCGAGAGCCCGTAGTCGCCGACGCGCGCGACGTCGCCTTTCAAGAAGACGTTGCTGGGCTTCAGATCGAAGTGCACGAGTCGCCGATCGTGGAGCGCGAGCACGCCGCGACAGACTTGAACGAAGTAGAGCAACGCCGTCGCTTCGTCGAGACGGCCGGCCTTCAAGCGCCGCGCGAGCGTGTCCTCGCCCGCGTAGCCCATGATCAAGTACGGCACGCCCGCAGCCTCGCCCATGTCCTCGATCGAGACGAGGTTCGGATGGTCGAGCGCGGCGAAGTGACGCACCTGCTCGAGCTCGCGCATCGCGGCGTCGCGCTGTTCCTCGCCGTCGATCTTCAGGAACTTGATCGCGTAGCTCTTGCCGATCGAAGCCTTGCGCGCCTTGTAGACCTCGCCGAACGATCCGCCGCCGAGACGGTTGTGGATCTCGTATCCCGGGACGAAGTCCGGTTCACGAAAACGAGCGTAGAAGACTTCCCAATCCATCGCGGGGGGCGCGGCCCATCGTAGAGGGCCGTGGTCAGCCCTCCAAAGACGCTGTCACGGGTCGAAAGATCAAAGCGAAAGGAGCCTTGCCGGCGGCGCGTGCGCGCGCGACGAGCGTCGCCTGCAGCCGGAGCGGGAGGGCGAGCCGCGCCTCGGGCTCGGTGTATCCGTGCGCGGGGCCCGAGCCGGGGCCCGAGCCGGGGGACGAGACGCCGACGACGCAGCGCACGCTGACGCTCGTTCCGCCGTACGAATGCTCCGCCGCGAGCTCGATCTCGTGCTCGACGTCGCCGACGGGAATGGTCCGAGCGGCGTTGTTCCCGATCCGTGCGCGACCCCCGTCTCCGACCGGCAGGAGGAGCACGCGCGGCGCGCCGCAACACTCGATGCCGCCCGCCAATTCGAGCCGCGCGGCGCTGGTCCCGCGCTCTTTCGCGACGAAACGGAACGCAAAATTCCGCGTCAGGCGAACCTCGTCGCCGTCCGCGAGTGCGCTCCCCGCAGATCCGATCTCACGACCGTTCACGGCGAGGCGTACGCCGTCGAGGGGCGCGATGCACCAGCGAGCGCCGGCGTGGAAGTCCTCGACGAGCCGGAGCACCGCTGCGTGCGAGGGCAGGTCGGCGAGGAACGGCAACTCCACATCGGCCGCACGCACATGGCCGAGGCGCAGCGTGTGCCCGACCGCGACCAAGAATTCGCCGGCGTCGTCGACGGCCAGGAGACAGCGCTGCGCGGCGTTGGAGCTCACGCGTCGATCCCCCATGGAACGCCATGGTGACGCTCCCGTCGTAAGCCGCGGAGCGGGGAGTTCTTCGCAGCGCGCGACTGCGGGTGACGAACCAGGAGGCTGATGCGGGCGCGCGAGTGGAGGCGCGCCGGAGGACTGCGCAGTGCTTGACTCACGCGCCGCCGCGGGGATCGTCGACGAGCGCGCTCGACTGCGCCTCGATCGCCGTCCAACCTTGGATGAGCCGATAGGTGACCGCGAGCACCGCTGGACCGACGAACAGCCCGACGAGTCCGAACGCGACGAGTCCGCCGATGACGCCCGCGAGGATCAAGAGCAATGGGAGATCGACTCCGCGCCGGATCAGGATCGGCCGCAGTACGTTGTCGAGCCCACCCACGACGACCGTCCAGACGATGAGGAACACGCCCCACCCCGTGTGATCCTGCGTGAATGCCCAGATCGTGGCGCCCGCCATCACCGGCACGGCTCCAATTTGCGCCAGCGCGAGCATGAACATGACCGCCGTGAGAACTGCCGCGTACGGGACACCCGCGATGAAGAGTCCGATGCCGCCCAGCGCCGACTGCGCGATCGCCGTGACGACGACTCCGAGCGCGACGCCGCGAATCGCCTGCGCGGCGAGCACGGCCGAGGTTTCGCCGCGATCTCCGCCGATCTTCCGCGCGAACCGCACCACGCCCGCCGCCGCCATCTCGCCGCGGGAATAGAGGATCGCGGCGATCACCACCGTGAGCAGGAACGTGAGCACGACACCGCCCAGGTCGCCGACCTGTGCCACGAACCAAGATCCGACGATGGCCGCGTATCCCGACAACTTCGCGCCGAAATCGCTCGACGCCGCCTGCTCGCGCCACGTCTCGTCGAGCCGCGCGCCGACCATGGGGATCTTCCCGACCCACTCGGGCGGCACGTCGAACGCCTGCGATTGCAGCGACTTCACCCAGCCCGTCACCACGTCCATGTGCTGGACGAGCGTCACGGTCGCGAGCGACAGCGGGATCACGAACGTGAGCAAGAGCGCCGACGTCATCACCGCAGTCGCGAGCCAGCGTCGACGCCCGAGCCTCGTCTCGACCGCGCGCATCATCGGCCACGTCGCGACGACGATCATGGTGGCCCAGATCAGCGCCGGGAGGAACGGCATCAGAATCCAGATCGAGACCGCGGCGAGTCCGCCGAGGATCCCGATCCCGAGCAGGAGACGGACGGGATCGCGCGGGGGGGCGGGATTCATCGCCGGCGCATCCTAGGGGCGCCGAACGGACACTGCACGGGAGACATGGGCGGCCTGCGCGTCGAGGCCGCGCCCTCACCCGAACTCCCTCGCGCGGAAGTTGGGGTCTCGGTTCGGCGCGCTCCAAGCTCCAGCGTCCGACCGGGCTCGCTTTCGCGCACGATAGCCACGTGGACGTCGCGCTTCCGGCCTCGCCCGGTCGTGGGCACGACGTCTTCGAATGTCATCATGTCGACGCGCTACCGCACTCGCGCGTCGCGGCAGTTCGTAGAAAACCGGCGACAAATCGACGTTTCGGCCTTCCAGCTCGCTGTGCGGGCCCGCCCGCGAGCCCGTTCACCGGCTCCTCGTCGCGGCACCGGGCTTGCATCGCTGTTCGATGTCCCGCGAACGGCCACGGTCGAGCCTACGTATCCGTGCTCGCTGCGAGCCAATACCTCGCGGGATGCACACAGCCAATCGGGGACAGCCCCCGGGGAGTCGTCATGAAGCACGCAATCCAATTCCTCGTCCTCGCCGGTGCGCTCTGTGCGTGCGGAGATCAGTACGCGGACACGCTCGCCGCCGCGCGGGAGTCCGACGATCGCAACCTGCCGTCGATCGAAGAACTGGAGCAGGAAGAGGCCGCATCCGAAGCGGCGGAGCCGACGAGCGCCGCGGTCGACCCGCTGGAGATCGATACGCGGGATACGAGCCCGGAGAGTACGGACTCGACGTTCGAGGTATCAGAGAACGCGAACGGCATTTCCAACAAGGAAAAGGGCGGCTCCGCGATGAGCGATGCGCTGATCCCGCCGGGCGCTCCCTCGCCGCACGCGATTCCTCCGCAGATATCGGGCGACACCGTCGCGAGCAAGCCGGGCACCTCCACTGCCGGCCCGAAGGACGCCGTGAAGGGGCTCGGACCGATCGACACGGACTTCGTGTCGAAGGCCATCCTCGGCGGCCTCTTCGAGGTCCAGTCCTCGGAACTGGCTGTCTCGAAAGCTTCGACCCCGTTCGTGCGCGAGTTCGCGCAGATGTTGGTCCTGGACCACGGCGACGCGAACCGTGAACTCGGCGAGATCGTCCGCGGCAAGGGGGGCTCGGTCCCGACGGAGCTCGACG
>CAZKIY010000073.1:14406-16137 GCA_964552875.1 uncultured Planctomycetaceae bacterium
TTCACGCCGCGACCACGCCCCCACCTTCGGCGCGTGCTTCGAGGAACGCGCGGCGCGCGCGCCCGAACAGGTCTTCGCGACGCTTCACGTCGGGGTGCGGGCACGTGCTGATCCCGACCGAGATCGCGATCGGATCGCCGACCAAGTCCTTGAGACCTCGCTTCTGCGACGCCTCGCCGACGCGGCGCGCCATCGTCGCGGCGCCTTCGGGACCCGTGTTCGGCAGGAGGAAGAGGAACGACGTCTCGTCGAACCGTCCGAGCACGTCCGTGTCGCGCGACGTCTCGAGGAAGATCGCGGCGAGTTCGCGCAGCACCGGCTCGGGGACCGAGCCCTCGTAGCCGAGCAACACGCACGACAGCGGCGAACCGAAGCGTGTCGCGCGCTTGTACTCCTCGTCGAGCTTGTACGAGAGGAAGGCGAAGTTGAAGAGGCCCGTCTCGCGGTCCGTCAGCACCGCGACCAAGCTGTCCTCGGGCTTGCCGGCGAGTGTCTGCAGGAGTTCCTCGGGCGCCAAGCCCGCGCCCTGCTTGCCGCGCGCTTCGCTGGGCAAGGCCGGTCGCGGTCCACCCGCGCGCGACAGCGCCTCGCGCAACTTGCTCGGCACGATCGGTCGTTGCAGCACGCCCGTCGCGCCGCAGAAGCGCGCGATCGGCTCGGCCATCGCGTTGCCGTGTTCGACGATCACGAAAGTGCGCGCGCGCGTCCGACCGGCGATGCGGCGTGCGCCCTCGTACACGTTCATGCCGCGCGCCCAGGCGTCGAGCAGGATGACGTCGCCGACCACCGGCGCGGCGCGCAGGAGTTCGTCGACCGTTGCGCGGGCCCCGACCTCGAAGCCGTCGAGCGCCGACGCGGCCGCTCGCGCCGAGGCGAGCAGGGATTCGTCGGTGGTCACGACGTGAATCGTTCGCAGTCCATCGCCCATCGTCAGCTCTCCGGATCGCCTCAGGGGATCTCGCCGTTCGCGAGGAGCACGGATCGTCACGTCCGCGCGGTGGCCGTGCAACGTCCGATTGATCAGGATCCGGCGAGTTCCGCGATCCAGTCGGCCGGGATGTCGTAGTTCGCGTAGACGTTCTGCACGTCGTCGTTGTCCTCGAGCGCGTCGATCAGCTTCAGGACCTTGCGCGCGACCTCCTTGTCGGAGAGCGCCACGAGCGTCCCCGGCACATAGCCCATCTCGGCCGACAGCATGGCGACTTCCTTCTCCTCGAGGGCGATCTTCACCTCCAGGAAGTCCGTGGCGGGCGCCGTGATCGAGACGATGTCGCCCTCGACCTTCACGTCCTCGGCCCCGCATTCGAGGCCCAGCTCGAGCCACTCGTCCTCGGTGCGCTCACCGCGCTCGGCGACGACGAGCGTCTTGTATGCGAACAGGAAGGCGACCGATCCCGGCGAACCGAGGTTCCCGCCGCCGCGCTCGAACGCATACTTGATGTCGGGCGCCGTCCGGTGACGGTTGTCCGTCAGACACGCGATGATCAGCGCGACGCCGCCCGGCGCGTACCCCTCGTAATTCAGCTCCTCCATCGAGTCGGACTTGTCGGCCGCCGACTTCTTGATGACGCGCTCGATGTTCTCCTTCGGCATGTTGCCGGCGCGTGCTTTCTCGATCGCGTAGCGCAGTTTGAAGTTCGCGTCCGGATCGGGCCCGCCCTGCTTGACGGCGGACATGATGTTGCGCGAGAGCTTGCTGAACGCGTTCGAGCGCTTCTTGTCGACCGCGCC
>CAZKIY010000074.1:0-12063 GCA_964552875.1 uncultured Planctomycetaceae bacterium
CCCCTCTCCCGATCCGGTCTCCAACCCCGGGTGGCAGCCCGGACCCACAACGAGAGGCAGAGGGCAGATGTTCCGGATCCAGCAGAAGCGGTATTGGGCGATCCTTGCGGTCGCCGCACTCGGCAGCGTGAGCGAGGCGCAAGGGCGCTTCGCTACGGCGAGCACACTCCAGACCGGCCCCACGGGCTCGGTGACGACGACGACGACAGGCAACACCGACGCCCCCGGCGGTACGGAGAATTTGATCGTGGGCGGGGCGCTGTGGACGCGCTCGAACCCGGATTGGACTCCCAAGGTGGTGTCGATCGGCGCGCAAGGCACGCAGGTCTTCAGCCAGGTCGAGTACGGCCAGGATCACGTCGAGTTGCTCTCGAGCTTCTCGCCGAACCCGGCGACGCCCGCGTGGACATCGAACGTCCCGATCGACGGAACGAATGCGTTCTGCGAGTCGGCCGAGACCAGCGACGCGCACGTGACGGTCCACCAAATCGTCCAGAACAACGTGAGCAGCAATCGGATCGCGGTGGTCAGCCGCTGGCGATCGGGGTCGACGACGCCGGAATGGAATTGGTCCTTCCCCACGATCACGAGCGGACTCTCACGCGTCGGGATCTCGGCGGATGGAACGCGCATCGTCGCGGCCACCGTCTTTCCGATGGAGCAGAAGCTGCGTCTCGCGATCTTCCAGGGATCGAGCGGGACGCCGACCTACACGGGCGAGATGACTTTCGGCCTGCATCTGAAGGGCTTCGAATTGTCCGCGGACGGCAGCACGCTCTACCTGACTTCGAACTCAGCCGTGTACTTGTGGAACGTCAACACGCGCACGCTGATCGCGCAGTTCTCGTTGCCGGGCATGTACGACGGTCATGCGCTCTCGGGCGACGGTCGCGTGTTCGCCTGGGGCGAGTTCAACAAGGTTCACCTGTACGAACGCGGCACGAACGGCACGTACACGCAGACTCACGTGCGCGAATTGCCGGGGGCGATCGTCTGCGACCGGCTCGGGCTCTCGGCGAACGGGCAGACGCTCGTGATCGGCTGGCACTATTACGACCAGAACCTGCGCGTGCGCATCGAGGCGCTCGACGTGGCCACCAAGACGATCACGATGAGCGAGGAAGCGACGGGCACGGGGACCTACCAGAACGTCGTGTGCTCGGTGTCGGCGAGCGATGACGGACAGCGCTTCGCCGTGGGCCTGTGGGGCGACCAGGGCAACCTCGTTCCCGAGGTGAGGATGTACCGCAAGAATCAGAACGCGCCGGTCGCGCTGCACAACCTCGTCGGTTCCGTCTACGACCTCGAGATGTCGGGCGATGGCGAGCGCGTCGCGGTCGCCTGGAAGCCGGTCCACGCGAACACGTTCGCGGGCGGCGGCGGGTACTCGCTGTACTCGTTCGAGCCGATGGACTTCGCGGTCACGGGCGTGCCCGGGCTCGGCGACACGATCGGACTCGAGATGTCCGGTCCGGCGAACTCTCCCGCGCGATTGCTCTGGTCGCGCGCCGCGGCGAGCGTTCCGCAACCGTTCGTCGGAGTCGGCACGTTGCAACTGCGCCGCTACGACATGGTCAGCGTGCCGATCGGCAGCGCGGACGGAGGCGGGACGGCGGTCACGACGTTCGCGCTGCCGACCGCGGCGAACCAGATCGGGCAGTCGCTCTACTTCCAGGGCTACTTCACCGCGCCGCGCCGTCTCACGACGGACTGGACGCGCGTGACGATCCTGCCCTGAACCGAGAATCCGACGGACTAGGGACCCGCGTCCAGCCTCGAGCTGGACGCGGGTCTCGTCGTTTCCGAGGATCGATCCGTGCACAGACTCAAGGCGATCCTCTTCGACATCGACGACACGCTGTTCTCCACGACGGAGTTCGCGCGCAAGGCGCGGCGCAACGCTGTGCGAGCCATGATCCAGGCCGGTCTCGACGTGCCCGAGGAGGTCGTCCTCAAAGAGCTCGACGAGGTGCTGGCCGAGTTCAGCTCCAACTACGAGCACCACTTCGACAAGCTGCTCCAACGCCTGCGCCCAGCGTGCTTGCAGGCCACGAACGCGGCGCTCATCGTCGCGGCCGGCGTCGCCGCGTACCACGACACGAAGTTCCGCGAGTTGGCGCCGTTCGACGACGTTTTTCCGCTCTTCGCGGACCTCAAGCGCTCAGGGATGCGCCTCGGGATCGTGACGCACGGATGGACGGTGAAACAGGCCGAGAAGCTCGTGCGTCTCGGCCTCGTCCCCTACCTCGATCCGCGCGCGGTGTTCATCTCGGACCAGATCGGGATCAGCAAGCCGAATCCGAAGCTCTACGCGCTGGCGCTGCGCGACCTGGGTCTCTCCGCCGAGGAAGTCATGTACGTCGGCGACAGCCCGCTCCACGACATCGCGCCGCCGAAGTCGCTCGGGATGATCACGGTGTGGGCGCGACGCGCGGCTCGACACGGGCTCGAAGGCACCGGAGTCGTGCCGGATCATGTCGTGGAGGACTTCGAAGAGCTGCGCGGGATCCTGGCGCGTGAGTACGGCATCCCGATGAGCTGAGTCGTCCGCTCGCGCGTCGCCACGCGAGGAAGTCGTGGATCACGTCACACAGAGCCGCTACCGCCCCGGCTGTCGTCGATCCGCTCCCGAAACTCGACCCGCATCCAAGACGATCACGCGATCGGCGATCCACTCGACGAGCTGCATGTCGTGCGCGACGAGCAGGTACGCGAGCCCGCGCTCGCGTCGCAGCTCCGCGAAGAGATCGAGCACCTGCGCTTGTACGGAGGCGTCGAGCGCGGCGACCGGCTCGTCGAGCACGAGTGCATCGGGTGACGTCGACAGCGCGCGCGCGATGCACAAGCGCTGCGCTTCTCCGCCCGACAATTCGTGCGGCAAGCGATCGAGGTGGGCAGCTTCGAGCCCGACACGCTCGAGAAGGACGCGCGAATCGCGCTCGACGTCGCCGGCAGCCATCCCACCGATCTGCAGCGCTTCCTCGAGCGTGGCGCGACTCGTCCAGCGCGGGTCGAGACTCGACTTCGGATCTTGGAACACCGGTTGGAACCTGCGCCGTGCGGCGCGGAGCGTGCGTGGGTGAATCGTGCGCAGATCCACGGGCGAAGTGCCGCGCGCGACGCTCCATGCGACGCAGCCCGACACCAGTCGCTCGAGGCCCAGCACAGCCCGCGCGAGCGTCGACTTGCCCGCGCCGGATGTGCCGACGACGGCGACGACTTCGCCGCGGGCCAGCGTGAGCGACACTCCGTCGAGCGCGCGCACGAGCGTCGCGCTGCGACCGAAGAACGCCTCGCGACGGTGCTCGACGACGACGTCGCGCAGTTCGATCAGCACTTCGCTCACGGTGCGGGGACCTCGGCGCTCGCGAAGCAGGCCGCGTGTCGATTCGGAGCTACTGCATCGAGAGTCGGGATCGATTCGGCACAGATCGCGCGCGCCAGCGGACAGCGTGTACGGAACGCGCATCCGGACGGCCGCGCGGCGATCGGCGGTGGCGCGCCGGAGATCGCCGCGAGCTTCTGTCCGCGGCGTGCGCGCGTCGGCAAGGAGCGCAGGAGCCCGAGCGTGTAGGGGTGCGCGGGACGTGCGAGCACGTCCCGCGCCGGACCCGACTCGACCACGCGGCCGGCGTACATCACGAGGAGGCGGTCGACTCGGGGTCCGACGGCCGCAAGGTCGTGCGTGACGACGAGGACGGCGAGCCCGCGTCGCGCGCGTTCGCGCTCGACGTGCGCGAGGACGACGGAGGTGCTCGCGGGATCGAGTGCGCTCGTCGGCTCGTCGAGCACGAGCAGGTCGGGATCGGCGGACAGCGCCAGAGCGAGCGCTGCGCGCTGCCTCATTCCTCCCGACAATTCGTGCGGAAACGACGCTGCCGCCCGATCGGGGTCCGGGACGACGAGGGTCGCGAGCAGATCGCGTGCTCGTGCGGACGCGGCACGCAGATCGAGCGCAAGGTGGCGACGCGCGGGCGCGGCGATCTGCTCTCCGACGCGAATCCTCGGATCCAGAGCATTCGCAGTTTCTTGGAACAGGAATCCGATCCGTCGTCCGCGCACGGCGTCGAGCTCCTCGCGTCGAGCCGTCGAGATCTCGAGACCATCGAAACGAACGGAACCCGTGTAGTGCACGCCCGGACTCGCGAGGCCCGCGACGGCCAGGGCCGTGAGCGTCTTGCCCGACCCGGATTCGCCGACGATTCCGAGCGATCCGCCGACTTCGAGGTCGAGGTCGACGCCATCGACCGCGCGCGCCGTGCCCGTCGACGTGCGCACGGTTGCGACCAGACCGCGGATCGCGAGCAAGGGCTTGCTCACGGTGCGCTCCCGATCGCGCGCCTTGGTTCGAGTGCTGCGCGCGCAGCCTCGGCGACGAGCACCCACGCGAGCACGGCCAGGAACACCGCGATCCCCGGCGCGATCCAAGCCCAGGATCGATCCGCGCCTCGCGCTGATCCGACGAGCCCGCCCCATGACGGGACCGCGACGTCGACGCCTAGACCTAGGAACGCCAGCGAAGACTCGACGCCGATCGCCCCACCGGCCGCGAAGCCGAACGCGACGATCGCCGGGCCGATCGCATTGGGCAGGACGTGCCGGAAGAGGATCGCGACGCGCCCAACTCCCAGAGCCCGCGCGGCCAGGACGTGTCCCGATGCAGCGACGCGTAACGCTTCGGCGCGCACGAGACGCGCCGTCGTCGTCCAACCGACCGCCGCGATGACGAGGACGACCGCGAGCGACATCGGCACGACGTCCGGATCCGTCCACGCGACCGCGACCAGGACGAGGAAGAACGCCGGGAAACACAGCACGATCTCGATCGTTCGCGAAACGACGACATCGACGAATCCGCCGAGGAATCCGGCCGCGACTCCGAGCACGGAACCGATCGCGAACAGGAGCACGGCTGCGGCCGCTCCGATCGCGAGACTCCTGCGTCCTCCCCACAAGACGCGCGACGCGATGTCGCGTCCGAGCGCGTCCGTCCCGAGGACGTGTCGATGCAGGGCATCGATCGCGGGCTCGAACGGGTTCGCTTCGATGCGGCCCGCGGACGGCACGTAGTCGCGCGACTCGCTCGTGGAGTGACCGTCGACGTCGACGCGTGCAGAAGCGAGCCAAGTCGGAGGACGCCACGATTCCGACAGGTTCGTCTCGGCGAACCCGAACGGAATCGGCGCGAAGACCGCGCTCTCGACCTCGACATCGACGCGCGCGATCGCACGTTTCAACGAACCTTGAGCGGACAAGCGGGGCTCGACGTGCAGCACACCGACTACCGCACTCACCGCCAGGATCGGCGCGAACGCGAACACGACGGCCCGAGTCGTTCGGAACTTGCGACGCAGGCGGAGCGCGAGCGCCACGCCGATCGGGGCCAGCGCGACGAGGACGTCGAAGCCGTCCAGCCTCGTGAGGAGGGGGAACGTTCGCTCGCGCGGCGCCACGAGTCGTCCGGGCCCGAGCGCATCACGGGTGAACCGTGCCGCCGCGACGAGCTCGGCCGCGACCGCGACGCGATCGACGTTCGACTCCCGCGTGTTCGCCAACGCGGCGCGCAACGCAGTCATGTCTCCGGCCGATGCCGCGGGCGCGAGGCGGTCGATCCGTGACTCGAGAGCCGCGACGTCGGCGAAGAGCCTCGACACGTCCTGGTCATCGCGCGCGGCGCGCTCGTACGACTCCGCGAGCGGCACGAGCTCGCTGCGTGCGCGCTCGAGCGAGCCGATGTCCCGTGCGACGAGGACGAACGGGACATCGCTCGCCAGGAAAGGAGCCCATGCCGCGAGCAGGCCGAGGATCGCCAGGATCGCGAGTCCGACGCGTGCTCCGCGCGACGCAGAGAATCGTCGTTCGACTGCGCTACGCACTCACGCCTCCGACGCGGATCCGCGGATCGACCAGCGCGTACGCGACGTCGGACAGGAGCATCCCGACGAGCGTCAACACGGCGGACAGCGTCGTGGTCGCCAGGATGACGTTCAGATCGCGGCGCAAGAGCCCCTCGTACGCGTACGCGCCGAGTCCCTCGATCCCGAACACGCTCTCGACGACGACGGAACCGCCGACCAGCGCCGGCAACGCGCCGCCGAGAAGCGTGAGCACCGGCAGTAGGGCATTGGGCAACGCGTGACGTCGAACGACTTCACGCTCGCCGAGCCCCGTCGCGCGCGCGGTGCGTACGTAGTCCGCGTCGAGTTCCTGCAGCACGCTGCCGCGCACGTGTCGCGCGAGCCACGCCAAGCTGCCGGCCGCGAGCACGAAAATGGGCAAGATCGAGTGGAGCACGATGTCGTACGCCCGCTCGGCGAGACTCGCGTTAGCGCTCGCACTCGACGCGAGTCCGAATACCGGCAGCAGATCGAGCCCGGTCGGCCCGAGCAAGAGGATCAGGAGCAACGCCAACCAGAACGCGGGCATCGCGTGCAAGAGAACGAGTAGCGCGGCGATTGCGCTCGAGCGCTTCGTCCCGTCGCGCAATGCCGACCATGCGCCGAGCGGAATCGCGACGAGGTACGCCAAGAAGAGTGCCGCCGCCGTGAGCGGAACAGTGACCCGCAGTCGCCGCGCGATCTCGCGCGCAACGGGTACTCCTGGACGCCCCCACTCGTCGCCGAAATCGAATGCCAAGAGGCCGTGCCAAGCGCGTCGGCCCGATCCGCCGAACCACGCGTGTCCGTCGGGCGACAGGTCGAACGGCCCCAAGAAATGCAGGTATTGCCGCGCGAGCGAGGCATCGAGCAAGTGTTCCGCGCGGAAGCGCGCACCGCGCGCCGCGAGGTCGACGTCGGACGACATGCCGGTCGGCGTGTCTTCCAGGGCGGCTGCCGGATCTCCGGGCGCCGCGTGCACGGCGAGGAAAACGACGATGGTGATCCCGAGGAACGTCGGGATCATCCACGCGATCCGACCGAGCAGCCAGCGCTTCACGCTGCGTCCCTGGTCGCTCGCGACCCCGCATGCTCTGTGCCTCGTTGCACTCGGCGCGACATCAGCGCAGCCGGTCGCGCGTTCCCGGAGTTCCCGGCGCGAAATACAGCGCGCGCAAGTCCCAGTTCGGATCCACGGCCGTCTCCTGGAATCCGCGGATCGTGCGCAACATCGCGAACTTACGCGCCGGCGCGTAGCAGAAGAGGTACGGCTGGAGTTCCATGATGCGCGCTTGCAGTTGGTGCCAAATGCGTTGACGCGCGTCGAAGTCGAGCTCCGCTTGACCCTTGGCGATCAGCGCATCGACAGCGGGATCCGCTAGCCCCACGAAGTTCCCGCCCTGCTTGTCCGACGGCGCCCAACGCGAATGCCACGTCTGTTCGGGGTCGGCCTCGGGCGCCATGGCCCAACCGAGTTGAACGGCTTCGAAGTTGCGCTCCGTCTTGCGTTGATCGAGCGCGCTGAAGTCGAGGCTCGTGACCTTCAAGCGCACGCCGCCGCGCGCCAGGTCTTCCCTGAACTTCGCGGCGAAAGTCTGGGTCGCCGAATTCTTGGCCTCGACGAGGACTTCGATCTCGAGCGGCACTCCGCCCTGATCGCGGATCCCGTCGCCGTCGCGATCGATCCAACCGGCTTCGGAGAGCAGCGATTCGGCGAGTCCGGCGTCGTGAGCCAACGGCTGGATCGATGGATCGCACGCCGGGGATGTCGGCAGAAAGGGCCCGGTCATCGTGCGCGCCAACCCACGGTAGTAGCTCGTGAGGTAACCCTCGAGGTCCGTGAGGTGCGCGAACGCGCGACGCACGCGCGGATCGGCGAGCTTCGGGGAACGCGTGTTCCAGCCCACGTACCAGTAGGACTGCGAACGGTGAGTGCCCGTGTAGTACTTCGCACGGAAGTCGTCCGAGCTCGCGATCGAACCGAAGTAGTCGTCCGTCGTCACGGCGTCGAGCAGGTCGACTTCACCGGCGATCAGCGCGCGGAACGCCGCACCGTAGTCCGCTATACGCCGCCAACGTATGCGATCGACGTGACCGGCTCGCGCGTCGTCCTTCCAGGTGGGCGCTCGCTCGACCTCGAGGACTTCGTCGGTCCACGAGGCGATTTTGTAAGGCCCGAGCCCGACGAACTCGCGATTGTGAACGTTGTCGTTCACGCAGTCGGCGATGTCCTTGGGCCCTGGCTTCCAATTCTTGTCCTGCGCGCGCCGCGCGGCGTGAAAAGCAGGGTCCGCACGCTCGTGATCCGGATCCGTCGGATCGTAGAGGTGTCGCGGCAGGAGGAAGAGATCCCCCACCGTGATGGCTGCGTGGAAGTACTGCTCGGAGTAGACGAAGCGAACGGTGCGCGCGTCGAGGACCTCGCACGAGCGGATCTTCTGGTGCTGCCAGCGGCGATCGTCGCAGCGCACGTCGGGATTCCCGTAGATGCTCCACGAGAAGCGCACGTCCTCCGCATCGAACGGATGACCGTCGTGCCAGCGGAGCCCCTCGCGCAGGAAGAACGTGAAGACGACACCTTTCGACACGATGACGTCCTCGGACTTTCGCACGCGCACGGGTCCGCTGGGCGTGAAGAGTTCCCACTCGTTCACGAGATCCTGGACGACTCCGTACGCTTCGCGCGGCTCACCCGTCTTCTGGGTGATGAGGTCCAGGACACCCACGGCTTGAGCGAGTTGCGGTTCGAACTCGAGCGTCATCGGGTCGTACAGCGCGAGCCACCCGTGGACTTGGCTCGCAACGCGCCGAGCGTAGGCCGAACTCGACAACGCGAGGTTCAGGTGACGCGGCAGATTCTCGGTGTGGACCGTCAGCGTCCCGCCCCAGGTCGGAGCGGGCATCGGCGGCCGTGCGCCGCTCGCATCGGGTTGGCGGTCGGGATGGAACGAGTCCGCTGGCGGTAGTTTCAGATCGCGGCCGGCGAGACCAGCTCCGTCCGACGCCGCGAGCGAAGGAAGGAATGCAACCGCGAGGATCGCGGCGAACCGGAAGGCGGGGTGTGAAGCATCCATCGGATGAGGACGGTACCCGAGCCGACACGCCCGGTGACCATCCTCACGGGACCCTAGCGATCCACGGAACCGGCCGACAAGGTGCGAATCCCCGGGTCCCGTTCCGGGGATCTGGATCCCGCCCGCGTAGCCCCTATCGTGCGTCCATGCGCTCTGCGCGCGTCCTAAGACGATTCGGCCTCGTTCTCGTGCCCGCGGTCTTGATCGCGGCCGCGGCAGTTTCCCTGTCCAGCGCGAGCTTCGAGCGCGCCGACGCGGCCTTCTGCAACGGCGCGGAACCGAGCTCCCTCGATCCGCAGCAGGGGACGGGCATGCCGGAGACCCGCCTGGTGCGCGCGCTCTACGAAGGTCTCGTCGTGAGCGATCCGCGGACCGGGATGCCGATCCCAGGGATGGCCGAGTCGTGGAGCACGTCCGCGGATGGGCTCACGTGGACCTTCCGGATCCGCGCGGGTTCGCGTTGGACGGACGGCGCGGAGGTCACGGCGCACGACTTCGCGTTCGCGTGGGAGCGCTTGCTCGATCCGCGAACGGGAGCGCAGTACGCCGACCTCTTGTTCGTGGTGCGCGGCGCCCGTGCGTGGGCGGAGGACGTCGGTGAGGACGGCGCGCCGACGCGGCCCTTCGCGTCGAACGTCGCGATCACGGCGCTCGACGCACGCACGTTCGTCGTCGGCCTCGAGCATCCCGTCGATCACTTCCTCGCGCTCGCTGTCGCGGCGCCACTCGTCCCCGTTTCGCGGCACGCGCTCGAAGCGGCACGCGCGCGCTGGCCCGATCGCTGGCAGCTCGAGTGGACGAAGCCGGAGCACTCCGTGACGAACGGACCGTTCCGTCTCGTCGAGCGGCGCATCAACGATCGCATTCGGCTGGCGAAGCACGAAGGGTATTGGGACGCGGACGAGGTCGCGTTCCGGACGCTCGACGTGCTGGCGTCCGAGCATCTCGCCACGAACCTCAACTTCTATCTCACGGGTGAAGTCGCGTACCTCGACGAGGTTCCGGTCAGCGCGATCCCGCGGTTGCGTGGACGCGAGGACTACCGGCCGGCGCCGTACCTCGGCAGTTCCTTCTTCCGCGTGAACGTGGCGAAGCCACCGCTCGACGACGTGCGCGTGCGGCGGGCACTGGCGTTGGCCATCGACCGCCAGGAGATCGCCGACAAGATCACGAAGGCCGGCGAACTGCCGTCGTTCTCGCTCGTTCCGAAGCTCATCGCAGGGTGGACGGGTGCGGAGCTCCGACGATCCGGATCTCTAGCGGACGACCTGGACGAGGCACGGCGACTCCTCACGGAAGCTGGATACGGTCCGACGCGCCCGCTGCCGCCGATCGAGTTGCACTTCGCCTCACAGGCCACGAACAAGGACGTGTGCGAAGTCGTCGCCGACTTCTGGCGCAAGGAACTCGGCATCACCGCGCGCTTGCGCAATCAGGAATGGAAGGTCTACCTCGACGCGCAACGACGTCTGGAGTACGACATCTCGCGTTCCTCGTGGATCGCCGACTTCGCCGATCCGGCCACGTTCCTCGAGGTTTTCGCGCCGGGCGCGGACAACTCGCGCACGGGTTGGAGCGACGGGCGTTACGGCGACTTGCTCGAGCGCGCGCGGCGAGCGCGGGAACCGGAGCGGTTCGCGATCCTGGCCGAGGCCGAAGCGCTCTTGCTCACGGAACTCCCGATCCTGCCCGTGTACACGTTCACCGTGACTTCGCTGGTCGATCCGCGGCTCGGCGGATTCCATGCGAACCCACTCGACGACCACTGCCCGAAGTTCTGGTACTGGAAACCCGACGCCGAGCTCGCGGAGTCTCGCGCAGGCAACGACCCGGCAATCCGCGAGGTCGAGAGTCACGGCCCCCGAGAAGGCCTACTTTCACCGGCCGAACAGCGCCGGCGGGCGTCGCGATGACGCGTTTCCTCCTGCGACGACTCGCGTGGGCCGCGCTGACCGTGCTGGCCGTCGCTTCGATCTCCTTCGTGCTCATGCGCAACGTGCGCGGCGGTCCGTTCGACTCGGAGCGTCGCGCATCCGCGGCGGTCGAGAAGAACCTGCGCGAACGCTACCGGCTCGATTGGCCGACGTGGAAGCAGTTCGCGGCGTACGTGGGCCCGTTCGAGCTGGGTGAGCACGGCCCCGCGTTGCTCGGCGGGGACGGAACCGACACGTTCGGCGGCGTTCTGGCCGGCGATTTCGGCCCATCTCTGCAGTACCGCGACGCGAGTGTGAACGACCTCTTGGCGCAATCTCTGCCGATCTCCGCCGCTCTCGGATTCCTGGCGTTGTCGTGGGCGCTCGCGGTCGGAATCACCGCCGGAATCGTGTCCGCATTGCGTCGAGGAACGACGCTCGACGTCGCCTTGCGAATCACCGCCACCACGGGCATCGCCTTGCCGAACTTCGCGATCGCCGGCGTGCTCGTCCTCTTGTTCGCGTTCGTGTGGCCCATCTTGCCGGTCGCGGGGCACGGATCGTGGCGACATCTCGTTCTGCCTTCGCTCGCACTCGGCGCGCCGTTCGCGGCGTACATCGCGCGACTGACGCGCACCGGAATGCTCGAAGCTCTCGGTCAGGATTGGATCCGGACAGCGCACGCGAAAGGCTTGCCGCCGCGCCTCGTCGTGACGCGACACGCCTTGCGCGCCGGGATCCAACCGGTGATCAGTTATCTCGGACCCGCGGCAGCGGGCGTCTTGACCGGGTCGCTCGTGATCGAGCGCATCTTCGCGATTCCCGGGACGGGCTCGCACTTCGTGAACAGCGCGCTGAACCGCGACTACGCGCTCGCGATGGGCGTCACGATTCTCTACACGGCGCTGGTCTGCGTTCTCAACCTGCTCGTGGACGTGGTGCAGGCCTCGCTCGATCCGCGGATCGCGTTGGAGGACGAATCGTGAAGCGCCAGCGCGACGACGCCGCGCGCATCGACGCAGCACTCGCTTCGCCCAGCCCGTGGCGCCGCGCGTGGGAGGACTTGCGCGCGAATCGACCGGCGTTCGTGGCGTTGGCGTTCCTCGCGCTCGTCGCGATCGGCAGCCTGTTCGCACCGCTTCTGCCGCTGCCCTCACCGATCGCGCTCGACTTGCGCGACGAACCGCTCGCGCCGATCGC
>CAZKIY010000074.1:12163-15760 GCA_964552875.1 uncultured Planctomycetaceae bacterium
CGCTGCCCTCACCGATCGCGCTCGACTTGCGCGACGAACCGCTCGCGCCGATCGCGCCGTGGACGAGCTTCCTCGTGCACGGTTTCACGCCCGAATACTGGCACCTTTCCGCGGTCGACAGGGCGCTCGTCTCGCTGCGCGAAGGGATCTTCGGCGACTTGCAGACCGCACACTGGCTCGGCACCGACTCGAAGGGCCGCGACCTGCTGGCGCGCATCGTGTGGGGCTCGCGCACATCGCTGGCGGTAGGACTGCTCGCAACGCTGACCAGCCTACTCGTCGGGGTGACGTGGGGCGCTGTCGCCGGTCTCGTCGGCGGTCGCGTCGATCAGATCCTGATGCGGATCGTCGATGCGCTCTACTCGCTGCCGTTCATCTTCGTGGTGATCTTCCTCATCACCGTGATCGACGGTTGGCGCGAGGAACTCGCGGCGACGATCGGTCTGGAGCGCGAGTCGATCTTCTACGTCACGATCGGGCTCTTCTACTGGCTGACGATGGCGCGCGTCGTGCGCGGGCAAGTGTTGCAGTTGAAAAACTCGGAGTTCATCGCCGCAGCCCGGCTCGCGGGAGCGCGAACGCCGTGGCTCGTGCGCGTCCACGTCCTGCCCAACGTGCTCGGCATCGTCATCGTGTACCTCACGCTGTCGATTCCCTCGATCCTGCTCTTCGAGTCGTTTCTGTCGTTCCTCGGACTCGGCATCGAAGCGCCGAAGGTGAGCTGGGGCTTGCTCGCCGTCGACGGCGCGGACGCGATCAACCCACTCGGCCTCGACTGGTGGCTCGTGATCGGTCCGGCCGCCGCGATGGGATCCGTGTTGCTCGCGCTCAACGTCCTCGGCGACGGTCTGCGCGACGCGCTGGATCCGAAGGGCGGACGCGGATGAGTGCGATTCTCGAGGTCGACGATCTATGCGTGACGTTCACGAGCCGACGCGGCGACACGCGCGCCGTCGATGGCCTCGGCTACGTGCTCGAGGCGGGTGAAACGCTCGGAATCGTCGGGGAATCGGGCTCCGGTAAGTCAGTCGCCCATCTCGCGATCCTCGGCCTCTTGCCGCCGAACGCACGCGTCGAAGCGCGTCGGCTCGCATTCGCCGGCCGAGATCTCCTCACGTTGCGCGACGACGAGCGCCGCAAGTTGCGCGGCCGCGACATGGCGATCGTGTTCCAGGATCCGATGAGTTCGCTGAACCCGCTTCTCCCGATCGGCTTGCAGCTCACCGAAGTCCTCGAGGTCCACGAGAACATGCCGCGACGCGACGCACGCCGACGCGCAGCGATCGCGCTGGGCGACGTCGGGATCTCCGACCCCGAGTCGCGCCTCGACGTGTTCCCCCACGAGATGTCGGGCGGCATGCGCCAACGCGTCGGTATTGCGATGGCGCTCCTGCTGCAACCGAAGCTGCTCGTCGCCGACGAGCCGACGACGGCGCTCGACGTGACGATCCAAGCGCAAGTCCTCGACCTTTTTCGCGATCTCCGCCGGCGCCACGGCACCGCGATCGTGTTCATCACGCACTCGCTCGGCGTCGTGGCCGGCACGTGCGACCGCGTGCTCGTGCTCTACGCCGGCCGCGCGGTCGAGGAAGCGCGCGTCGACGACCTGTTCACACACCCGCTGCATCCCTACACACGCGGGCTCCTCGCCAGCGTCCCGCGGCTCGACGGCGACGTGACGCGACCTCTTGCGGCGATCCCGGGATTGCCAGCTGCGCTCGCGCGATCGAGCACCTCGTGCGCGTTCGCTCCGCGCTGCACCCTCGCCGAAGACAGGTGTCGAACCGCGCGTCCCGAACTGGACGTGCACACGACGGCTACAGCCGTCGCTCGAAGCGACGCACACCGTGCCGCGTGTTTCCAGGCCGGGATCGCGCCACCGGCGGAGGTCGCGCCGTGAGCCTGCTCGAAGTGCGCCACCTGACCGTGCGCTTCCCGATCCGCGGCCGGGGCTTCTTCGCCAAGTCACGCGGCGCGATCCACGCCGTCGAGGACGTGTCGTTCACGCTCGAGCGCGGCCAGGCGCTCGGACTCGTCGGCGAATCGGGCTCGGGCAAGTCGACGACCGCGCGCGCGATCGTCGGCCTCCTGCGACCGACGTCGGGGTCCGTGAGCCTCGACGGCGTCGAGCTCTCGTGCATGAGTTCACGCGAACGCCGACCGTTCCGCCGCCGGATCCAGATGGTGTTCCAGGATCCGACAGGTTCGCTGGACCCGCGCATGACGGTCGGCGCGATCGTGGCGGAGCCGCTCGCGATCCAGGACATCGGAACACGCCGCGACCGACGCGCGCGCGCCTCCGCGCTGCTCGAGTCCGTGGGGCTCGACGCCGCGGCACTCGAGCGTTTCCCCCATGAATTCAGCGGCGGACAGCGACAACGCATCGGGGTCGCGCGCGCGCTCGCACTCGAGCCCGACGTCCTCGTGCTCGACGAACCCGTGAGCGCACTCGACGTGTCCGTGCAAGCTTCCATCGTGAACTTGCTGGCCGATCTGCGCGCACGGCTCGGCCTGTCTTACCTCTTCATCGCGCACGACCTCGCCGTCGTCCGTCACGTCTGCGAGCGCGTGGCCGTGATGTACCTGGGACGCATCGTCGAGGAGGGCCCGCGCGCGGATCTGTTCGCGAACCCCCGGCATCCGTACACGCAAGCGCTGCTCTCCGCCGTGCCCGAGCCCGACCCGCGCATCGAGCGCTCCCGCGAACGAATCGTCCTCGCAGGCGATCCTCCGTCGCCGGCGAATCCACCGAGCGGATGCGCGTTCCATCCGCGCTGTCCGAGTCGCC
This sequence comes from uncultured Planctomycetaceae bacterium, assembly GCA_964552875.1. Classification (GTDB taxonomy): domain Bacteria; phylum Planctomycetota; class UBA1135; order UBA1135; genus JAEUHZ01. Next base: position 14,952 of record CAZKIY010000074.1, read on the forward strand.
CCATGGTGCCCGGCGAGGATTGCCAGACGATCACGCCCGACTTGCTGAGCTTAGAAGGCGAGCGCACCAGGGTCGCGTGCCACCTCGTCCATCCGTCCAAGCGACAGCACATGATTGACGGCTGAGTGGGGCCGACGGAACCGCCGAGCCTCTTCTTGGAGGGGCCAGGATTTCGCGCGTAGCTTAGGAATGGACTGAAACGACGTGGGTTCGCTTCCGCCCTCCGAATCGAGCGCCCCGATGGTCTCCAGCAAGTCACATCGACCGCCTGGGTGAACGCCTTCGGTCGGAAGCCACCACCGACGCGGATCTGCGTGAACTCGACCGAGGCGAGTCGTGATCTTCCTACTGCAGTACAACCGCCCACAGGGTCGACTCGTCACCTTCCGCAAGTTCCCGGAGGCCGAGCGGAGTGTGGCCGAACGGGAACGACTCGAACTCGAACTCGAATTGAACCGTCGCAAGATCGACCACGAGGTCGTCATCCTCGAGGCCGACGACGAGGCGGCGCTGCGCCTCACGCACGGGCGGTACTTCCCCGACGGGCTGGAGCTTCTCCGACCCGACGGTCCGCCCTCGAATCGACGGCAGACTTCGACCGCGGAACTTGCCGCGAGAGTTCCGTGTGAGACGATGCGCTCCGGGCGCTTGCCCGCCCTGAGGCCACTCCGACGTGAACACGCTCCTCGTCGCGCTCGCCACGCTGGTGACCACAGCCGATCCGGATCGGCTGAACATCGGCGCCACCGCACCACGCTTCACTTTCACCGACACCCGTTGGCTCGAGCGCGAACTCGCCGACTTCGGCC
>CAZKIY010000075.1:0-1712 GCA_964552875.1 uncultured Planctomycetaceae bacterium
GCCTGCACGCCGCGGATGGCTTCGATCTCGGCTTTCGAGACCGGTTGGCGGTAAGCGACGACGGCCAGCGTCTCGAGCGCAGCACCTGAAATACGCTCGGATTTGCGCACTTTCGCCAAGCGCTGGACGATCAGGCCGACGTCGGGTGTCGTCAGGATCTGCACGCCGCCGGCGAGCGTGCGCAGTTCGTAGGGCAATCCGCTCGAGGCCAAGCGCTCGCGCAAGGTCGCCAACGCGGCGCGCACGCGCTCGATCTGCGGGCCTTCGAGCAGGCTCTGCAACCGACGCTCGGAGATCGGGTCGGGAGAGGCATAGACGAGGGCCGCGACGGCGCTCTCGATCTCGGCGTCCGACAGCGCGTCCCCGGCACCGGCTCCATCCTGGAGGTCGGATCCGCCTTCGGCCGCCCCGGGCTCCTGGACCAGGCCCGATTCTTCGGCGCCCGACGCCTCGACCGGCGCGTCCTCGACCAGTCCGCCGACCGCGCCGAACCCGCCCTCTGCGACGGCGGATTCGACCGCGGAAAGGCCCTCACCTTCGATCAGCTGGGTCATCGGGCCGAGCTTGCACCCCTGCGCGCGACCGGTCAATCCCCGATCCGTTCCGGGGTTGGCGCGCCGGCCTTTCCGGTCGTATCCTCCTTTGGTGGGTTCCGCCCGGGCAGGCGCGGGACCGCCCATGCGCGACGATCGGCAGAGCGTGCGCGGCGTTCCGGCAGGACGCTGGCGCGGGTGGGGGGCCATCGGCTTCCTCGCTTTCGTGCTCCTCGGTGCGGCCTTCGCGGCCCGCAACGCGGACACCTGGATCGCCGTCGCTTCGTTGACGGGTGCCGGACTCTTGGCGTTGGGCTATCTCGGTCTGGCCGTCGTCGAACCGCTCCTCCGCCGTGTCGCGGACGCCGAGGTCCTCGCACGGCTGGCCGCCGAACGCGCTGGAAGCCTCCAAGCCACCTGCGGCGAGGGCGTGCTCCTCCTGGACGAACAGGGGCACATCGTCGACTGCAACACCGCGGCCGAGCGCATGTTCGGCTACCCGAGCCACGAGGTCTGCGGCTCGAACGTGCAGATCATCCTGGCCGAGCTCGAGCTGCGCGATGCCGCTCCGGCACTGTCGCGCGAGGCCATGGCCCGCCGCCGCGACGGGGTCGAAGTACCGCTCGAAATGGACCTCTCGGCGCGCAACGGCGACGGATCCCGATTCCTGGTCGTGCGCGATTCCGGCCGTCTGCGAACGGCGGAAGCGCTCGCGCGCGCAGCCGAGGACGAACGCCGTCGCGTGGCCACCTCGGCCATCGAGGCCATCCTCGTCTTCGACCGCGAAGGTCGGATCCAGGAAGCGAACCCGGCCGCGGAGCGCCTGATCGGGAAGCCCTGGTCGCAGCTCGCGGGCCGCGATCTGGCCGACACGCTGCTCCATCGCGATCAGCGACCGACGTTCAAGCGCGATCTCAAGGACGCGACGACCGGCATCGCGGATCGCATCACGGGCCGCTCGGAAGCCATCGAGTTGTGGATCACGGGTCGCCCCGCGATCCGCGCGCACTTGACCTTGGCGCGCTCGGGCGGTCGCTTCTTCGCCTTCGTTTTGCCCGAGGGACAGGTCGGCGCGCACGATGCCCAGAGTCCGCTGCGGAACGGCGCGCACGAGTCTCCGACCGGGCTGAATTCCGACGGGGAAATGCACCTCGGTCGGAAGCTCTCCGGCTGACGAGC
>CAZKIY010000075.1:1812-4320 GCA_964552875.1 uncultured Planctomycetaceae bacterium
GAGGTCGATCGTGTAGCGCTCGCGCATCGCGCGACGCCATTGCTCGAGCTCGAGCTGATCGACGTTCTGCTCGCCGATGCTGGTCTCTACGGCGGGGCCGAGCACGTCCCACGCGCCGGCGAGCGGCGCACCGCGCTTCTCCACGCGCACGAACAGGAAGTCGCCGCCCTCCGAGATCGGCCCGCCGACTTTGCCCGGTTCTGTGGCAAAGGCGATGCTCGCGATCGGCGTGTTGCCGCGCACGATCGGGGCGATGCGGCCGCCTTCCGCAGCCGACGCGTCCTTCGAGCGCAACTTCGCGACCTCGGCGAACGACGTCCCGGCCGCGAGTTCGGTTTCGACTGTCTTCTTGTCCTCTTCGCTGCGCACCACGATCACGCTCAGGAACGCGTGATCGGACTGGAGCAGCCAGCCGCGCACGACGCGTGCGCCGAGCAAGGAGCGCAGTGCGTCGTCGCGCAGACGCTCGCGATAGCGCTTGGGATCCAACCCCAAGAACTGATCGACGTAGCGATCGAGCGAGATCTTCTCGAACGCCTTGCGACTCGATTGGATCTGTTTCTCCAGCGCTTCGAGGCCCTTCGTGTACGCGGCCTCGGCCATCTCGGGATCGATCTTGACGCCGAGGCGCGTGGCTTCGGCGACGACGAGTCGGCCGAGCACGAGGTTGTCGATCTGATCACGCGCTTCGGAACGGCCGGCGTAGAGCCATTGCGCGACGAGCTCGGAAGCGAAGATCGGCTTCCCGGCGACGTTCGCGACGATCACGTCGTCGACGACGCGGGCTTCGGGCGGCGTGGAGACCGGCGGCGGAACCGACGTTCCGTTCTGCGCGCCGGGCGCGGGGTCCGCGCTCGCGGCGGCCCCGTTGGCGGACTCCGCGTTCGCAGCCGGCGGAGTCACCGAGTTCGCCGCGACGGTCGCACTCGGAGTCGTGGTCGGTGCGACGACTGCAGGCGGTTGCCAAGCGGCGGGCACCGAGGGCGGGGCCGGGTTGCGCGTCGCGCAGGCGACGGCGAGAACGGAGAGCAGCATCGAAGAGACCTCGTTTCGCATCGAATTCGAGCGTCAACGATACGAGATCCGCCGCACGACTCCCAGACCGTGGCACGCCGGACACTCGATGACTTGCTCGGACGAGTCCTTGCCGATCGCAGCCTTCGAGACGTTCGCGCCGGCGATGGAGAGGAGCCGAGTGCCCGTGCCGCCGCACTCGCGACAGTTGCTGAAGAGCGGCTTCGACATGACCTCGAAGTCGCCGGAATTCTCGGCGTAATACGCCAGGATCCAGCCGGCTCGCGAGATCGCGGGCAGCTCCTTCCAGGCCGTCTCGCGCTCGTCCTTCTGATCGGCAGAGGACTTCGACTTGCGCGCCACTTCTTGGTTCTCTAGGAAGCGCTGGAGCTTCTTCTCCAAATCGGCGCGTTCTTTGTCGGCCGCGGTGACCGGTGCTTTCACCTCGGTCGACTGATCGCCTTTCATCGCAGCGTCCTTGCCGAGGAGCCACGTACCGAGCCCGTAGGAAGCGCGCTGCCAACGTTCTTTCTTGCGCGCGATCCACAGACGCCGCACGACTTCGCTCGACGCTTCCTTGGAGATCGCTTGCGCGGCCAGCGTGACCGCGTCGAGCACGTCCTTCTGCATCGTGCCGTCGAGGTACGAAAGCGTCGACTCGAACGAAGCCTCGGTGGACTTGTTGCGCGCGATGTTCGCGGCCTTCAGAAACCAGAACTGAGCCACGCGTTCGCCGACGTAGCGTTCGCGCGCTTTCGTCGCGCGCTCCTTCTTCTTCTTCGCATCGGGGATGAGCGGGCTGTCGGGGAACTTGCCCGCGAACGCGTCCGCGCGCACGAGCGCCTCGTCGAATCGCTTACGGCCGACCAGGTCGTCGACTTCGGAGAGCCAATCGATCTGATCCTGGCGCGCGGCCTTCTCACTGGCCCGCAAGATGCCCGCGGCGACGTCGTCCTTCTTGAACGACGGGTCGAGCTCGGCCGCCTTCTTGTAGTGCTCGGCGGCATGCACGAAATCGGTCATACGCTCGCAGAAACGCGCCAACTCGTGATTGCCGGCCGCGGTCGTCAGATCGAGCAACGAAGTCTGCTGCGCGTACAGTTCCGCGCGCGTCCACACGAGCAGCGCGTTGACGCGCACGATCGTCGGCGCGGCCGTGACACGGCTCTTCGGAACGGGAATCGTCCCGTTGCTCGTCTTCACGACGATCGCGTCCGCCGTGCGATCCACGATGCGACCGACCAGTTCCAGACCGTCGTTCGTGACGATCCGCTCGGCCTCCACGAGGATCTCGTCGCCCGTGAGATCGACGTAGCCGAAGCGCGTCTTCAGTTCGAGTTCTTCCTCGGGGTGGAGGTAGCTCCAGGGGAGCCGCGCGCGACCACCCGTGTCGAGCCGCGTGAACACGAGCCCCTCCGGGTCGTGTGCCGCGATGCGCCCCCACTCGAACGAGCCGTCGGCGAGACGCAGCATGAGCGTTTCGGCGGACACGTC
>CAZKIY010000075.1:4420-15746 GCA_964552875.1 uncultured Planctomycetaceae bacterium
CCCACTCGAACGAGCCGTCGGCGAGACGCAGCATGAGCGTTTCGGCGGACACGTCTTGACCGCGCGCGAAGTGAGTGCACACGGCGAGGGCGAGGACGGCGAGGAGGTGAAGTCTTTTCATCGTGGTGCCGCTCCAGAAGGAGGCGTTGTGTTCCGTGGATCCATCGCCCCGGGCTGATCCCTACTGGGCTGATCTACGCTGGGCGCCGCTGTATCGGAGCTCTTCGCTTCGGCGCTCTTCGTCGCGGGGAGAGCCGTCGCACCGGGCGAAGCGCGGCGACGCAGGCGCTCGCCGAACGAGATCTCGCGCAAGAGGATCGTCGTGAACCGCTTCTCGCGCTTGACGCCCTGTGAGCTCCACGACATCGCCACGTCCACGCGGTACTCGGTCGGACGGTCGGGGTTCGCGCGCCCCATCGCGGAATAGACCAGCCCTTCGACACCTGCAACCGGACGTTCGACGATTTGCCGTGGCTCGCCGGCTTCGCCGGATTCCTCGGGAAAATACGTCTCTTCGAGGTTCGCGACCACCGACTGGACGGCCGAAGCGGCGGATGTGCGCAAGTGTGCCGTCTTCGACAACGCGGTGCCGTACGTGAGGAGTCCGAGGATCGTCGTCATCCCGAAGAGGAGGATCCCCATGGCGATGAGCACCTCGAGGATCGTGAATCCGGAGCGGGCATTCGCAAGCTTCACAGGTTCCAGTCCTCACGGTAGGTAGCGACCGTCACTTCGCGCGAGAGTGACGTTCCCCAGTGCACCATCGCGCCGCCCGCGTGCGGCGCGGCCGTTGTTCCGCGTTGCGCGCGTCGAACGGTGACGCGTCCGTCGTCGATCGACGTGATTTGCAGCCACTCGGCGTCGACGAGGACGTAACTCCCCTTCTCCGTCGGAACGCGACGACCGTCGTCGACTTGGAGGAGGCCTTCCTGGTTGTCGATGGCTTGCACGAGCTTCGTCCGGCGCAAGCGATCGACGGGTCGCTCGAACTCCAGTTCGATGCGCACACGACGCGGGATCAATGCACGCCCCTTCGCCTTCGGTTGCCCCACGTGCGGCTCGTTCCAGGGATGCGCGTCGCGATTCGCGCGTCCGAGCCCGTGCGCATCCCACGACGTCGCGACCGTGTCGAGTGCGTCGCCGAGTCGCCAACCGTCGTTCACGACCGACGTCTGCCCGGCGCACAGGATGCTCATCCACAAGAGGCCGCCCGTGACTTCGTCGGTCGCACCGGCCGGCGGTCGATGGCTCGCGCCGAAGAAGTCGCCGGCGAGGAACGATTTCGAGGACAGCTCGGTCGTGGGGCGTTCGCCGCGGTAGATCACGCCCTCGACGCGCGCTTCCGGTTGCGTGAGCGATGCGGGTTGGATCGTCCACACGACTTCGAGAAGTCCTGGATTCGCCGTCGGAAACAGCACGGGCTCGCGCGCCACGGCATTCGCCTCGGCGGATTCGGTCGCCTTCTCCAGCGCGACCAAGCCGCCCGCCGCCGCACGCGCCATCTCGGCACCCGAGGCCTGGCGCACGAGCCGCAGTCGCGGCCACTTCGTCTCGGGTAAACCGTCGCCGTTCGTGTCGAAACGCACCCATTCGAGGAGGAAATCGCCCTGCGTGCCCGGCTCGAGCCCGGCGAGGTCGAGCGACAGGCTCTCGAGCACCACGGAGGCCTGCTCCAACAATGCGCGGCGCGTCTCGCCTTGTCGCCACACGGAAATCGAGCGGTCGAAAAGTTGGAACACGGCCAGCATGAGCAACGACAGCAGTCCGATCGCGAGCACGAGCTCGACGAGCGTCAGTCCGACCCGCGCAGTGCGTGCCCTCATCGCTCGACGCTCCGCAGCGTGACGTTGGGCGCGAGATAGAACGTCGCGAGGGCCGTGAGGCGCGGCGTCTGCCGCCAACCGTGTGCTGCGCCGCTCGTGAGGTCGAACGCGCCGGTCTGGTACTCGACGAACGCGCGTACGCCGAGGCGATCCGCTTGCCGCCCGATCGGCACGGCTTTGCCGTCGATGTCGCCGCGCCACAAGAGCTTCACGCGTGCATCGCGCTCGGGGTCGGCATCCCACGGTGCCGCGGGATCCGTGCGCACGAGCACGCCGATGCGGCTCGAGTCCGCGTCCTGCTTCTGGAAGAACACCGAGTTCCAGAACGCGGCCGGCTGATCGTTCTGGAAGCCGAAGTACGACATCTCCGGTGCGTCCGCGCGCTCGGCCCACAGATCGGGATACCGGACGGGGAAGAGGATGACCGCGGCGCCTGCTCCGTGCGCAGCGGGCGCCGTGCCGAAACGGCCGCGAAATAGGGCTTCGCCGCGCTCGTCCAACGCACCCGCCACCGATGATGCGCGCGGCATCTCGAGTGCCGTTCCGCGGATGCGCGTGTAGTGGATCAACTCCGATCCGACCAGCACGAGACCCTGCGCCGGGAACCCCTCGACGCTGGCGACGGTGAGCTTCGCGTCGCCCGCTGCAGATCCCGCGGTGAGAACCGTGGCGACGCGGTGCTCGAGCCACATCACCGGGTCCTCGATCTCGTGCGAGCCCGCTTTCGTGCCGAGCAGGCCGCGACCCTCCGACGCGAGCCTGACCTGTCCGCTCGGCGCGTCGTACGACGCGTAGGCGAGAATCTCGTCACCGATACGCAACAGGCCGCCGTTCGAGGCCAGTTGCGGGAGGATCTCCTGGACCCAACCGGTATTGCCGATGGCCACGCGCATCGTCTTCGGGCGCACGGTGAGCGTGGACGCGGATTCGTCGAGATCCGCCTCCAGCACGAGGTTCGCTCCGTTCATGGCCTCTTGGTAGTCCGACGAGAGGCCGCGACCGAACTGTGCGTCACCGTAGGCGACTTCGTCGACGAACGCCGAGGGCACGGTCGCGCCGCTTCCTTCTCCCCCGCCGCCGATGCGCGCGGTCGACACGGCGCGGGGTCGCTCGCCCGACGGGAACATCACGATGCGTGCGATGAGGCGCGAGTCGTACTCCGGTGTCGCCGAATTCTGCACGGCCGAACCGGGCTCCACGTTCTCCGGTGAGCGCGTTTGGAACGCCACGTAGGTGCGGCCGAGCAGATACGGCGGATACGCGACGAACTCAGGGTTGGGCGTGATCGAGATCGGGAGGACGTCGGGGTTCTCGTGCCTCCAGCGCCGCGTCGCGTACTCGAGCGCCGGCGTGTGCGCGCGGTGGATGATGAGCGGCCAGCCCGGGTGGGTCGGAGCCGCGCCGACCAGGAACACCGGGTCGAGTCGTCCCGGATGTCCGCCCGAAGCATCCGTGGCCGAGACCTCGAACACGGGATGGATCGGCGTACCCGACGGATGCGTGTGCGAAAACGTGCCGAAAACCCCACGGAATTGGAACCAAGTCTCGATCGAGCGCGAGAGCGGCTCGTCCGCCGCCAAGTTCTCGTTCTCGCCGACGCGCGGATCCCACTGCGGCGACGCGTAGGTCTGCGCGGCGCCGGCCACGGGTACGGGCTTTGGAGCCGCCATGATCATCGCGCCGCCACCACCGGTTCCACCGCCACCACCGGGCGGGATCGGCGGAGTTGCATCCAACTCGCGAGCTCCAACCAAGATCTCGTAGACGTTCTTCACGAGGGCCTCGGGATCGTCGCGCACGAGTTGGTTCCGAGCCGTGTCCACGTAGTCGTAGCGAATCCACTCCGTGAACTCGGCGTCGTCGACGCGCGTGACTTGCGCGAACTGCGAATCGCCCTTCTTCGCCGTGAGGAAACTGCGCACATCGCTCACGCCGGGTACCGCGAACGAGATCGGAACGACGAACGTGCGCCACTCGAAGCGGTCCTGGACGAGCTGATTCGCCGCGCCGAAGGTCAGGTTGTCGTTCCAATCGGCGACGAACGAGCGCTGTCCGCCGATCAGCGCGGCCTCGTCCGCCGTGAGGCTGCCCAGGTTCGGGAGCACGTTCGGACCGATGCCGCGTTCCGCGATCTGCAACGTGCTCCCGGACCAACCCGAGTAGCGCACGATCTCGATGCCGCCGAGCGGCGCGCCGGCGGTGTCGGTCGTGTACTGGCCGCCGAACGACCAACCGATCTGCAGGACCATCGCGTAACCACCGTCGGGATGGAACGCGGTCATGTACTGCGCGGGCGGCGTCTCTGCCGGAGTCACCAGGCCGTCGTCCGCGCAACCGAGGACGAGCCCGTTCACCGAGCTGTTCAGTCCCGTCATCCCGAAGCCGGCTTCGAATCCCGCGAGTCCGACCTTGATCGGATCGCCCTCTGTCTGCTGTCCGCCGGTCACGCCGACGAGTTGCGCCACGCGGAAGCGACCGACCTCACGCGTGAGCCGCGCCTCGCCGGTCGGCACGTAGGTCCGGATCGGCAGGCTGTACCCGTACAACTCGACCGGCGTCCCCGCCGCGTGATCCGTCGAGAGGTTGGCCAGGTTCGCCGGCGGCGAACCAGCGTCCTCGGTCAGCTGCAAAGCCCGTTCGCGCGCCATGCGACCACCGAAACCGGCCTCGGTGCCGGTCTCGAGGCGCGCCGCACTCATCGCGCCGCCCGAGACGGTGACTTCGATCAGTTCGTTGCCGACGCGCACGACGCAACGAGGCGGAAAACCCTCGGTGGATTCGACGGCGAGCGTGGCCGATCCCTGCGTCAACCCGCCCGTGAGACGCGATAGCCCCGGCGTCCGCACGCCGTGCGCGAGGCCGTTCACGAGCATGTGCATCTGACTGGGGCGGTTTCCCCGCACGTCGAGCTCGACGTGACTCCACACCTCGGTCGGGAGCCCGGGCGACTTCGAGATCGAGTAGCGCATTTCGCCGCGCTCCGGGAACGTCGTCTCGCGATGGTCGCCGTAACCGTCGAGCACGCGCAGGACCAGGTCGTCGCCCTCGATCTGCAAGAGCGAACGGTCGACGTCCGGCGACACGCCGCCGACGTCCATGAAGCGCCCGCCCGATGTCGCGCGCGGCTTGATCCACAAGGACAGCGCGTGCGAGCGCAAGAGCGGCGCGTTCTCTCCCGTCCAACGAATCTGATCGTCGTCCGAGGGGTGCACGATCGTTTCGTCCGGCAAATACCGGCCTTCCACGTCCTTCGTCTCGTGGTCGAAGTGTTCGACGCGACCCTGCAACCGTGTCGTCTCCGCGAGTCGTGTGGGCATCAACGCGATCCACCCCGTCTCGCTGCGCGAAGGGAACGTGCGCACGGGCGTCGGCGTCTCGTTGCTGTTCGCGGTCTCGGGCGATTCCGTGACGCCGGGCAGGAACGTGCGCCCCGCGAACGTCCCGAGTTGCGACCACAGACGCGACGGAGGAATGGTCCCCCCATCCCATTGCGACGTGGCGTTCGGGCCCGACAACCACCACGGCGCTTCGAGCGAGAGACGCAACTCGTCGTCGAAGTCCTCTTGCCGCGCCCACAGGCGGATCAACTCACGCTGCGGCGCGATCGCCGTGACCTCGTCGCGCACAGCGGCGTAGCGCAACACCCCCGACGGAGCGTTCATCGCCGCGCGCAGCTCCAGCGCGTACACGTCGCGCGTCGTGAAAGCGTAGGGCATCGTGCTCCACGCGAGCGTGCTGTCGTTCGCGTTGAGCCCGTTCGCGTAGACCGCCACGGCATCCCACGCGTCGAGGAATGCTTCCCCGCCGCGCAGTCGCTCAGGAATCACGGGCGCGTCGCTCGGCAACTTCGCGATGCCCGCCGCGGGCAGGACGACGCGTTCGAGCAGATCTTGGAAGCCGATGAGTGGCCGCGACTCGATCACGAGATCGGCGAGCCCGGCCGCCTCGTCCGACGTCACGCGCGAATTCTGGCCTGAAACCTGCAAGTTCAGGAACAAAGCGACGAGAACGGCGCGCTGTGCCGTGTTCAAGTTCACGGGCCGGCGCGCGAGCACTTCGACGACTGCTTCGTACGGCAGGTAATCCTGCGCGAGGATGCGATCGAGCGCAACCTCGCCCGACCCTTGCACGGTTTGCACGAGCGCGAGTTCCGTCGACACGCTGTCGCGAATGCGCACCGTCGAGCCGGGCGCCATCCAACGCGTCGAATCGACGCGGAACTTGCCGTCCTTGCCGCCTTCGACCTTCGTCGTGAGACGCGCGGCGCGTTGCCAGCGCTGCCCTGCGCGGATTCCACCGTGCGCCGTGCCGTGCTCGCGCAAGGCGCGCAGCGACTCGTCCCCCATCACACCGAGTCCGGCGGGATCCGTCGCTGCCGCGAGCGCGAACGTTGCGCACTCGGGCAGTCTCTCGATGGATTCCCACGCACGCGGTTCGTCGTCGGACGAGGCGAGACGCCACAACGCGGGCGCCAACGCGCGTTGATCGAGCACGGGCGTGCCGATGCCGTGCGCGACTGCAGGCAGCGGTCCGCCGCGCCATTCCGAGCCTTCGGTCGGACCGAGCACGCCACGCGTGAACTCGACGGCCGATCCGTCGGCGTACTTGCGCACCTGCACGATCTCGCCGCCGATCCACAGGAAGCCCTGCGTACCGAAGTTCGAGTTCGCCGACAGAGGAATCGACTTCGCGCCTACGTCGAGCACGCCGCCGAGACGCGACGTGAGTCCCATCAGGTTGGCGAGGACTTGCGGGCTGGCGGTGTCGAGGTCGATGAGGCCCGCTGCGTCGCGCGCCTCGACCGTCCACATCGCGCCTTCCGTGTCGTTCGCGTCGAGAAATCCGTCGGGGAACGCGTTGGTGACGCGCACCTCGTCCTCCCCGTCGTAGTAAGGCGTCGTGTCGAGGTCGGCGCTGCCATACGTATCGGAGAGGACGGCTCGCGCATGTCTCGACGCCGTGTCGAGCGCCAAGCGCGCTTCCGATCGATCGGCGAGACGCGTCGACGCTTGATCCGCGCCGCGCGCGGAAAGGAGCAACGGAGTCGCGAGGACCAGCAGCGACAGGAGCACGAGCAACACGACGATCAACGCGAAGCCGGACCGGCTCGTGTTCGCGGCGCGCGACCGACGGATGCGGTTATTCGACGGTGCCATGGAGGTTCACGAGGATCTTCGCCTCGCGCCCGTCGTCGAAGGTCAGCGCGAAACGCACCGCTTCCGGATGCACGTCGCGATCGAGACCGCCGCCTGCGGCGAACACGATCTCCTTCGGTGTCCCCGTCGCGAACTCGACGCCTTTCGGCAGCTCGCGGCGCTCCTCGCCGGAAACGGCCGCGATGACCAGTGCGTCGATCGCGCCCGGGAACGGGGAGGTCGAAGGCGAAATCGCGAGCGGACCCTCGACTGTCCAAGGAGCCGCGGACTCGGCGAGCAGCGCCACCGTCGACCCGTCCACGTCGATGCGCATGTTCCGACAGTCGTACTGCACCTCGACTTCGCTCCAACGCCCCGGACGCAAGAGTCCGCCGTTCGTCGCGAGCACGAGCCGCGAACCGCGACGACGCTCGCCGTCCTGACTCACGATCACGGGCGCGAACCAGGCGCGGATGGACCCGTCGTCGCTGGTCTCGATTCCCGCCGTTTCGCCGATGGCGAGGAGATCGCCGCCGTCGTCGCGCGCGGGCCGAACCGCGCAGCGGATCGAGAATCCGCGCGAGAGGTCGTAGGCCGGATCGAGGTGGACCGGCATCTCCACGCGGGAGCTCTTCGGCTCACCCACGAAGGACAGCGCGGCGCCCGTGAAGCCGTCGGTCACGATGTGCCCGCCGAAAGACACGCCCTCGATTCCGAACGCGCCGCGCACGGGGCTCGCTTCGAAGTGCCACGTACCGATCACGGCGAGCCCGAACGCCTGCACAGTCCGCGATTTCGCATCGATGCGAACGCGGGCGGGTGCATCGCGCGCAACGGACCAATTGCGCGCGGAACGCAGCACGGAATGCACGATGCCGACCGAGGCGCGATCACCGACGTTCAGGCGTGCGATGAGGCCCACACCGACTCCGAGGAGGATCGCGATGATGCCCATCACGACGACGAGCTCGACGAGCGTGAACCCCGCGTGCCGTGCGAGCGCGGACTTCATCCCCCGCCCTCTTCTGCTGAGGGCTCGAAGTTCGCGATGTCGTCCTCCGTGCCGAAGACGCCGTCGATGCCCGACGAGATCAGCTGGAATCCGGTCGGGTGGTGATAGAGGCCCGTGGTCGCGTTCTTCGCGGCGCGCACGGCGCTCTCTTCCAGGCCTTCACCGTCGGCGGGGAGGGTGATGTACGTGTCGGATCGGCCATAGTCGCGTCGGTGGAAGTACGCGATCGGGTTGTCCCACTCGTCCTTCAACTCGAGCAACTCCGGCTTCGGAATGCGCGACAGCGATTTCTTCGCCTGGTCCTGATCCGTGTTCACGAATCGATCGTCGGGCAACGTCGTGCCGGTCCACTCGGGCGACCACATCGAGAGCACGAGCGTCTCCGCGCCGAGGTTCGACGTGTTCGGCGCGATGCCCCACTTGTCGAGGTACTGGCTGGGCGGGTAGTCACCGAACTGATCTTCGTACTGGCCGATCGCGGCCGAGAGCTGCGACAGCCACGCCTGTGTCGTGCGTTCCTTCGCGCGCTGACCGAAGCCCGCGATCTTCGGCAGCAGCACGATCATGAGGATCGACAAGATGACGAGCACGACGAGGAGCTCGATCAGCGTGAACCCCGCGTTCGCCTTCGACGTGTGCATGCGGCCCTGTCCCATGCTTCAGCGCCCTTTCTGGCGGAACACGATCTCGACGTCGTCGATGTCGATCTGCACGGATCGTCCCGGCGCGCCCTCCGCGAACAGCCCCAAACGCAGTTGGTTGTTCGTGCGTCCGAGAGCCGACAGCGGCGTGTCCGGCGCGACCGGTATGCCGTCGAGGCTCGCGCGGATGCGCACGTTGCTGTCGACGCCGACGCGTTCGATGCGCAGGACGACGGTTTGGTCGATGCGCCAGTCGACGCCCGGGACCTCGACGTACGCGAGGTCTTCCTCACCGCGCTTCATCGCCCGGAACTGGATTGCATTCTTCGCGGTATCGGGGTGGCGCGAGATCGTCGCCTCGGCCTCCACCTGAGTTTCGCCGCCGCGCTCGCTCTCGCGCGAGATGAAGAGTCCGACGCGCGCCGTGGTTCCGGCGCGGACGACGATCTTCGCTTGCATGGACACCACGTCGCCCGCGTTCTTCTGCTGCCACAGCCGCGAACGTCCGCCGGACTTGAACGTGCCGCCGATCGACACGACGCCGTCGTGGATCGAGACGAGCGGGCCGTTCGATTCTTGGACATTCCAGTTGTTCTCGAGGCTCTGCCGCTCGAACGCGTCCGTCCACGCGACCTTCTCGAGGTGATCCGTGAGCCGCTCGATCTGGCGTTTCGCCCACGCGCGCCACGGATCGTCGTCGGGCGCCGTGCGACGCGCGTCATCGAGCTCCGCGAGCCGCGTCAGCGCCTCCGTCGGATCGCCGAGTCGGTACTGCACCCAGGCCATCGCCCCGCGCGCGGCCGGTTCCTCGCCATCGCGCAGGACGGCGCGCTTCAGCACGGGGTCGGCATCCGCGATCTGGTCGGCCTCGAGCAGCGTCACGCCGCGCAAGACCGCCGCGCGCACGAGGCTCGGATCGAGCGCGATCGCGCGTTCGAGATACTTGTCCGCTCCCGTGAGATCTCCCCGCCGGTGCGCGACATCCCCGAGCCACGCCAAGGCGTCGGCGAAGTCGGCGTCGAGCGCGAGTGCCGCGCGCAAGGATTCCGCGGCCCCATCGAGGTCATCGCGCGCGACCAGGAGACGTCCGCGCTGGAAGTGACTCCAGGCGTCCGTCGGATCGCCTTCGAGCGCCTGGTCGACGAAGCGCAACGCCTCGTCGGGATGACCGGTCGCCTCCGCGAGCCACGACAGCGTTCGATGCGCGAGCGGTGCGCGCAGCGGATCCTGCGCCGCTGCCGCGAGCAACGACTCGCGCGCCGCGCGGGCCGAGGCCGCATCCGGCTTCCGGGCAAGTTCGATCCCGGTGGCGAACAGTCGTTCGAAGCCCTTGGCTTCGAGGCCGCTATCGGTGGAACCGCGTGCCGCGGAATCGGGCGCGAGCACGCGCACCGCCGCGAGTCCCGCCCGAGCAGCGTCGCTCGTCGGATCCACCTGCAACGCTTTCTCGAACCACTCGGCCGCTGCCGTCACTTCGCCGATCGCGATGAGCCCGGCACCGAGGCCGGCGCGCAGACGCGCGCGATCGCGCTTCTCCTCCGCGCCCGACGGTTCGAACTGATTCGCGAGGCGCAAGTGTTCGACGGCCTCTCGCGAGCGACCGCGCGCGAGCAGGAATTCACCCAGCGCAGCCTGCGCCTGCCACGACGTCCGTCCGTACTTCTCCGCATCGCGCAGCGTCGCTTCCGCTTCCCCGAACAAGCGGAACCGCGCTTGCAGTTCTCCGAGTCGCACGAGGACCTGCGCGTTGTTGCGCATCGTCCCATCGAGCAGCCCGCGATAGATCTGGAACGCCTCCTCGAAACGGAAGGCCGCCTCGTGGACGCGCGCGAGCCCGAGCCGCGGCGCCGGATCCTCCGCGAGCACCTTCGCCGCGCGCGCGTACATCTCCGCCGCGGCTTCGAGAGCGCGCGGCGTTTCGAAGCGTTGTTCGACGCACCAGGCGGCGTACTGGAGCGCAGCGTCGTACTCCGACGCAGAGAGCGGATCGCCGAACGAAATTCGTCGACGTTCGATCTCGTTCGGGATCGTTGCCGCGAAATCGAACTCCGCGACCGTCTTGCGCGGCACCTTCATCGGCGACTGGCCCGGAAAACGCGGCGCGCCCTTCTCGGGATCGAACTCGATGAAGAGAAGGTCCTCGTCGGCGCGCTTCGCGAGGCGGAAGCGATCGGGGTTCCTGATCTGTCCGAAGCGATACTCGCCGATGCGGAACCAGTCGTACGTACGCTTCCAGGCCGTCAATCGCGCCGCGAGCTCTTCGGGCGCGAGAGCCGCCGTCTTCGTCGGCGCGACGGGTGCGCTCGCTTCGGCCCCGTCGTCGAGCGCGTCTTCCTCGACGGCGAAGAGATCGGGCACTGCGACCGTCGAGGCCTGCACACGCAGGAATTGGCCCCACAAACGCGAATCCGGGCCGGGAACCGGCGGCGGCGCGATCGAGTCGAGCGGCGTGAGCGGCGGCGGTTCGAGGCCCAGCGGCGGCAACGGACGCGAATCACTCGGCGGAGAAAACAGGTCTCGCGCGGCGAGCTTCGACAGGCGAGTCGTCGGCAAGGCCGAGGCGACATCCGGTGCCGGATTCGACGCGACCGGCAAACCCTCGGCCTTCTTCTGGCTCGCGCGGCGCGTGACGTCGGCGGACAACGCGCTCCACGCGAGCCCCGAGAGGGCCAACGCGGCGACGGCGAACACGATCGGTTCCTTGCGCAGTTCCAA
>CAZKIY010000076.1:0-13990 GCA_964552875.1 uncultured Planctomycetaceae bacterium
GTTTTCGAAGCGAGGATCGCGAGCGCGTTCAGGGCAGATCGAAGTCCTGCCGGAAGTCGGTGACGCCGTCGGGGATCGTGAACTCGTGAGCCGCGCTGTCGTCGGGCTCGACCCCGGAGAAGATCGCCTCGTAGCGCCCAGCGGAGAGCGTCTTCAACCGGTAGGCGCCGTCCGGCCCCACGATCGCGGAGCTCGATACCTGCAGAGTGCCGTCCGCCTGATCGCGGAGTGCTCGCAGCCAGAGGCGCGAACGCTCGACCGCTCCGTGGGTGACGTGTCCGCTCAGCGAGATCCGGTCCTTGCCCTGCTCGTCGCCCGCGGACAAGGCCGGCATCTCGATCACGATTTCGCGCGGAGGGTTCGCGGGGTTCGCCGTGCACGTGAACGAGACGGTCATTCCCGATGGCCCGCCGTAGCTGTCCGTGAATTGCAGCCAGCGTGCATCCTTCGGCACGCCGTCGAGCCGAAAACGACCGGCTTCGTCCGTGCGCGTCTCGACGCTGGAGAGTCCGCCGGCGTCGGGCCAGAAGGTCACGGCGATGCGCGTTCCCGCCTCGACCCCACCGTCCGTGCGCCGGACGACTCCGCGGTAGCTCCCGCGTTGGAGTGCGAGGTGCAGCAGCACCTCGCCGACGACGTCGAGCGGCGCTTCGAAGCCGAAGGTCTGCCCGCCGGGGCTCGACACGGTGACGCCCGGCGGCATCGAGCCGAACTGCAACTGGAAGCGTCCGTCGGCGTCGACGGTGCACCAAGCCAGCCCGCTCGCGACACACGCTCTCCATCCGGTCAGGTCATCGATGCCGTCGACGACGAGGCGCATCGAGCGACCCGGATCCTCCGCCGCCGAACGGAATCGGACCGTACGCACCGCACCCAAGGGCAGATCGAACTCCCCGCCGGAATCGACGGCGACGAACACTCCGCTGCCGCCGACGCGGACGGTGTAGCGTCCCGGCGTCAGCGAGCCGAACCGCGCGCGACCGTGCTCGCCCAGCTCGGCGCTCGCGCCGCCATCGAAGTCGGAAGCGGGCGAGATCGCGGCGTACGCGGGTCCACCTCGCGGATCCCAACCCTCGACCAGGACCTCGATCGCGGTGTCGAGCCCGAGGTCGATCACGAGTTCGCCGTTGCTCGGTACTTCGACGCGGCGACATTGCGAGCGGTTTTCGTGCTCGACCGTGATCGTCCAGGATCCTGGGCCAGCCGGCACCGAGAACCGACCGTCCTCGTCGGTGCGCACCGCGAGGCCGGCGCCGCGTGCGTCGCATTCGAGCGTCGTCCGATTCGCCGAGGCCGACAGCAGCACGTTCGCGCCCAAGACTGGGCGTCGAGCATCGACGACGCGACCTCGGATCACCGGGCATGGGCCTACTTCGAGATGGACGAGGACGTCCTCGGCCGCCCGCGGATCGTCCACGCGCGTCACCGCGGGCACGAAGCCCTCCGCGAAAGCCTCGATCGTGAGAGCACTCAAGGGGCTCAACAGGCCCGAGCCGTCGATGTCCTGTCCGTCGAGAAAGACCGCCCGACCGTCCTCGGAACGAATGCGCGACAACGATCCGCGCGGCCACGCGTCGACCTCGCTCCCGCGAACCTGCATCCAGTAGTCACGGATCGGCTGGCCGTCGGCCGCCGACACGACCACGATCGATGGAGCGCGCCGGAGCGGCACCCACGCGATGTCGTCAGGCCGGTCGTACGTGTGGGTCCCGGCAAAGTGCCACTTCAGCTTCTTGACCGGATGCACGCCCGTGCTCGCGACGTACCAGCCGCTCTCGAGCGAGCGGAACGAGACGCGAGTCGCCGCGACATCGACCGTGAAGCGGCCGTCGGGATCAGTCACGACTGTCCACGAGTCGACGGGACGTTCGTTGCGCAGATTCCCCTCGAGCACGTCGCCCGGCCCGAAGCCTTCGACGCGCAGCGCGGTTCGCCGCAGCAGCGGCCCGCCTTGCGAGTCGACCACGGCGCCGAGGAGTCTGCGCGCTCGATGGATCTGCACGACGAGCACGTCGTCGCGAAACGTGCGCTGGCTCGACTTGTGATCGGTACCGACGAAGTTCACATGGCGCACGAGTTCGGGCGGCACACCTCGGGCTGCGTACCCGTCGGCCTCCACGAGGACGAACGCGCTCGGGTGCCCGGTGTGCGCCGCGAATTCTCCGGCCGCATCCGTGGTGCCTCCGGTCAGCGGCACCTCGTTCGGTGACGGCGCTTCGTAAGAGAGGAGCGGTTCGAGATCGAGGCGTTGCGCGGCGGTCGGCTTCGTCGCGAACCATGGCCAATCGTGCACGAAGTCCTGCCCGACGGCCGTCGAGCGGAAGCGCGCGGGCCAGCGCGCGCGGACCTCGGAGTAGAGCGAGTGCTCCGGCGCGTAGAACCGCACGCGCGCGCCGGCGATCGGCGCGTTCGTCAGCCCATCGACGACGCGACAGCGAAACGGAGTCCCCTCGATCATCGATGTCGCGACGACCTGCGCGCCCGGCGTGCGCGCGGCACTCTCGGCCGGCGCGCTCGCGACGTCGCGATCGTTCGCTCGCGCGGCGCTCGGCATCGCGATGTCGGCTGCGGACTCCGCGACGCCCACGCGATCGAGCGACGCGCCATCGCGCTGCGTCCACCAGGCGACGAGGACCAGCGCGAGCACGAGTGCCGCCGCGACAGCGATCTTCTTCATCACGAGCACTCCCCCGAGCAGTCCCCCGGTCACGACGGCGGCGGGTGCGAGCCCGGCCGCTTGTCGCATCACTTCGCTACGCACCGCGTCGAGACCGCGCGCTGATTCCGCCATCAGCGCCAGCGCGCCCGCGATCCCCGCCGGCAACGTCTTGCGCAGGATCTCGCGCGCGCGGTGCAGCTGCACGCGCACGGCGCCCGGGCTGCGACCGAGCGCGTGCGCGATCTCCGCCGCGCTCAACCCGTGCGCGACGTGCAGCACCGCAGCCGAACGGTACGGTTCCTCCAAGCGATCGAGCGCGCGCGCGATCGACTCGCGCTCGTCCGCGGAGCGCGCGTCGTCGAACGGTGTGCGCTCCTCGACTCTCTCGGGTGGCGCGTGCGGCGCGATCCGTCGCGCATCACGCCGAACTTCCTGCGCGTGCCGCACGAGGATGCCCGCGAGCCAGCGATCGATCGGTCGCTCGGCGTCGTAACGCGCAGCCTGTCGCAGCGCAGTGAGGAACGTCTCCTGCACAAGGTCCTCGGCCACGTTCGCGTCGCCGACGAGGTGGACGCCGAAGCGCAGCAGCGCCGGCGCCTGCGCGTCGAACACGCGCGCGAGCGCCGCGGAATCACCGCGCGCTCGCCACCGCCCGAAGTCCTGACCAGATCCGTCCACGCCGCGTATCGCGCCTCGCAGCGGGGACGTTACGGGAATCGGGAGGATCCCGGGTCGGTCACGGCAGCAACGTGAACTCGCGCACTTCGGGATCCGCGCCCGATGGGCGCCACGTGTCGGCGACGACCTTCTTCGGGTGATCCGTGCCCTCCCACACGCCGAGCGTCCATTCCCCCACCGCCGGCAGTTGCACGCGAAACTTGCCCTCGACGCCGACCCGAGCCCGGTGGGCCATCCAGGTCACGTACTCGTCGCCGGGCGCGGCGACCGAGACGTAGGCCGAAGCGTCGCGGAGAACGGGCGCATCCTTCTGGAAATGCGCCTCGAGAGTCGCCGTCGGATAGCCCGCATAGACGCCGGTATCGAAGCTCGGCCGCCGCAGCAACAGCTCGACGGGCGGGTCGGCCGACACTCTCGCGAGATCGAATCTCACGTCGCCGCTGTGTGTCGGACAGCCCGGCCCAGGCACGGTGCGCACGGAGCGCTGCGTGATCGCGAGGCCTCGGACCTCGAATCGACCGTCAGGGTCGGAGACGACCATGGCGGTCGATCGCACTCCGTCTCCGCTCGAGCCGAACCACAGCCCCATGCTGTGCAGAGGTTGGCCCGACGTCGCGTCGATGATGCGTCCGCGATAGCCTGCGCCGCCGACCCGCACGCGCACTTCCGCTCCGTCGACGGCGTCCTCGGGCATCACGATCCACTGCCGCGTCCCTGCGGGTGAATCGAGCACGAAGCTCCGCTCCTGCGAGAAGTCCAGCGGGATGCGTCCGTCTGGTTCGATGTCGAACGGCCGGCTCTCGTACGGACTTCGACACACGATCCAGCCGGCGATTGGACCGTCCTCGACGACGAGCCGTGCGTAGCGCGGCTCGACGTCCGGCACGACGAACGCTGCCTCGTTCGTACCCGGCACGAGCTGGAGAGTTCGCGTTTCACCGGTGACGAAGACCGTCTCGCTCCGACGGTGCGAGACGCTGATCTCACACGGTCCCGGCGGCACGCGCTCGATGCGCGCGACGCCCTGTCCGTCACTCGTCACCGTCTGCGTGTCGCCCTGCGAATCGCGGATCCGCATCCGACGCGACGACATCGCTTCGCCTAGGGCATTCGTGAAACGTGCGACCAGCGTCGCGGTCTCGGCCAGGTCGACGTCGATCTCGCCGACGAGCGGCGCGTCGAACGAGCGGCGCACCTTGACTCCGTCGTGCTCGACGTCCAGCGCGTAATTCCCGTCCGGCACCGTGATCGCGAAGCGACCCTCTTCATCGGCGAGCGCGCCGGCGATCGGACTGTCGCTGAAGACCTGCGTGCCGAATGCGAGCACACGGGCGCCCGCTGCCGCGATCGCGCCACGATGCACCCGGCCCACGATCCGAGCGGTCGTCGCGCGCACGAGATCGAGCTCGACGACGCCCGGTGCGAGCAAGCTGGGGATCCGCACGACAGCTGGCGCGTAGCCGAGCGCCCACACGCGGCACTCGGTCTCCGCGCCGTACGGGATGTCAGGCTCTGCCTGGCGTGTCCATCGATCGGGCGTCAGTGCGAGCCGACCGTCGTGGAGGTGAGCCCACGACGAGCGCACACACCGATGCGCTGCCGCGGTGAACACCTCGATGTGCGCCTCGACCACGGGCTCGCGCGTTTCCGCGTCTCGCACGAGGATCGAGCTCGTCGGAGCGAGCACGAAGTCCACGTCGCCGGTCTCATCGGCGAGATCCGCCCAGATCGTGCGGCGCCAGCCGATTCCGTCGGGCGTGGGGCGTGCGACCTCCTCCACAGTCCAGCGTGCGTCGAGCGAACGCGCGAACCCCAGCGCGATGTCGTGCTCGACCTCGTACCGACCTTCGTCGTCGGTGTGGAACACGATTCGCCGATCGTTGTTCTCCAGCGCCGGACAGCCCTGGTGGTAAAGCATCTTCGGCGTGTTGCCGTACAGGGACAGACCGATCGACGCACGTATCGGCGATCCGTCCATCGCCACGATCCGGCCGCGCATGACTCCGTTCCTCGCCATGCGGACCGTGCGATCGCTCGTCGCGTCGACGCCGGGTCCACGGTCGGCGCGCGTCGCGAATCCGCGCTCGACATAGCCCACGGCTTCGCAGACGACGAAGCCCGCCGTGCTCGACGCGGACAACTCGAACCGTCCCTCCGCGTTCGTCGTCGCCTCGTCGATCGGCGTCGCGGCGTGATCGGGCGACGCGCTGACGAGCACGTCCTCCAGACCCGCTTCCTGCGCGGAAGTGGGATCGTCGAAGAACGGCCAGGGAAAATCGGACCGCGTCTCCCACTCGCCGATCTGGACGCGATCCCAGTAGCGCGAGCGGATCTCGGACATCGGCATCGCGACCGGTGCGTGGAGCGCGACGCGCGCTCCAGCGATCGGCGCGTTAGTCGCCGCGTCGATCACGATGCCGCCCAGGATCTCGTCCTGCGTCGCGGCGACTTCGACGTGCTCGACCGTTCCGGCGCGCCGCTCGTCCGCGACGAGCGGCGGCGACTCGATAACCGGAGTGTCCGCGGGTCGTTCGATTTCGGGGGGCGCGCGCGTCGTGACCGCGGAATCGACACGGAAGTCGGTCTCGAGCCGCAGCACGAGGAACGCCGCGACCGCGAGAACCAGCACGACGACGGCGACGACGAGCTTCTTCATCACGAGCACTCCCCCGATCAATCCCCCACTGACCACCGCCGTGGGTGCGAGCTGCGCGGCGTGCGTCAGAAATTGATTCCGCACTGTTTCGAGTCCGCGCGCCGAATCCGCGAGCAGCACGAGCGCGCTCGCGATCCCGGCGGGCAGCGACTTGCGCAACAGCTCGCGCGCGCGATGCAACTGGACGCGCACGGCACCCGGACTGCGACCGAGAACGTGCGCAATGTCCGCTGCTTCCATCCCGTGACGAAGGCGAAGGAGCACGGTCGCGCGATACGGCTCCTCGAGCGCGTCCACGGCACGTGCCAGCTCGCCCGAAAGTTCACGCCTCGAGGCCGACTCGAGCGGCGCGTCCTCCTCGCGCGCGAGCACGCGCTCGAGATCGAAGTCCGGATCGTGGGGACGACGCGCGCTCTTCTTCAGGTCGCGCGCGCGGTTCGCGAGGATGCCCTGCAACCACGGCTCGAGCGGACGTCGTCCATCCCAACTCGCCGCGCGCTCGATCGCCGTGACGAACGTCTGCTGGACGAGGTCCTCCGCCGCCGCCGGATCGCCGACGAGGTGGATCGCGAGCCGCAGGAGCCCGGGCGCGAGCGCGTCGAACACGTCCGACAGCGCCGCGCCGTCACCGCGCGCGCGCCAGCGCTCGAAGCGCGCTTCGGAGGTCTCCATGGGCATCGCGAGGTGTTGGACGAGCGCGCTCGCTCGTTACGCGGATTCTGCGCGACGGACGGAATTCGTGGACTTCGTCGCACAGTCTGCGCGTTCGGCGGCGGTCATGGCGCGTACCGACGAACTCGAGGCCCGCCATGCTCCACGCTCTCTCGCTCGCGCTGCTCCAGGTCCCGGCGATCCCCGCCTCCACAGTTCCGCGGAGCAATCGCTTTGGCGCCGCCGTCGCCTCCGCAGGCGACGTGAACGAGGACGGCGTGCCCGACCTGTGGGTCGGCGATCCATTGCGATCCGCTCCTACCGAACCGTCTGCGGGTCGCGCGTGGTGCGTGTCGGGCAAGGACGGCTCGACGTTGCTCTGCATCTCGGCTCCGCCCGGGTCGCGCGAGTACGGGTGGACTCTCGCCGGCCTCGGCGATGTCGACGGCGACGGTGTGCGCGACGTAGCGGTCGGGTGCATGCAAGCCGACGCACGAGATGCAGAGTCGGACAAGAGCGCCTTCGCCTCGTCCGAGAGCGCAGTCCACGTCCACTCCGGCCGCGACGGCGCGCTGAAGGTCGTGGTTCGTGGCGCGGGAGAACAGTTGAAGTTCGGTTGGTACTCATCCGGCGCCGGGCCCGCGCTCGCGAACGTCGGTGATTGGAACGAGGACGGCGCGGACGACCTTGCGATCGGTTGGTCGTACGCGGATGGCGACCTGCAGGACCAAGGACGAGTCCAAGTCGTGTCGGGACGCGACGGATCGACGCTGCACGAGTGGCTGGGCCTCGAGCACCACGATCGCTTCGGCTTCGCGCTCGCACGCGTCGCGGATGTCGACGGTGACGGTCGCGGCGAACTCGCGGCGAGCGCGGTCCCGGATCAGGACGGTCGGTCTCCATCCGATGCCCTCCAGCGCACGCGCTCGGGGTACGTGCGCCTCCTCTCGTCGAAGAACGGGACCTTGCGCACGATTCACGCGGTCGACGGCAGTCGATTCTTCGGTTTCAGCCTCGCGGCCTTCCCTAGGAATGCTGGAGGCGGTGTGGACGGTGTGATCGTCGGACAAGCACACGACTGGAACGCGAGCTACGTCGTCACCCGCTGGAACCTCAGCGACGGCTCGAAGGCGCAACTCGCCACGAGGCCCCCGCTCACTGCATGGGATGGAGGATCGGAGTACAGCAACTCCATCTTCCCCCCGAGAACGGAAGTCGATGTGTCGTTCGCGACATGCGTGTTGGCGGTTCCCGATCGCGACGGCGATGGTCAGGCGGACGTGCTCGTCACGGAGCCGCAGGCCTTCTGCGGCATTCCGGCGGGCGTGATCTCATCGAAGCCATCGAAGCCGTCGAGAGCGTCGGACTCACTCGCGGCCGTTCCGCTCGGTCGCGTCGAACTCGGCGATCTGGGCGTGGAATACTCACACGTCGGGATCGCGTGCTGCACGACCGGTGATGTCGACGGCGACGGCGTCGAGGACTTCGTGGTTTCCGGCTGCAGCATCCGGTATCCGGGTTGCACGGGCACTGTGAACGTGGTCTCGGGCAAGACCCTGAAGCTCCTGAGCACGTACACACGCCCCGGTCGCGAGTGACCCCGTCTCGATCTCGTGCGCAGATCGCGCGTCAGGAAGCGACGGCCAGCGCGCTCTCGCGATCGGACGCTCGAGTACCGAGGACGAATCGACTGCGGGCGCCGAGCGCATCGAACACGTCGGTCCGACCCGCGGCTCCGTGCGAGTGCGAGAGCCCGGGAACGAGTCCTCACGACCCCGCTCGGACAGCGGGCCGAGCTGGATGCGCGTGAGGACTCGCCACGGCGGTGCTGTTCGAGTGCCCAGCCCTCGTCGGAGCGCGAGTTGCAGGGAGTTCGCCGGCGTCTCGAGCTCGAGCGCACGAGACCTCACCTCGCCCTCGCTCTAGACCCAGATGTTCAGCCGAAATTTCGCGCTGCGGGACCATGCCCACTGGCTCTTGGCGGCCGCCGTATTGCTCATTGGGTTGCCTTGGCTCGGCTCCGAGGGCACGTACCACGGTGACGAGCGCTTCTATACCGACGCGGCCCTGCGGATGATCGCGGACGGCAATGCGTGGGCGCCAGAGTACGCGGATGGCAGCGCCCGTTTGAACAAACCGCTGCTCGTGTATTGGCTCATCGCGGTGCCGTTCGAACTCCTCGGCCCGAGCTTGTTCGCCGCGCGGCTCCCGTTTCTCGTCGCGGGAGCGCTCCTGGTTGGTGTCACAGGGCGGCTCGCGCGGGCGCTCTTCCCGACCGATCCGCGCGCGCCCTTCCTCGCGGCGGCGATCGTGGCCTCGAACATCTCACTCGCGGCGTTGGCCGTGCGGTCCACCCCGGACATCTTGCTCGCACTCGCGACGGCCATCACTTGGGTCGGAATCGCGGAACTTCTCGTTGGCGGCCGGCCGGCACGCGCGGCTGCACGTTGGTTGTGGCTCGGCATCGGGTTCGCGGCGGCGGCGAAAGGCAGTCTCTCGATCGTGCTCGTCCTCTTCGTCGTGAGCGCGATCGCCGTGCTCGGCGGCCGCGGCGCGTGGCGCGCACTGCTGCTTTCGCCGTGGCTCGTCGCCGCCATCGCTCTCGCGGGAGTTTCGCTCGTGCCCTTGTGGCTCGTCGACGCGCCGCTCGGAGGGCCGAGCTTCGTGCAAGACCAAGTGTCGACGCGTCTCTCGACCTCGCCGCTCGAGGTGGTCGGGATGGGGCTCGGATACAGCGCCTCCCTCACGCGCCATTTCTTGCCTTGGATTCTCGCCCCGATCATCCTGGCCTTCGCGAACCGCACGGCGCTCCGCGAAGCCTGGCGCGGTCACCGCCGAGGCCTCGTACTGGTCCTCGCGTTCACGCTCCTCATGTGGCTCGTGTTCTCGGCGGCGAACCTGCATCGAGGTCGCTACCTCACGCCGATCTACCCAGCCTTCGCGTGCGCGACCGCCATCTTCGTTCCTCTCGCGCTCGACCTGCGCGGAGTGCGGAGGGGCGTCTGGATCCTGACGGTCCTCGTCGCCGTCGCGGCGGGCCTGACGGCGCTCGTGGCACTGCGCGTCGACATCGCGGCGGCCATCGGCGCGGGGGCGGCGGCCGCGGTCGCGACCTATTGCGCTTGGAAGGTGAGTGCCGACCAGCGCGCGCCTGCCTTCGCGATCGCGTTCGGTGCGCTCGTGCTCGTCGCCGTTCCCGCGCTGCGCCATGCGTTCCGCTCGGGAGACTACGCGCGCGCCGCTGCGGCGGAACGCATCGACGCGGCGTGGGGCTTCGATGCGTTGACACCCAGCATCCTGCGCGTGCTCTCGGGAGGCCGAGTCGATCCGCGCTCGTGGCCGGCAACTCCCTCGGAGGAAGACTTCGCTCGCGCTTCCGTCGTGATCGCGCGCGGCCCAGCGCGTGCCGCTCTCGAAGCACGCGGCTGGAGCCTCGAGCAGTACGCATCCCGCCATCGGAATCCGAGAATCGGCGACCTGCTCGAACTGCTCGGCGAGCCGGATCCCAGCGCGTGGCTCGCCGAGCGCGGTGAGCCGGTGTACTTCGCACGCCGACCTCCGGCGATGCAGCCGACTCCACCGCTCGATCGGTGATCGAAGGGTGGTGAGGGAAGCGAGGGACGAGGAGTTGCGCGCTGCGGCGACGGCCCGACGCGATCCGCCCGTGCCTTTCAGTTGGCGAGGACCGCCTCGATCTTGGCGCGCGCTTCGATCTGCTGCGGTTGGTCCTTCGGCATCAGGCAATTGCCCACCGCGTTCAACAAGGTCTGCGCCGTCTCCAAGGACTGATCCTTCGGCAACGACTTCGCGAGCTGCGATGCGCGCGTCTGCATCGCCTTGAACTTCGAGCCCTCGGCCACCGCCGGTTTGCGCCACGACTTCGCCTCGGGCGGCAGCTTCGCGGCGGCGGCCTTCGCGGCCACGACGCGGCTCGCGAGCGTCGGGTGGTCGCTCATCATCTCCGGCGTCGTGTCGTAGCCCGCGTCGACCATCGCCTGGAAGAAGTCGCCGAAGTGATCGGGATCCCATCCGGCGCGCGTGTAGAACGCGAAGCCCAGATCGTCAGCCTCGGCCTCGTCGCCGCGCGTGAAGCCTTTGTTGAGGAAACCGGCGAGTGCACCCGCGCCGACCGCGGCGAGGCCCGCGTACTCGAGCTTGTTCTCGTCGTCCGCGAGCGTGTAGCCGAGCGCCGCGCCGGCGACCGCTCCGCCCATCGCGAGATACTGCCGGTTCATCCCCTTGTGCACGTGCCGCGCGTAGACGTGCGCGTACTCGTGCGCCATCACGGCCGCGAGCTCGTCCTCGGTCTGGCACTGCTGCAGGAGCTGCGTGTAGATGTACATGTGCTCGCCGCCCGTCGTGAACGCGTTCAACGTCTCGCTGTTCACGAAGTGGAACTTCACGTCGGTGAACATCCAGCCGTCGTCTTCCTTGCGGTGGCTCGAAGGGCCGTAGCCCGTGTCGGAGAGCTTCTTCGCCTCGACGATGATGCGATCGCCCATCTCCTGTAGGTATCCAGCGAGCGTCGGATCCTCGAGCACCGCCGGTTCGAGATCGCGGTGAGCGTCGTCGGCTTGTTGGATCACTTGCCGATCCGACGCGCAGGCGGAGAGCAGCGTGAGGAGGATCGGAGCGGCGAGGTGACTGAGGAGCGCTTTCATCTGGGATTCCGGTCGAAAGTGGTTGAGCTCGCGCTGAGGGGCGAAACGGAGCGCCACGAACCTATCACGCCGCCTTGCGGAAGCGGTCGCCGCCGCTACCGTCCGTCGCCCATGGACCTGCCGAAGAACTCGCGATCGATGCGCAGGCGCGCCACGATCGCCCTTTTCCTCGTCAGCATCGTCTGGGGCTTCACGTTCCTGTGGATGAAGCAGGCCGTGGACGCGATGGAGCGCGTCGCCGGTCCCGATCGACTCGTCGCGGGTTCAGGCGTGTTCTTGGCCATGCGGTTCACGATCTCCATGGCGATCCTGCTGGTATTCGTGCCGTCCTCGCGCAGAGCGCTCACGAGCGACGCCACGAACGTCGTGTGGGGCGGGGGCGCATGGCTCGGCGTCTTTCTCGTCGTCGGGTTCGTCCTCCAGATGATCGGGCTCGGCGATGTCACGCCGGCCGTGTCGGCGTTCTTGACGAGCCTCTACGTCCTCTTCTTGGCCGTGATCACTGCGTTCGTCGAGCGGCGCCTGCCGCGTGTCGGCTTCGCGATCGGCGCGCTCCTCGCGACGGCGGGGGCGGCAGTCGTGCGCGGCCGACCCGAGATCACGGAGTGGCGCACGGGCGAACTGCTCACCGTCGGCGCGTCGATCGCGTTCGCCGTGCACATCCTCGTGACGGATCGCGTGACGAAGCGGGCGCCGGTCATGCCCGTCACTTTCGCGATGTTGGCGTGGGTCGCGCTGGGCGGCATCCTGCTCGTCGGGTTCGAGAATGCGCGCGGCGCGGGGCTCACCGGGGCGGAGTTCGGCGCGTTGTGTCGCGATCCTGAGTTCATGCGCCCGCTCCTCCTGACCACCGTCTTCGGGACGGTCGTCGCGCTGGGCCTCATGAACATCTACCAACGCGAGGTCGATCCGGTCCGCGCGGCGATCCTCTACGCGCTGGAGCCGATTTGGGCGGCACTGATCGGCGTCTACGTCGGAGCCGATGCGTTGACGGGCTGGCTCGTCGTCGGCGGCTCGTTGCTCCTCGCCGGAAATCTCGTCGCTGAGCTCGCTGGATCCCGACGCGACGGCCGCAGCGTGTCGACCTGAAGCCATTGCGCGCATGGCTTTCCGCCTCGGGGAAAGTCCTTCCATGCTCGCGGCGAACGCGTTTCACCCGAGAATTGCAGGGCGGATCCGCAACTCGTGATTCGTGCGCACTTGCGCGCTCGTCGTGCGCGATCGACTGGCCGCGTCGCACGCGCGATGTACGGTTGCTCGATCGCTCTCCGGTCGGCAGGCCGGGGCCGCAGCACTCCTCCGCAAGGGAGCGCAAAGCGATCACCACCCTCCGCACGATCGCTTCCCGCGCTGTTGCTGCCGTCGCCAGCGCGAACATCCGCACCCTCCACCGACACCATGTTCAAGTTCCTCTCCACGCTCTGTCTCGTCGCAGGCGCCGTCGCGCTCGCGCCTTCGTCCTTCGCCAACGGCTGTAACGGCGGGGGCGGGGGCGGGGGCCAGAACCAGCTCCGCTGCGATGCCGGCGGCCCCTACGTCGCTGCCGCGCAGGCGCCTTTCGCCACCGTCCAACTCGACGGCCGCGGCTCGCTCAACGAGACGGGCTACCAGTGGTCCACGCAGTTCCCGGGCGCCCTGTTCGACGACGCATCGAGCGGCACGCCGATCCTGACGATCCCGGTCGGCAGCGACTGCTCCTTCCAACTCCACGTGCGCCTCACGGTCACGAGTGCGAACGACTCGAAGACCTGCTGGGCAACCGTGCGCGTGCGCGATTGCACGCCGCCGGTCATCACGTGTCCGGAAGACGGGAAGATCTTCTGCGGGTCCAGCACCTCGCCGAACGACCTCGGTCGCGCGACGGCCACGGACAACTGCGACACGAACGTGAAGATCACCTACAGCGACACGGTCGTGCCCGGCGAATGCGCCGCGAACCGCTTCGACAGCGTCATCCGCCGCCGTTGGCGCGCTCGTGACAACGACTGCAACACGTCGACGTGCACGCAAGTGATCGACGTCGTCAAGAATGTCACGAGCCTCGACATCCGCCCCGGCGTCTTCCCGAACGGTTACGACGCGGATGCCTGCGATCTCCTGCCCGTCACGATCCTCGGGCTCGACGGGTTCAACGTCGGCAACATCCAGTGGAACACGGTCAAGCTGTACGGCCGCAACTGCGACGGTGGCCCGGTTTCGCCCCAGTGCTTCTCGATGGGCGACGTCGCCGGTCCCTTCTTCGGCGGCGCGGAATGTGACGGCGGGGTCGTCGGCCCCGACGGCAAGCTCGACCTGACGGCCTACTTCAGCCGCAACAAGCTGAACCAGCGCCTGAACCTGGACGACCTCCCGGCCTGCACGGTGGTGCCGCTCGTCGTCACGGGCCGCCTCTGCACCGGCTGCAAGTTCATCGCGGAAGACTGCGTCCTGATCCTCTGATCGAACGACCTTCGGGTCTCACACCGCGGGCCGGCCATGTGCCGGCCCGCGGTCATTGGCGTGGCACGCCTCGAGCGGACTGCGCCGACGGCAATTCGGAACAAGACGCCGGAAATGACAACGACCCGCTGCGTGGATCAGGTCCACAGCAAGCGGGTCGTGGTCGATGCTGGGGCGCCGAAGCGGGCGTCACGAGCTGAATTGGAGCGGCTGAAGGGATTTGAACCCTCGACATCCACCTTGGCA
>CAZKIY010000076.1:14090-15583 GCA_964552875.1 uncultured Planctomycetaceae bacterium
ACGAGCTGAATTGGAGCGGCTGAAGGGATTTGAACCCTCGACATCCACCTTGGCAAGGTGGCGCTCTACCACTGAGCTACAGCCGCGTAGGGCGGGCAGGATAGCGCCGGTCTTGCCCCAGGCAAGCGTTCCGCGGATCCGCGTTCAAGAGCGCGCGATTCCGGCGATGCGGGCGGCCACGAACTCCCCCGCCGAGCGTGCGGCGGCCGTCAGGGGTCGCCCGAGCGCCAGCTCGGCCGCCAATCGCGTCGCGAACCGGCAACCCGAGCCGCGCAGCTTCCCGCCCGGAGTGCGCCGGTGACCGAACCACACGGGTGCGCGGCCGGCCTCGAGGAGGAGGTCGCGCACGGGATCCTCGTGGCCGTGCCCGCCCTTCAACACGACCGCGGCGGCGCCCAGCCCTGTGAGGAGCCGCGCGACGTCGATGCGCGCGGCCAAGTTCGTCTCGAGCTCGCGCACCGGCACGCGCGCCAGCTCGGCGGCTTCGCTGAGGTTCGGCGTCACGATCACGTCGAGTCCGAGCAGCGATCCGCGCAGGACTTCGACATCCAGCGCATCGAGGAAGCGCGCTCCGCTCGAAGCGGCGATCACGGGATCGAGGACGACGTGGACATGGCCGGTCTGGCGCAGTTCGACCACGAGCCGGGCCGCGTTCTCGATCGCGTCGGATCCAGGAAGCAGTCCGAACTTCACGGCGCGGACTCCCGATCTTGCGGCGAGACGGGCTTCGGCAAGCCACGTGTCCGGATCTCGCGCGCCGATCGAGCGCACTCCCGCATCGTCCTGATCCGTTTCGGCGGTCGCGACGAAGAGGCCTTCGACGGCGATACCCGTCAGCGCGTCGCGATCCGCGTCGAGGCCCGCGCCGCTCGGATCGCGGCCTGCGAGGACGAGGATGCGCTGCACGTGCGTCAGCCTCCTGCCAGTTTCAGTTCGACACGCACGCGACCCGAGGGCGTGGTGAGGATCGCGGGCTCGTACGCTTGCGCCGAGAC
Organism: uncultured Planctomycetaceae bacterium; assembly: GCA_964552875.1. Lineage (GTDB taxonomy): Bacteria > Planctomycetota > UBA1135 > UBA1135 > JAEUHZ01. Next base: position 15,086 of record CAZKIY010000076.1, read on the forward strand.
TTGGATCGCGGCGATGCCGCGTGGGACCAGGATGCGCACGACACCATCGACGATGTCGTGCGGACGTCCGTGTGGACGCTCCGTCGAGGACGTGACGGGGCCGATGCTCGCGCTCGCCATCGGATGCCCGCGTTCGTCGACGATCTCGAGCTCGAGCACGGTCGCGCGATCCGTCAGATCGACGTGCGCGAGCCGTGCGTCGACCGATGCAGATCCGCGCGGAACGAGAACGCGCTCCAAGACCAGCAACGGTTCCTCGAACCCGACGGGATGGAAGATCACGCGGACCTCGCCGGCGTCCACGTTGCTGAATCCGAAACTGCTCGTGCCATCCGTGCTCAACGCCAATGCAGCGCCGTTCGCGCGTTCGACGCGCACGATCACGGATCCCTCGGGGGCGCCGAGCGGCAGGATGACATGGCCGCGCAGAGAGCCGTGCACGGCGATCACGACGCGCGCGCGCGAATCGCCGCGGCGCAGCGCGAGGGTCGCCTCGGC
>CAZKIY010000077.1:0-15400 GCA_964552875.1 uncultured Planctomycetaceae bacterium
CGCAATCGTCACGTCCCGGCCGCCGGCGTCCAGGCGGGGGTGGCGTGACGGTTACCTCGACCCCGCATTACACCTCTTGGCCCCGCGTTCCATGATCGTGTGTCATCGAGTGCGACTCCGGCATGGATGCTATTGGCGTATTCCATGTCGCATCTGGCGAGTGAGTCGCGCTACTCACTCGTAGTCTTGCGTGAGAACAGTCGGATGTGGTTCGCGTCTTCCATCACCTTCAGGGTCTTCTCGCTGATCCCGCCCACCTTCTCCGCCAGCTGGGCGTACGATGACCACGATTTGTCTCTCCGGTCGACGATCCGTTTCGCCAGTACGGGTCCGATGCCCGGCACGGTTGCGATCAACTCCCAACCGTCCACGCTCAGGTTCACCGGCTCCGGGCGCGGTGTGGTCGCGAGGAAATAGTCTTCGTACTGGCGCGAGATCGGGTTGTCGATCACGCGCTTGATGATCGTGCTCTGCTGCTTGAGATCTCCGAACAAGATGTAGGCTTGGATGGACAGCGAGACGGGAACATGGTCTTCGGCCGCGACGATCGCGCGCTTCTCGCGCTTGACCGGCTCGGGATCCCGGCTCTTTTCGATCCGCTCGAGCAGTCGCTTCGCGTCCGCGCGCGAACCGTACTTTGGATCCACGTGATACTCGACGATCGCCGACAGCTCGACTGTGCGCTTGACGACGGCTTCAGCCTGCGTTTCGTGTTGGGCGTTCCCCTTGCGCGAGAGCGGAACGAGGTTGTGCCAGCCGCCGGGACCGCCGAGGTTCTGGCTCAGCAAGTGTCCCTTGACGTACAGGCTCGCCCCGCCTGGTGATTCGCGCCGTGCGTTCAAGTGCTCGAAGCGAACATTGCTCTTATCCGTCGGAGGCTCGCCCTTCGGCAACCGCTTCTTCGTCAGCGGCTTGATCTGCATGCGCACCGCGAACTGCGCTCCGCTCAGACCACCGTACTGCGCCGTGACGCAGGGCGGCAGCGCTTCCCGGAACAGCAGCGACGTATGGGGCGCCAGCTTGTCGAGCAGCTCGTTGACCAAGGTCGCCTTGCGCTTGCGCGCCTCCTCGACCGCCGCTTCGTCCTTCCCTGTCGGCGGCTTACGGCGTTCGTCGTCGATCTGCGTTGCAATGATCTGCGCCGTCTTCTTCGCTTTCACGCGCGTCGGATCGCCCAGCGTTTCTGCTGCCTCGACGAACTTCGAGAACGCCATCGGAGTGCTGCGCAGGGTGAGGAGGGCATTCCCCTCTTCGCCCGTGAAATACAGGGCGTGCGTCTGGCCGTCCTCGGTCTTGAACTCCTTGCGCGCCGCCCACCAACGCGTGAATGCTTTGATGACCTTCTGCGCTCCCGTTTTCACGGCAAGTCCCAGGCGACGAGCCTGCGCCACGATCCAGTCGAGGAGTCGATCGACCACTTGGTCGACCTTGCCGCGGACCTTCTGAGTCACGCCCTTGATCTTCGCGGGGATTCCGCTGAGCCGGAGGAAACGCGCCAGGAACTCGATCACGAGCTTCAGCGCGCGTGCCAGGCCGTCCTCCAGCGCCTTCGCTCCCGCCCCGATGTTCCCGGCCGCGATCTCGGCGATCGAGCCCAGGAAGCTGCCCACCATGCGCGCGATGTCCCGCGCCTTCTGGACGAAGAACACGACCGTGTCGTAGATGCCGATGATCGCGCGCACGATGCCGGCGCCCGGCGTGAACATCGCGATGATCGTGATCGCCGCGCGCTTGGCGATCTCGACGAACACGAAGTTGCGCAGCTCGTCGACGAGCTTGGTCTCGAGGTCGGCCGCTTGCGCCTTGATCTGTTCCCAGGCCGCCGTGGGACCCTCGACGAAAATCCTCCTGACGATCGGCAGATTCTGTTCGAGGCGCGCCACCAGCCTCGTGTCGCCGCCGAGTCGCGCCAGGAGACGGCGTTTGACGGCTTCGGGCCCGAGATCGAGGACCTGCAGAGCCAGGTCGAGGATGCCGCGCGCGTTCCAGACGGCGGGCAGGCGTATGCCTGACAAGGAGCCGGTGAGCCACTCGAACAACGCATTCTTCAGGTGCGTGAGGAAGTGGTCTCGGAAGTTCGCGAAACCAAGCTTCGCGGCGCTCACGAGGTTCTTCACGAAGCGAATCGGCCCCGTGAAGATCGCTTTCAGCACCGCGACCCCCTTGTTGATGATCGACTCGATGTCCGAAAGCGAGTATCCGAACTTGGAGAGCGCCCAGGAGAAGAACTTCTTCGCCGCCCACAACAGGAGTTTGCCGAGCTTGGCGAGCGCGCCCGACATCGCCTCCTTCATCTTCTCGATCTTCTCGTCGATCGCCTTGATGGCGCTTTGCTGCTTCTCCTGCAGCTGCTGACGCAGTGATTCCTCGCGCTGATCGATGGAGCGATCGAGCGCATCGAGGCGTTCGCCGATCTGGCCGGCGGCCTGCGATCCGATTTCCTGCAGCTTCGGTTCGAGTCCAGCGACGTAGCCCGCGATGCTCTCGCGTGCGGCCTTCAGCTCCGCGCGACATCCTTCGATCACGCGCTTGTTGTCAGCCGTGATCGCTTCGACCAGCAGCTCGATGGTGCTCACGAACGTCGCGCGGCGCGTGTCGATGATCGACTTCACGCCCGGCAAGCTCTCCATTCCGAGCAGCCAATCCTTGGCCCTACGCAGGCGCCCGAAGAAGCCCGAGTAGCGCTCGGCTTTGTAGGCATCGAGATCGCGGTTGACGTCGTCCTCGAACTGCTGCGCTGCGGCCTTGTTCCCGTTGTCGAAGCGCAGGATCGAGCTCGTTTCCAGCGCGGCGAGCTTCAGCTGCACGCTCGACTGCGCGAGGCCATACCGGCGGTTGATCTCGGCGCCCACTTCCTCGCGCTTCTTCTCGAGCGCATCGCGCGCATCGCGCTGCCGCTTCGCCGTGCGTCCGAGTCCGCTGCGCCGCTGCGCGCGCATCGCTCCACGTTCTCGCGTAGCGTCGACCCGCAGCGTCTGCTCGACACTCGAGGCTTGCGCGCCGGCGAAGTCCCGCATCGCCTGAGGCTGGGTCGTCGCCTCCAGCGCCAGCTGTTGCTTCTCCTGGCGCGCCTGCGCCAAGTCGCCGGAGTCGACCATGTCGAGCTGCTCCTGCGTCACGCCTTCGGCCTTCAGCTGCTGATCGGCCTGTTTCGGGAAGCGACTCAGGTCCGTGTGCTCCGGGAGCAGCGGTGCGACCAGGCCGCGTCCGAGATCGCTCGCGGGCGTCGGCGGTGCGGCTTCTTCCAGCGGAAGCTGCTTCGTCACGTGGTCGTTCGGCGCCGCGGGCGGTGTGTGGCGCAGGTCGCCGAAGTTCGCGACCACGGCACTCTTGTCGGCGTGAATGGACAGGGCGACTTCCGCGCTCATTCGCTGGGCCCGGCTCTCGCGCTTGAAGTTGTCCACCTCCTCCAACGACGTCGGCAGATTCTCCTGGAGGGACGCCCCCAAGCGACCTTTGCCGACGGCCGGATCAACCTGCGGCTCGGGTCTCTCGGCGACGAGACCGACCTGGGCTTCGTTGCTACGCGACTGCAGATCGCTGGGCGGCATCACGACCGCCGCTTCGGATTGCTCTTTCTTCTTCGTTGCGTCGTCGTGGGTCTGCTCGTTTCGCTTCAGCCGCTGAACGTGTTTCACCCCGCGCATCAGCACGGGTAGCCCGGCGCGCGCCAGATCGCGTGCGACCTTGCCGCTGCCCGTGGCTTCCTTCAGCGCGGCATCGAGAGCGGCAGCGGGCGGAGCCGCGGCGTTGCGGCGAGGTCCGCGGTTGCGGCGCTTCTGAGGGACTTTCTTGGCCGTCGCTGGCGGGGTCGCTTTCGGACGACGCACGGGCGGCAACGGTGCGGGTTTCGGCTTCCTTGCCAGCCGTTGCTCCGCAGCCAGACCTTCCGCCTCGAGGCGTTCGGCATCTTCGAACGTCATGTCGGACGGCAGCGGCACCGTCTCGCCCGTGCGCGTTCGGAACAGGCGAATCCCCGCGACTTCGTAGCGCCCCGTCGCCCGTTGGATCAGATCCGGCGAAACGGTATCGAGCGTCCCGAAGTCGCTCGCGACACGACCACCTCGCTGTTGGAGCGTGTGCGTCAGCTCGTGTGCGATCAGCTCACGACCTGCGCGCTCGTCGGGCCGATACTGCCCGCCGCCGAAGAAAATGTCGCGCCCCTGCGTGAAAGCGGCAGCGTTCAGCTCGCGGCTCCTCGCGGCAGCATGCTCGTCCGCGTGAAGGCTTACATCGCCGAAATCGGCGCCGAAACGCGGCTCCATGAAGCGGCGCACGCTCGGCGGCAATGGTTGACCTGCGCGCGCATCGGAGCGCTGCATCGGGTTCGCGCGGCTCGTCGGGGATTGGATGCGCGAGACCGGATTCCTCTGCGGCATCGGCATGCCGACGACCTGTCGCGCGATGCGCGCCGCCTGGTGCTCGGCCGCGTCGGACGACCGCGACACCGGCGACGACGGCCGGGCGACCGGCTTGTGCACGCGCTCGGCGATCACAGCGCGCGCCCTTCCTTCAGCAGCTCACGCCGAACGCCTTCGTCGAGGTCCTCCGCACGAATCAGGGTTTCAGCACGGCTCAGTGCGCGCAGACAGGCGTACCGCACCACGTTCATGATCGTGCCGCCCGACAGCTCGTGGCGCTGCGCGAGGCGCTCGAGGTCGATCGTCGGTTCCAGCTTCACGGCTTCCGGGAAACCCTCGCGCCACAAACGCAGGCGCTCGGGCGCCTTCGGCAACGCGAATGTCACGACGGACTGGAATCGGCGAAGGAATGCGTCGTCGATGTTGTGCCGCAGATTGGAGGCCAGGATCACGACGCCTTCGAACGACTCGATGCGCTGGAGCAGATAGCTCACTTCCTGGTTGGCGTGGCGATCGTGGGCGTCGGCGACGCCGGTTCGCTTTCCGAACAGCGCGTCGGCTTCGTCGAAGAACAGGATCCAGCCGCCGCTCTGTGCCGTGTCGAACAGTCGCGCGAGGTTCTTCTCCGTCTCTCCGATGTACTTGCTGACGACGAGCGAGAGGTCGACGCGATGCACTTCGCGACGACAGCGCGCTCCGAGCAAGCAAGCCGACAGCGTCTTCCCGGTGCCGGAAGGTCCGTGGAAGAGGCTCGTGAAACCGGGCGCAATGCGGCGCTTCAGACCCCAGGTGTCGAGCAACGTGCGACTGTGCGTGAGCCACGACCCGATGTCGTCGAGCTGGGACAACGTGGCGGCCGGGAGCACCAGATCAGGCCAGTCGAGACCTGTCGTGACGCGCTGCGCCGGGGAGCTCACGTCGCTCCGCAGTTGCGACGCTGCGCCCGGAATGGCTTCGGAGACGAAGCGTTCCGAGGGGCGCAACGTACCGGCGAGCGCGAGTTCGCCGGCGCCCGGAGGAGCCAAGCGCAGCAAGTCCTCGCGCATCAGGCGGCCTGTCGGCGACAGGCGTTGCAGCGCTTCCAGTCGAGCGCCGATGGCGTCACCGGCGAGCAGGAAACAGGCCGTTTCGCCGGTCGGCGCGAAGCCGCCCGCCGACGTTCCGCTCGAACCGACCGAGGCGCCGAACTCCGTGAACGGACGCTGTGTCGTGTCGTTGCGCGACCACAGGACGTCCAGGAGCTGCGGACGGAGCAGTGGCGCGAGAGCGAGAGCCATCAACAAGCGTTCGCTCGCGTCGAACCGGTGACGCGCGAGTGCGTCGGCGTATGCGCTACCCGACGCCGGCAGCGGCGGCGGAGGCAACACGTCTCCGGGCAGAGCGGGTGACGAGGACGTCATCGGATTGAAATAGGACTCGAGACGCCGACGCAGCGCTTCGGCGAGCCACTCGAGCTCGACGTGCAGCACGCGCGCGTCCACGTCCGTCGACGAGCCCGGCGTTTCGGCTCGCAACGTCGGCCGGGGAGCGTTCGCCGACCGCTTTCGACGAACCGGTTCGGTCATGGCGTCCGCCACTCCACGTACAGAGGTGCGTCGCTCCACGAGAAGAGGATCGGGGAGAGGCTCCACGGCAACCGCGCGAGGAGCATGTCGAACGGCTTGCTCTCGAGGTGGAGGTACCAAGCGCCGTCGCGCCGCGACAAGAGTCCGCGGCGCTGGAGGAAGCTCGCTCGCAAGGCTTCGATCCCGGTGTTTTGCAGCACGGGCCAGTGAGCGATCACGGCCGACAACAGCGCGGCGCATTCTTCGCGCTCCTCGGCGGTCGACGGCGGACGTCGCCGGTCCAGCGGTTCGTCGGGTGACATGCCGAGCAACAACTTCACGACGGGCAGCTCGTGCTCCAACGGATCGTCGCCGCCCGTGGCCAGCCACCACAGCAAGGAGATCGCCCGCGATGAGCTGGTCACGGGCAACGCCCCGCGCGTCCCGCGTTCCCACAACTTCAGCGCGGCGAGCAACGGGGGAAGGTAGGGATGCAGCAGGACGAGCCCGGCGCATGGGACGAATCGGCCTACGCGTTCCGACGCTTCCGCCGGATTCGGTGCGGTTTCCTGGATCGAACTCGCGACCGACGTCGACGACGGCGCGGCGCGGATCCGGTCCAAGGCTGCACGGGTGTGTCCGTCGAGCGGGCTGCAACGCTCGTCGATCCAGCGGCGGAGGACTGCCGGCGCATCGGCGGCTTCGGAGATCAGCGCCAGCCGAACTGCCCTCGACTCGAGCGGGCGCGACGTGATCTCCGCGAGCACTGCGTCCCATTGCGCGGTCAGGTCGCTCGATTGGCTGCGGCGCGCGTGTTCGACGAGGCGTTCCTGCAAGGCGCCGGGCAAGAGCGCCAGCCAGCGCGTGAATGCTGCGACTCGCGCGGCGAACGCGCCGCCGCGGGCGAACGGGAACGCAATCGCGTTCGAGAGCCAGCTCTCCGCCGCCGCAACCGCGGCCGACTCGAGCGCCGCCCGCGTCTCGTCGGATGTCAGACCGGCCAAGGACCACTGCAGCGAACCCGTCTCGACGTAGTGGATCCACTGCGCGTGCAGATGCGCCGAGGTCGACACCTCGTCAGCCGGAGCGGCCGCGTCGAGGGCACGGCGGAGTGCTGCGGTCAATCGCGAACTCAGCCCCGACTCGAGCGCCTCGATCGATGGGACGCGGATGTCCAATTCGAGCTTCGTGATCCGACGCACGACCGTGTCGTCGTCGTCCGAGCTCAGCACCTCCTCGAACGCTGCCTCGACCGCGTCGACTTTCTCGCGGAGCAAAGTGCGCAATGCCACTGCATCGGATGTCGCGGGCACATGCACCTCCCATTGGAGGCGGCGTATCCGGTGCGGCAGCGGTCGGGGCATGGCTCAGGCGCTCCTGGTCCCGGTGCTCGCGCTGTCGATCGCGCACGATGTCCGCGGCGCCGGCGGCCCAGAAGCTGTGACGTTTTCCCGGCCTCTGCGCAGCGCGCGCCGTTCCGCGCGGCGCCGCCGAGCGCCGAGAGCGCGCAGGCTCGATGTCTCCACGCGCTCTCAGCCTCCGATCCCGCCGACGGCCTTGAGTTTCCCCACCATCGCGATGTGAGAGCCCAGCGCGACCCCCCCGATACGGTCGAGGTTCGTCTTCAGTGTGCCGAGCGCGGCCGTGTCACGGATCGCGCCGACCCCGCTCGTGAGGACCGTCGTCGCTTCGGATGCGGACCCGCCTTGCGGGTCGAGCTTCGTGACCATGCGATCCGTGGCTTCGCTCACGGCCAGGGCGAGTTCTCCCTGCGCTTTCTTCCAGCCCGTCTCCGCCGCGGTGCGGACTTCGGGCGCTAGGTCGGGCTGCACGGAGATCTCGCGCAAAGCCTCGACATGCAAGCGTCGGACCTCGACGTCCCGCACGAGTGAGTCCAGGAGCGCGTCGCCGGTCGTGGCTCCGGCCAGCGCTCCCGCTTTGGTGACCTTCGGGAATTGGATGCCCTTGACGAGACCTTCCATCGCGGCGCTCTGCACGAGAAGGTCCTTTTGGATGTCGCCGCGCACGTGGACGAATCGGTCGTCGATCTTCAGCTCGAGCGGTCGCAGGACGCGTACCGGCTTGCCGACCAACGTCGGCGGACGGTAGGGCGGACGCGTCAACGGCGGCTCGACGGGTTCGTCGTCCTCGACCTCGGCGCACGCATAGGGCACGGTGAAGTCCGCGACGACGCGGCCGCTGTCGTCGTACGCCAGCACCAGTGTCCCGCCGCGCCAGACCCCACCCAGGGAGTCGAGGCCTGCATGCCGCTTCACGAACGCGGCGAACAGCAGTCTGTCGTCCGCCCGAGCACCGTCGGCCACGATCAGGTCGTCGAGCCAATCGATCCAGTGCGGTTGATTGGTCGCCAGCAACGAGTCGAATGCCGACGTGAAATCGTTGCGCGAGACGTGGCCGAGGCTCACGCGTGCGTTGCTCACCGATTCGAGCGTGCTCGCAAACCCCTGTTTCCAGGCCGTATTCGCGCGATAGTCGCTGTACTTGGTGCTGGCGAGTGCCGGGCCCGCATCCTTCTCGATCGCGCTGACCGCGTCGCGCGCGGCGCGCGCGATGCCGATGGCCGACTCGCCGCTGTCGCCGCTGCCGACGATCTGCTTGTCGGCGACGGCTTGGGTCACGTCACCGAGATAGCGTTCACCGAAGGCCTTGCCTTCCTCGAGTCGGAACGCCACGTCCTTGCGCACCAAGTAATGCAATCCGTGCAGCGCCGTGTAGCGGTTGGGCGGCTTGACGCGGATGTGGCGCTTGTCGGAGTGGAGCAGCACGGCCTGCACCTCGAAGGGCAGGTTGTGTGCGGTGATCTGGCCGCGCAGCTCCTTCAGCACCTCTTCCACGGATCGTCCGTGATGCCCCTCGACGCGGAAGAAGTCGTTGGCCGCGATGGTGAATTGCAGCGGCGCGAGCGCGCGCTGACTGCCACCCCATTCTTGAGCACGGTAGCCGAGGTTGTGGCCGCCCTGCCGGCGTACCGAAAGGCGGTAGTTCCACGCCGCGTGCACGGGTACGTCGTCGCGCATCCTGTAGTGCCACGGGATCGCACGATCCTCCAACGGAACGTGCTCGCCATGGCTCGGAGTGACGCGCAGCTTGGTGTCGTCCGGAACCTGGAACGAGCGCAGGAGCGCGTGCAGCTTGCGGATCGCGAATCGTGCGCGCGCCGCATGTTCCCGCGCCGAGGAATCCAACGGCGCCGGGTACAGGCCCGTGACGTGCGTCCGCGGGGCCCCGACTTGTCCGAGCAGCAAGTGCTTCGGGAAAGCCGCGAGGTCGGGGAGCAGGATCGAGTCGTCGCCGAGGAGCGCTTCGCGTGCCGCTTCGTACGTCTCGACGAGATCCTTCACGAACCCGTACCACGCTTGCAGACCCACGGCTGTTTCGTCGAAACGGCTCGCGTGCTTCTCGAGGATCGCGCGCCACTCGCCGCTCGGGTCGCCGCCGAACAGCTCCTCCAGCACGCCGGGGAACGCGGCGGCCAGCGCCTCGAGCGCGGCCAGGAGTCGCGTCAGGGTGGCTCGCGTCGCGGTGCGGAAGCGTTCGGCGAGAGCTCCGGTCGTGGCGATGTCGCGAGCGATCACCGCGCGATCGGCATTCATCTCCGACAGCTGCCGCGCACGTTCACTCGCGGGCTGCAGAGGTGGAGCTCGCCTGGCGAGCTCCGCAGCATCTCCCACGCTCATCAGCAAGAGTCGCACGCGATGCAGCGCGTCGCGGCCGAGATTGTCACAGTCGGTACCCGTGCACAGATCGGGATCGTTGACGACGCTTTCCATCAGCATCACCACGACTTTGTCCGCGATGCCGTTGCCGGGCAGTCGTGCCAAAGGCTGCGCGAGCACGTCGGCTTCGCCAACAGGCACGAGTTCCTGGAGCTCGACGAGCACCTCGCCGCGGAAGAACGGTTCGTAGGCCGGGGCCGTCGTGTCGTACGGGCGACTCCGGTCGTACGTGGTGTCTACAGGCAGACGCAACAGGTCGCCGTCGGTCGTGATTCCGAAACCACGCGAGACGCGGACCGCGCCGTCGCGCAGGCCGACACGCAAGCCGCTGACGATGCCGACGCCGAGCACGTCCACCCGCGTCAGCCGATCCTGGTCGTCGAGGTAGTTCGAGACGCTGTTCAGCTGGTTGTGCGTCAAGACCTGGTCGGCCTCGAACACCGTGTACTGATCCGACAGCCGTTCGAGGCTGCGCAACACTTTGAGCGGGTCGGCCATGGAAATCTCCTATTGCGCACTACCGAGCGAGGTCTTGCCGAGGACGAACGGCGGATGGTTCTCGTCCGCCCCACAGTCGAAGAGCGACCGGGTCGGATAGACGTTCTTGACGGAAATCAGCGCGTCGGCGAGGGCCTGCAGTTTCTGCCGGCGCCCTTCCGTGCGCAGTTCGGCGTGCAGCTCGATCCAGTCGAGCCAGGCGCGTTCGAATCGCGCCATCGCGTCACTGTCGATCCAGCACACAGTGGCCAGCACGTGCGCCGGCAGCTCGAGGCGGATCGTCCTCTCGACGAAGTCGCGGAACGCCGCGTTCCGGAACCGACCGGCGTACGCCGGCAGCACGACGTGGAGACGATAGGAGTACGGATCAACGTCCGTGCAGCCGTCGCAATCGACGTCGGCGCAGATTGGCAGCAGCGGGTCGTCGGCCTCGAGCGGTCGCAACAAGATGTGTTCGACGACGTACAGTCCCTCGCCGCTGTAGTTCCCTCGCAAGTACACGAGGAGCGCGGCGATCGCATCGTCCATCGCGGCCTCTGCTTCGAAGTACTGGATCCGGCGCGCGATGACCTGCGCCGATGCGTCCAGGATGTTGAAGTAGTGACGACCGTCGCTCGTCCGGAGGCGCTGGTAACCCTCGGCGAGCTGGCCGCGCTCGATCGCCTGCATCATCTCCGCTCGTGCATCTTCGGGCGTGACGTAGTTCTTGCTCGACGACAGCAGGATCTGCCCCGTCACGCGATGCCGCACGCGGAAGCGGTACTCGTCCCCCGGACTCGAATCGATCTCGGTGTAGGTGTCGTACGCGACCGCGCTGAGGTTGCGCCGCCTGGAGTCGGTGATGCCGAGGAGGCGGGCGAGCCGGAGTTCGAAGCCGGACACATCGGGCGTGTTCCAGGAGCGGTCGAAGCTCGACGGGAATTGGTGCGCGGCTCCGGCTCGATCGCGACTCAACGCGGCTGCGTCCTCGAGGAATGCGCACTTGTCGGCGATCGCTTTCGGCGCGCCCGTCCCGAAAGCGCTGGCGATGACCGCCGCATACTCGGCGAAGTCCTCGCCCAGACGCGCGAGCAAGTGGTCGAGCAGCCGCTGCTGACGCGCCGCGGCTTCCTTCGGCGACTCGGCGCAATCGGCCAGCTGCGCCGGCGTGACGCCGTCGCGATAGACCTCGTCGTGCTCGACGATCGAGTCGACGAGCTGGGAAGCGAGCGTGTGCTGCGCGAGCGGTTTGAGCGTCCAGCCCGCCGCGGTCGCGCGCAGATCGGCGGGCGTCACGGACAGGAGTCGGCCGGCTTGGCCGAGCGTCGCGAGCTGGTCGGCCATCCACTGGTCGAGGAACAGCAGATATCCCTGCAGTTGCCGCGCCTGCGCGCGGCGCATCTCCGCGCGCTGCTGCTCCAGCTCCTCGGCGGGAAGCTGCACATCGTCGGGGAGCGGATCGACCTCGGGCTCGGTCGACGGTTCGATCGGGCGTCCCGCCAGTCCCGTTTCGCCGATGCCGTACACCGCGGGGAAGTCGAGCTGGAACGAGCGCCACGCCGCGAGATCGCGGGTACGCCCGATCGACGGCGTCAGGTCCATCGGCGTCGGCGACTCGACCTTCGCGCGCGCCGCGTCGTTCAGCGCTTGCAATCGTGCGCGGACGGTCGCCGGCATCGACGCGATGGACCATCCGGCGACGGCCATCCCGCCCTTGCTGAATGTCATCCGACCATGCGCGAAGCTCAGCCGCGGAAGCCGTCCCGTTCTCACGGGCACGCGCCAGACGTTGGCCACCGACCGCGCCTGCGCGACCACCGATGCCGGATCGGCGTCGGGAGCCAGTTCATCGTCTTCGTCGGCGCGCTCGAGCGGACTGAGCACGACGTCACGCACCGACCGGACCCCTTCGACGTCCATCGCCCGGCCGATGAGATCCGAGAGGCGTATCTCGCGAGGCAGCGCCGAGAGCTCGAGCGCCGCGTCGTCGATCAGGCCGTTCACGAGCAACGGTCCCTCGAGCAGCTCCGGAAGTGATGCTCCGCGCGCGAGCGCTTCGCTCAGCGTGTGGTTCTGGACCGGTGGCGCGATCGCCAGCGCGAGCTCCATCAGCAGCCGCGCCGCGACCTCGTCGACATCCGCGTCGGTCTGGAGATCGATCTCGGCGCACAGCGAGAAATACTGGGCCTTCACGGGCCGCACGTCGACGAAGTCCTCGCACAAGTTGCGGTGCGACTGCACGGCCAAGCGCACGGATTCGAGCACCGCATCGCGATCTGCCTGCGTGCCCACTCCGTCCATGAACTCGATCCGCACGCGATGCAGGCCGCGCAGTCGCACCTCTTTCCATGCGTCGTGGTCGGGCGGATCGCGCCGCAGCACTTTGGAGCGCAGGTCGGCGACGAGCGAGATGTCGTCGACGGGCTCGATCCAGGCGTTCTTCACGTCCTTCAAGTCGATCAGCGCGCGGCGCCAATCGTCGACCGTCCACGGCCGGTTCGGCAGGACCGCGCTCGCGCGATGGAACTGCGCCATCGTCCGCGCGGCGGTCTCTTCGTCCGTCGAGCCCCTGCGCACGACCAGGTCCTGGATCGAGAAGTCGTTCCGATAGGCGAGCTCGGTCAGCGCATACGAGAAGACCTCGAGGATCGTGATGCCGGGATCGTGGGCGTTGTGATCGGTCCACTGTGTTCGGGCGAGAGCGACGACGCGGCCCAGCGCGTGCGCGAAAAGCGCACGCGCGTCGAACGCCGAGTCGCGCGCGGGCATGCGCGGGATCGATGCGAGCTGGTCAGCCATCGATCTCCTCGGCGATGCCGTGCTCGGGAACGGAGACGAGGATGGTCGCCGGCGTGTCGGCCGCTCCCTCCGACGTATCGCGTGCGTCGCCCTCGACGAACAGACGGAAGTCGGTGACGAACTCGACGTAGGGCTGCGACTCCACGAAATCGAGCAACGCCGACCGCACGACGCGGCCTCCGAAATCGAGTTCAGCCGCGCTGTCCACGGCCCACGGGCTGAGCAGCCCGACGAGCGCTTCGTTCAGCACCGCGCGGCTGTGATTGAATCCGAACCCGGGACGAAGGCGCAGCTTGAAGTCGAGACGCACCGATCTGTACTGGGGATTGACGACGTGCCAGACGACGCCCATCCCGCCGCGCTCGCGCAACAGTGCGTGGATCTGCTCCAGCGTGTCGAGGTCGACGCGAGGCTCCAGCCGATCGACCGAGTTCAGGTTTCGAAGATCCGGCACCACGACGAGCATCGCGTGACCTGCGGCGAGCCACGAGGTGCCGTCAGCGTGCGGGACGCAGTTGGCGCGGTACACGGAGGGAAAGTTCTCGAGCACCAAGCGCTCGACGTCCCAGGCCGTGATCGCGCGGCCGCGGTGGCGCAGCCGCTCGGAGGCTCGGCGCGCCAGCGCCCGGTCGCTCTCCCGCATCGCGCCGTCGAACGACGCGTGCGGCTGAAGCACGCTCTTCAACGCCGGCACGGCGGTCTTGATCTTCGCGATGGAGCCGGGAGGTAGAGGCCGCGCGAGACGCCCGGGATCGTTGCCCTGATCGACGAAGGTCGCTTCGATCGCGTTGGCGTACACGCCGACGAGGTCGCAGGCCGCGAGCGGCTCGGCCGGGATCGTGGCCCGCAGCCAGACGAGTCCGGCGGGAAGCCGCGTGTGTTCGGTGCTCGTCTCGCGTGGCAACGCGACCGAGATCAACCCGCTCGTGCGCAAGCCGCGCGTCGTGTCGAGCGCGATCCCGGTCGTCGTCAGCGCGCGCCAGGCATTGTCCGCCATCACCGACCAACGGATCGGTTGCGGACGCGCCTCCGGATCGGCGCTTCCTTGAGCGACTTGCAAAAGCACGCTCACCGAGTCGCCTTTCGCGAGACCCGAGAGTCCGATCAGTAGCTCGCCCGCGTCGACGTGCTCCGGCAGGAAGGAGGGTGCGCGTTGAGGGGCCCACGGTCGCTGCCGCGCGAGCCACGCATGCTCGCGGCTGCACCCCAAGGCGTCGACGTGGAAGTATCGGAGCTCCGTGTCGGTGAAGGCACTCTGTTCCACTGCGTCGAGCCGGCTCACGTCCGACTGCGCGGCATAATCGAGCTCGATGTCTCGAACTTTCGGCGTGTAGGGCTCGTTCAGCGCCGACGCCGGATCCTGCATCAGCTTGGCCAGCGACTCGCGGCGGTGGTCGGCGTGGAGGAAGTCCTCGACGAGCGTCAGGGTCACCGAGCCCGCTCGCGGCGCGGTCGTCCCAGCCCGCGGAGCACTGAGCTTGGTCGGGGACACGAGTGCTTCGGCTCGGGCGACGCGGCGTGCCGCGAAGCCGCCGCTGTCGAGCAGCGCGTGAGTCTGCTCCGCGACGCTGGCGGCGCGCGCAGTGGCCCCCACGGGCGGGCGCAGCGTCGTGACGCCGTCGAGGCGCTGCATGAGGTCGAGCGGCGGAGTGGTGCGCGTGCTGCCGCTCGCATCGACCCATGTGAGCGTCGCTCCCACGCCGTCGCTCATCTGCGATTGTCGCGCGTACCCGGCGTACCAGGATGCGAGGTTCGCGGGGGCTCCCTGCCAACTCAGATGCAAGGAGAGGGACGTCAACCGCTTCGACAAGGCCTCGGGGCAACCGATGATCAAGCGTGAACCAGCGACGGGTTGAGGGCCGAACGGCAGGAAGGCCTTGCGCGCGTCGAGCGTTCCGCCATCACCGTCGAGCGTCAACTCGCGCAGTCCGCTCACCCGCACGAGTACCTGCGCGCTGCGCACGGTCACGCCGTCGAACGCGCCGAACGCGAGGGGCGCATCCTTCTTGAGCAGCAACTGCACCACCGGCATGCCGGCGGGGAATGCTTGCAAGTGGACCGCCGGATCGTGGTCGACGACGGCGACTTGGGCCGCTCCGACCGTGAACGCGAACTCGAGCATCTCGCCTTGCAAGGATGTGCTCACGTCGAACGGCCCCGACCACCCCTTCGGCCCGGTCGCATGAGCCTGGAACGAAGCCGCGAGCGCGGACACGTCGTGACGCTCCCGCAGGCCCGAGACCTCGAGCACGATGCGAATCTCGCGCACACCTTCGGCCAGCTTCAACACCGGCGAGGCGACGGCGAATCCAACGGGAGCCGACGGCATTCCCTTTCGAGCGAAAGGCGCCCAGCGGCGAGCATCGCCGGCGAACTCTTCACCGAGACCGTCGGCGGAATCGGCGATCGGCGCGAAGCGCAGGCGATCGCCGTCGCGATGGTGGCTGCACAAACGCTCGACCTTCGCCGCGTTGAGGACGAC
>CAZKIY010000078.1:0-15307 GCA_964552875.1 uncultured Planctomycetaceae bacterium
GCACAAGCGACGCCGAGCTAGCACAAGCGACGCCGACCTAGCACAGGCGACGCCGACCTCGGGGTCCGCGTGCAATCGCTGAGGTTCGCCAAGTGACGAGCCTCGGCCTCCGCCGGCTCGCGTAGGATGTGAGCGCCGACCCGTACATCATCACGCTCCTATGCGCACCGCGCTCGTCCAGACCTATCACCCCTACACGCAGTTCACCCACGTCCATCCACTGGGCGTGATGATGATTGCGGCGACGGCGCGGCAGCGCGGGTTCGAGGACATGCACGTTCTCGACATGAAGGTCGAGGATTGGACGCCCGAGCAAGCGGCCGACGCGATCGTGAAACTGGCGCCGGATGTCGTCGGCCTTTCGGCGATGACGTACGAAGCCGGCTGCATGCACGCGGTCGCGAAGCTCGTGAAGGAGCGCCTTCCGCGCGCGGTCGTGGCCTGTGGCGGACCGCACCCGAGTGTCGCGGCGGAAGACGTGCTGAAGGACACGAACGTCGATTTCGTCGTGCGCGGCGAAGGTGAGTTCACGTTCGCGGATCTGCTCGCCGGTGTGCGCGACGGTCGCAAGGACTGGACGGAGTGCCAGGGCCTGTCGTGGCGCCATGTCGACGGCACCGTCGTCCACGAACCGGACCGCCCGCCGCCGCAGAACCTCGACGAGCTGCCCTTCCCCGCGTGGGATCTCGTCGATCACGCGAAGTACCACAAGGTCCCGCGCGGCGGCGTCATCTACGCGCACAAGGAGTTCGCGACGATGTTCAGCTCGCGCGCTTGTCCTTGGCGCTGCACGTATTGCCACAACAGCTACGGCAAGACGTTCCGCGAGCGATCGGCCGAGCACGTGCTGGCCGAGATCGAGATGCTCGTCACGAAGTACGGAGTGAAGGAGCTCGTCTTCATGGACGACATCTTCAACTTCCGGCCCGAGCGCGCGAAACGGATCGCGCAAGGGATCATCGACAAGGGCTGGAAGCTCGCTCTGACGTTCCCGAACGGATTCCGCGGCGACATCCTCGACGAGGAACTCGTCGTCCTGCTCAAGAAAGCCGGCATGTACCGCTGCATGGTCGCCGTGGAGAGTGCTTCTCCGCGCCTGCAAAAGGTCATGAAGAAGAACTTGAAGATCGACAAGGTCCGCAAGATCGTCGACTTCATCGCCGCGCAGGGTGTCATGGTGCACGGCGCGTTCATGCTGGGATTCCCGACCGAAACGGAAGAGGAGATGGAGGAGACGATCCGCTGGGCGTCGTCCAGTTCCTTCCACACCGCCGCGTTCTTCCGCGTGATCCCGTTCAAGGGCACGGAGCTCTTCAAGCAGGTCGAGCACGCCGGGTACGCGCTACCGACGGACTGGTCGAGCTACGAGCCGTACCAGGCCGAGATCAATCTGTCCGCCGTGCCCGAGAAGAAGATCTTCCAACTGCGGAAGAAGGCCTACCGCTCTTTCTATTGGAACCCGAAACGACTGTGGCGCATCTTCGAGCTGATCCCGCAAAAGCGCACGATGCTCCCCTACCTCACGTTGCTCTTCGCGCGTCGGGCGTACGCGCGATGACGTCGGCACACGACCTCTCGTATCTGCTCGTCGACGGCGAGAACATCGACGCGACGCTCGGGATCAGCATCCTCGGCCTGCGTCCGGCGCCGGAGCAGCGTCCGCGCTGGGATCGCGTGCGCGACTTCACCGCGCGTCTGTGGACGAAGCCGTGCAAGGGGCTCTTCTTCCTGAACGCGTCGTCGGGCGTGCTCCCGTCGTCGTTCATCCAGGCGCTGCTGGCGCTGAATTATCGGCCGATTCCACTGTCGGGGGCCGCCGACGGATCCGTGGTCGACGTCGCGATCCAGCGCACGTTGCAGGCGCTGCGCGAGCGCGAAGGCAACGTCCTCCTCGCGAGCCACGACGGCGATTTCCTGCCCGATATCGAAGCGTTGCTCGGCACCGATCGGCGTGTCGGCATCCTCGGGTTCCGCGAGTTCGTGAGTGCGTCCTATCGCGAGCTCGAAACGCGCGGACTCGAGATCCACGACCTCGAGACCGATGCGCACGCGTTCAACGTGCCGCTGCCGCGCGTGCGCATCATCCCGGTCGACGAATTCGATCCGGCCGACTTCCTCTGAACGGCGGACCGCGGTCCAGGGTCGCCTGGAAACGCCAGCCTGGGTCACGCTGGCAGGCGGTCGGCCCCCTGCGCCGCGGGGCGCGTCGCTCAGCGCGACACGCCCCGCGGTCGAGTTCACGAACGTCGGCTGGCGTTCACCGGACTTCGCAGACCGCTCGAGTCCAGCAGCTCACGGCAGCCAAAGCACGCTCGTGCCGTTCGAGATGTTGAACGTCGCCGGTGTGCAGAACGCCGCGGAGTTGCGGTAGCTGACCTGGTAGTAGCGTCGACCACCGACCGCCGGCACGAGGCCTGCCACCGAGATGTCGGCCTCGGCGCCGCTCGGCCATGTCGCCGAGCCGAACGCGTTCGAGTTCTTCGACGAGATGCGCACCTGCGTGCCCGCCACGCAGCGGACGCCGTCCCCGAACAGACTGCTGGCCGTCCCCGTTCCTTGGAACAACGTGCACGTCACGTTCGGCGGCACATACGCCAGGGAGAAAGTGAGGTCGTCACCCACGCCCGTCTGAGCGTTCCCCGAGGCCCCCAGATACGAACCGTTCGCGTTCGACGAGTTCCCGCATCCGCGTGTCGGCCATCCGTTGTTCCCGCACGGGCACGCGAGGCCTGAACCGTCACCGAAGCAGAACGGCGTGTACCAACCGCCGATCGGCCGATCGTAGAAGCCGCCGCGGATGTCGCGCTGAATACCGTCGTAGGTCGAGTCCCAGGTCGAGAAGAACCGTCGGCTGCTTCCGCCTCCCGAGCGGTTCGCGATCACGTCGGTGCGGAAGGACTGTGCAGAGGTGTAGTCGAGCGAGGCATGCGCCTCCACCGCGAAGAGTTGTGACCCGATGGTGCCGAACGAGCTGACCCAGATGTCGAAATCGATCGTGGTCAACTGCTCGGAGTAGACGACGACGAAGCGCTGTCCATCGCTGTCGATGCTGTATTCGACCTGGTTTTGCTGGAGGAATCCGGCGGGCTCCAGCCCTGAGAGATTGCCCGACGACAACACGGTCGTGCCGGACAGGAGCGAGTAGAAGATGTCGTGTTCGCTCCCCCAGTTGTGCGCGTAGACGACGAGCGTGCGTCCGTCGTCGAGCGGCGACGACACGCGCGGGTAATAGTCGATGCCCGGCGAGGTTGCGATCGGAGTCGTGAAGCTCGCGATTCCGCCCGCCCAATAGATGCGGGCCGCGTGAATGTCCGACTCCGTGCTCGACAGCGTGCGGTGCCACGCGACCGTCCAAGCCGCATCCCCGCCGAGGACGCCGTTCGACTTCGAAATGGACGGCCACGTGTCGAGCGTGTTGGCCGAATTGTCGACGAGGAGCGTCGCCGGACCTACGAGAGTCGAGTTCGAGCTCACGAGGCGCGCGTGGATGTCCTGATCGTTGAGTTGGAAGTCCCGACGCCACACGACGCAGTAGGAAGTCGCGCCCGGACCGTCGTACGAATCGCCGCCGACATCGGGGAGGACCTTGTCGCCGGTCTGGTCCGCGATGCTGATCAAGGTCTTCCAACCCGAGGCGCCCGTGTGCGCATCGATGGTCATGCCCCAAACATTCCAACCCGGGGCTCCCAAGATGTTCCTCGCTTGCGCGACCATCAGGAACTGGTCCGCGACGTTCATGTTGGCGCACTGCGGGCTGCGCCAGTCCTCGCTCGTGTTGTCGAGATACACCAAGGGCGAGACCACGCCGTTCACATCGACGAACACGGAGTAGATATCGCCGTCGGTCGCGGTGAACGGACGCTCGTAGACGACGAGGTAGCGATTCGTCGAGAGGTCGTAGGACACGTCCGATTCCACCGAGTCGTAGGTCACCGTGTCGATCGCGAACGTCGTGATGACGGGATCGACGACCAGCGGGAAGTCCGCGTCGTCGAGAACCTGTCGAGCGATGACGATCTCGACGCCGCCGTCGACGAGGCGCGAGCTGACCGGAATGCGGTGCCCGTCCCGTCCACGCACGAAAGCGCGGCTGTATTGCACGGAACCGAGCTCGTTCGAGTACGTGAATCCGGATTCGCTCTCGGACCGCGACATCTCCGTTTCGAGACGCACACGCAGCGTCAGATCACCGGCGGGCGGACGTTCACCGATGACGAAGGTCTGCTCCACGGAGTCGAGCGCGAGCTCGTACACCTCGTCGATTCGGCCGCGGTCGATCACGATGCGGTTCTCCTCGCGCACGGCGCATTCAGCCGGCGCCAACGGGATGTCGACGCCGTCGATGCTGGCCGAGGCGAGGGACATTTCGAGCGGAAAGCTGCGCGGAGCGCGCGAGCCGAGATACGGAATGTACGTGGCGCCGCCCGAGCCGAAGCGCGCCTTGTAGGTCCGCCCGCTGACCCACGTCGAACCGTCCGACTGCGTCGTGTAGTGGAGGCGATCCAGGTCGGCACCGGCGAGACGCGTGCGTTCCTCGCCGAGTGAAAAGGGCTTGCTGGGAGCGACCGCCCCGCTCGACGAGTCGAGATCCAGAGGACGCACGAGCGCCCCGGTGGGGATCGTCGGCGGGGCGTCGACCTTCACGGAGGACTGGGTCGGGATGGGAGGGGCCGTGCGCGGCGTGTGCGCCTGCGCGAACGCCGGTACTGCGGTGGCCGCGAGGAAGAGGACGTTCGTGATGGGCTTCATGTGAGTGGTGTTGGCTGGAGTTCTCCCCGATGTCGGACCCGCGGGAGGCGCGGAATCGACACTCTCGGGGCACCCTGCGAGATCGCGGAACGCGTCCAAAGCCCGACACGAAATGCGCGGCGCCACGATCCGCGCTCCTCGTCGCGTGGAGTGGTCCGTGCGCGCCCCGCCCCACGGAGCATCGTCGACCGAGAGTGCGAGCGATCTCGTCCACCACGGAGGTGAGGCTTCGACGCGGTGGATCGCGACGCGCTTCCTCGCGGTCGACGCAAAGTCGCCCTGCATGGGCAAGGCGGAACGTGGCGCACGCGCACCACGCTCCGCTCGTTCCGACGCTCTGACCTCAGAGATCGAGCGTACGCACCGCGATCACGGCAGCCACCGGACCTGCAGTCCGCTCGAGATGTTGAATGTCGCCGGCGTGCAGAAGTTCACCGAGTTGCGGTAGCTGACCTGGTAGTAGCGCCATCCTCCGGCGGCCGGGACCATTCCGGTCACCGAGACATCGGCCTCAGGCCCAGTCGGCCACGATGCCGAGCCGGAACCGTTCGTGTTCTTCGTGCGGATGCGGATCTGGGTGCCCGTCACGCAGCGGACGGCGTCCCCGAAGGCCGCGCCGGTGCTGAAGTTCGTCCCTTGGAAGAGCGTGCACGTCACGTTGGCCGGCACGTTGCTCACTTGGAACACGAGGTTGTCACCCGGACCCGTCTCCGGGTATCCGCTCGACGTGATGTACGAGCCCGAACCGAATTGCGAGTTGGGACAGCCGGATTGGAACCCACCGTTGTCGGAGCAGGGGCACGGGACGGCCGTCGTGCCATTGCCGAAGCAGAACCCGCTGGTCGTCCCGCCGGGAGAACGATCGTAGGTTCCAGCGTACACGTCGTGTCCGCCGTTGCCGGTCGAGTCCCACGAGGCGATGAAACTTTTCGAACCGGTCGCGCCGCCGGAACGCTCGGAAACGACGTCCGTGCGCAGCGATTGCTGAGCGGTGAAGTCGAGCGATCGGTGCGATTCGGTCGCCAAGATGCTGTTGCCGAACGGCGTGAACGTGCTGATCCAGATGTCGTAGTCGAAGGAGCTCCCGAGGAAGCTCTCGGCGTAGGCCACGACGAAACGCTGGCCGTCCGAGTCGATCGAGTACTCGATCTGATCCTGCGCGACGGTTGCCTGCGCGTCGAGTGCGGTGAGTGATCCCGAACCGAGGAGCGAGCCCCCGTTCAGGAAGAGGTACGCGATGTCGTCCTGGGGTGCGTTGTCGATCCCGTAGACGACGAGCGCGCGACTATCCTCGAGCGGCGATGATGCACGCGGGTAGTACTCGAATCCCGGCGCCGAGGTGTACGGGGTCGGACCGTTCAGGAGCAGTCCGTCCCACGACAACCGAGCCGCGTGGATGTTGTAGTTGGTGGTCGTGACTTCGCGGTGCCAAGCGATCGTCCAAGCCGCGCCGATGCCGCGCGTTCCGCACGACTTCGAGATCGACGGGAACGAGTCGCGCGACGAGCCCGAGTTGTCGATGGACAGGGTCTGGGTTCCGAGCGGCGCGCCCGACGAGGTCACGAGACGAGCATGGATGTCCCAATCCGTGATCGAGAAGTCTCGCCGCCAAGTGACGCAGTAGTACGCCGCGCCCGGACCGTCGTACGGGTCGCCGCCGACGTCGGGAAGGTACATCGCGCCGCCCGGACCGAAGCGTGCCTCGTAGGTGTTGCCGCTGGCCCACGTCGATCCGTCGCGCTCCGTCGTGTAGTGAACGCGGTCGAACACCGTCGTGCTCACGCGCATCCGCTCGACGTCCCCGAGGTCCGCGCCGCGTTCCGCGTTCGCGACGGACGCGCGGCTCGAATCGCGCTCGGGCGCCGGTGTCGACACGACCGGCGCGGCCTCGACCTTCCGCTGCGAGCCCTCTGGCCGAGGGCCCATCGCGAACGGTTCGGAGTTGGACTGCGCCGTCGCGGGCGCGATGAACGCCGCGAGCAGGCAAAGGGGACTGGTGGCTTCATGGCGAGGACTGTCCGTCGTTGTTCAGCCCGGGGGCCGGCCGGGGTGCAGCGCGAGCTCGAGGTCTTTCCGGCCGACCCGAGATCGCGGAAGTCCTGCCGAGCCCGACAGGGATTCTTCCAGTTCGCGGCGCGGACGCAGATCCCCGCGAATTCCTGTCGGCCTGAACCACCTAACCGCGATCTCGCCGTCATGCATGCGCTTTCGACCGCGGACTGGAGCGTCGGTTGGACCGTCTCACGCCCCTTCACGCGCCGCCCGCCGACGCGCCAGTTGCCGCTTCGCGTCGCCCCGGCTAGGGTCGATCGCGAGGTTCGACGCTTGGACGACAACCCTGCGGATTTCACACGCCTGCTGCGGCGAGCACGAACGGGCGACGAGCGCGCGCGCGACGACCTCCTCCCGCGCGTGTACGCCTCGCTGCGCGCGATCGCCGACGGTGCGATGCGTCGCTTCGATTCTGGTTCGACCCTCCAGCCGACAGCCCTCGTGCACGAGGCCTACTTGAAGCTTTTCGGGGGCGAACTCCCCGAGTTCGCCGACCGCGACCACTTCCTCGCCGTGTCGGCGAACGCGATGCGCAACCTGCTCGTCGATCGTGCGCGCGCCCGCAAGGCACAGAAGCGCGGTGGCGACATGCAGCGCGACCCCGTCGACGTTCTCCTCCTCGGCTTCGAGGAACGATCGACCGACGTGCTCGACCTGCACGCCGCGCTCGAGGAACTGGCCGTCTTCGCCCCGGATGCCGCGCGGGTCGTCGAGATGCGCTTCTTCGGTGGATCGACGGCGGAGGAGACGGCGCGCGTGCTCGGCGTCTCCACGCGCACGGTCGAGCGCGAGTGGCGCAGCGCACGCGCTTGGCTCTTCACGCGGCTCGGTGGGGCCGGCGCGGACGATCCGTCGTGAAAACGCAGCGTTGGCAGCGCATCTCGAACCTGTTGGAGCGGGCGATCGACTTGGACGTGCCTGCCCGCCGAAGGTTGTACGAACACGAGTGTCCCGACGACCCCACGCTCGGTGAGGAGGTCGAACGCCTCGTCGTGGCCGACACCGGAGCGCGCGGATTCCTCGAGCCTCCTCCCGGTCCGAGTGCCGCCGATCCTCTTCGACCGACGAGTGCCGGCGATCGCATCGGCGCCTACACGTTGGTCCGGCGGATCGCGGCGGGCGGGATGGGTGTGGTCTACGAAGCGCGACAGGAGCGCCCGAATCGACGCGTCGCGTTGAAGCTCGTGCAGTCTTCTCTGGTCGACGCCGCGGCACTCCGTCGTTTTCGGTACGAAGCCGAAGCGCTCGGACGACTTCGACATCCCGGAGTCGCGCAGGTGTACGAGGCCGGCGTGGACGTGGACGAACATGGCGAAGAACGGCCGTTCCTCGCGATGGAGTTCATCGAGGGCGCGCGCGCAGTGACGGTATACGTCCGCGAACGTGAGCTGTCCTTCGTCGACATCGCACGTCTCGCGGTCGAGATCTGCGCGGCTGTCCAGCACGGCCACGAGCGCGGCGTCCTCCATCGCGACTTGAAACCCTCCAACGTGCTCGTGGACGCGTCGGGCATAGTGAAGGTCATCGACTTCGGTATCGCCAGGGTACTCGGCGATCAAGCGACACGCGCCACGCTCGCGGGCGAGCTCGTCGGAACGCTCACGTCGATGAGTCCCGAACAACTGGAGGGAGACCTCGACTCCATCGACGTGCGCGCGGACGTCTTCGCGATCGGGACTCTGCTGTACGAGATGCTCTGCGGAGATCCGCCGCTCGATCTGCGTGGGCTCTCGCTCAGCGAAGCGCTGACGAAGGCGCGCACATCCACCCCCGCTGCTCCGAGCAGCAAACGCGCGGGAATTCCGTTGGAGTTGGAGTGGATCGTGTTGCGCGCGATGGAATCGGAACGCGTGCGTCGCTACGCGTCCGCCGCGGATCTCGCTCGCGACTTGGAACGCTTCCTGGGCGACGAGCCGGTCCTCGCTGGTCCACCGTCGACCGTCTACCGCGTGACGAAGTTCGTGCGTCGCAACCGCATCGTAGTCGCAGCTTCCGTAGCAATCCTCGTCGCGATCGTCGTTGGCGCGATCGTCGCGGTCGTGCAGCGCAATCGCGCCGTCGTCGCGAAGGAACGGGCCGAATTCGCCGAGGATTTGGCTCAGAAGCGGTTGAGACAGCTCGAATCGGAAGCGCGCACGAACCGCGAGCTGGCTGATTTCCAGGGGAGCATCCTGAGGAGCGCGGACCCCGACGGCTCGGGTCGGGACGCGCGCGTGATCGACGCCCTGGCCAGAGCTTCCGCGGAATTGGATGCGCGACCGGCTCTCGATCCGGGCCTTGGCCTCGTCCTGCGTCGATCCATCGTCGATGCGTACCTCGCGATCGGGTCCGATGCCGAAGTTCGGCGCGAGCTCGATCGGATGCGACCGGTCTGGGAAGCGATCCATCCGCCGGACTCCCCGGTACGCATGGAACTCGAGCGAATCGCGATCGATGCCGAATCGTTCGTGGGCGGCGTGCACGATCGACTGAGCCGAGCTCGCGCAGGTCTACGACGTGCGGAATCGGTGCTCGGGGTCAACTCCGACGAGACCGCGCGCTGGAAGCTGACCGTAGCGCACAACGCCGTCGCGATCGGTGAGGTCGACGAAGCGGAACGGCTCGCGGATTCGGCGCGGGTCCAGTTCGAGGCTAGCTCCGGACCAGCCTCGCCGGACGCGCTCGGTGCACGCTCCGTATACGGATCGTCGCTCAACGAATCGCGGCGCTGGGTCGAAGCCGAGACGTGGTTGCGCGGAACGTACGAGGTGTGCGCGGCCCAGTTCGGCGAGGACCACGAGCAAACGTTGATTGCCAAGAAGGAGTACGCCACGTCAGTCGGGCAGAACGAGCGCGCCGAAGAGGCCGTGCTCATCCTCGCGGAGGTCGTGGCCGCGCACGAGCGACGCAATGGGCGCGATTCCGTGCGCGGGGTCTCCGCTCGGCTGGCACTCTGCGAGGCCCTACTGGAAGCCCGGCGTCCGAGCGATTCCCTGATCGAAGCCGATGCCGTGCTCGCGGACGTGACCGCGAGGTATGGCGAACGGCACCGGCACGTCTACGAAGCGCAGCAGTGCAAGGCCAGCGCGCTCGCGGCCTTGGGACACGTGGCAGAGGCTTTGTCACTCCTCGAGACCGCGCTGATGGCGGCGATTCGCGACCTCGGCGAGGAGGATGTCGGTGTGATCAAGTTGCGTGACGCGCTCGGGCGGAATCTCTACGCGGCGGGTCGTTTCGAGGAAGCCGTCGCACACTTCGGCGAAGCGTGGCGACTCGCTGGCCGAGTTCGAGGCGATGAGTCCGCGACCGCGCTGTCGTACGGCTTCCGGTACGCGACGACTCTCGGCTCGTTCGGTCGCGAGCGCGAGGCCATCGCAATGTACGAGTCCGTGCTCGCGGCACAGGATCGCCGCCTTGGCCCGTGGCATCGTGACTCCTTGAGCACGCTGGGGAACTTGACCACGGTCCAGATCAACATCGACGAGCTCGCGGGTGCGTCGTGTACCGTCCACGACTTCGTGACGCGCGTCGAGTCGGATCCGAACGCGCTGCCGTCCGCGCGCGCCGAGGCGCGTTGGACCCTCGGACGCCTTTTGCGCGCCACGGGCGATGACGAAGGAGCCGCCGAGAGTTTCGCGCTGGCATCCGCCTCGTGGGAGAAATGCGGCCTCGCGAGCACAGCGCGGGCGATCCACTGCTTGCTCGACGAGGCCTTCACGTTGGACATCTTGAAGGAACACTCGACCGCGCGTCATCTCCGGGAACGAGCCGCCGTGCTTGTGATCATCGCCCCGCAATCGCCGCAGGTGGAAGCGCGCGTCTACAGTTCGCTCGCTTGGTGCTGGCAGAAGTCCGGCGACCCCGAAGCGGCGCGCGATCTCGCGCGGATGGTGCTCGCCGGTCCAGGCCCCATCGAGGCGAACGTGCGCCGGGTGACCGAGCAGATGGCCGGGCCGGACTGAGAGCGTGCGAGGAATTCGAGCCTACACGCTCCCAGACATTGCGGGCTCCGCATCCGCGGCGGGTCACCATTGAACTTTTCACAGGCCCTGAGCGCCGCGTGGACATCGCACTGCTCTTGGGCCGAGTCCGTACTGGGCCGCAAGAATCACCTCACTTGCGTCATCCTTGCCAGTAGGCGAGACGACGCGGCTTCGTTGTGAGCTTGGGAGGAGCGTCGACGCCGCAGGGCTGTCACAAGTGGCTGAATATTGCAGCGAATCAACGACTCATCCCACTAGCTTGCTGCGATGGAATCACTTGCCGACGCTCTGACCCAGCGCGATCGCTACAAGCTGCTCATCGGCTGCATCGTCCCGCGCCCGATCGCCTTCGTGTCCACGGTCGATGCGGAGGGCCGAACGAACCTCGCGCCGTTCTCGTTCTTCAACGGCGTCGGTTCGGATCCGATGACGGTCCTCTTCTGCCCCGCGAACCGCGCGGACGGTGGTGAGAAGGACACACTCGCGAATTGCAAACCGATCGAGGAAGGCGGCACGGGTGAGTTCGTCGTGTGCGCCGCCACCGAGGACTACGCACGCGAAGTCGCAGCGTCGGCCGAGGCGTTGCCGCACGGCGAGAGCGAGTTCGAGCTGACCGGACTCGCGACGGCTCCGAGCCGTGTCGTCCGCGCGCCGCGTGTCGCACGTTCACCCTGGGCTTTCGAATGCCGCACGATCCAGATCGTGCGCACGAACCCCGGCGCACCGAGTGGCGGCAACATCGTGATCGGACGCGTCGTGCACGTGTTCCTCGACGACGACATCGTCGACGCGCGCTTCCACATCGACGCCGATCGACTGCGGGCGGTCGGTCGCATGGGCGGAATCGGTTACGCGACGACGCGCGAGCGCTACGAGATGCCGATCGGGCGTGAAGCCCTGACGCACGAAGATCCCTTCGTGTAGTCGACCTTCGCTCGCCGTCCTGGCGCGCGGACGGGCGCGCCGGTATACGAGTTCCCCCACCGGTCTCGACAAGGGAAGGATTCTCACGATGCTCCTCACGTCCGCACTGCTCGCCTCCTCGCTCGTCACGCCCTCGCCCGAACCGCTCGTGCCGGTTCAATCGAAGAAGGACCAGCAGGCGATCGCGCTGGCACACCAGCTCTCGTGGAGCTTCGTCGAGGTCCACGCGCAACTGCGCGACGTCGACGCGCTCGACGACGAACTGCAGGGTTTCGGCGGACGTGCCGCGTGGGAACTGAGCCAGGGCTTTTTCATCCGCGGCGGTCTCGACTTCTACAGCGACGACGAGGATCTGACGCGCTACGACCTCGGTATCGGCCAGCGCGTCTCCCTCGCGAACGGACTCGACGCGTTCGCGTCGGTCTCGTGGGTGTTCGTCGAAGTCGACGGCGCGGGCGGATTCGACGCCGACGACGACGGTTGGCGCGCGGAAGGCGGCTTGCGCGGCACGGCGGACGAGAAGCTCGAAGGTGAACTGCGCCTCGGCTATCAGGACGTCTCCGACAACGGACTCATCTGGGGTGCGGATCTGCGCTACTGGTTCCACTCGCAAGTCGCGATCGGCATCGGCTTCGAGCGCGAAGTCGACGACGACGTGTGGACGCTCGGACTGCGTTACTCGTTCTGAAAGCGCGTGAGGAAATCGAGTCTACGCGCTCCTGGAATCCCCTGTTGCCGCTGCGCGGCTCGAGAGCGCGTGACGACATCGAGCCCAGGATCTCTCGCGCGCGAGGCACACCGGTGAGCATCGGCACCGTGCCCGTGATTTCTTCACCGACTCCGGGTCGTGCGCTCTCGACCCGCTTCCGATGCGACTCCCCGCACTACGCGCTGCCGTAGACTCCCGTCGGCTGGACGACATGAGTCACGACGATCCGGATCGGAAGGAACAGCTCGTCCGCCGGTTCACGGTGCTCGGTCTGTGGGTGCTCGTCTTCAACGGCATCCTCGGTGCGGGCATCTTCGGTCTGCCGGCGAAGGTCGCGGCGCAGGTCGGTTCGTACAGCCCGTTGCTCTTCGTCCTGTGCGGCGTGCTCATGGCGCCGATCGTGCTCTGCTTCGCTGAGGCTGCGAGCTACGTCCGCGCGACGGGCGGTCCGATCCTCTACGTGAGCACGGTCTTCGGACCGTTCGCGGCGTTCCAGACGGGTTGGGGCCTCTACGTCTCGCGGGCGACGGCGTTCGCGGCGAACGTCAACTTGCTCGTCGTCTCGCTCGGTTGGTTGTGGGAATCAGCGCTCACCGGAGCGACGCGCACGCTCCTGATCGTCGGCATCTGCGGCGGACTCACGCTCGTCAACGTCGTCGGCAACAAGCACGCGATGCGGACAGCGGGCATCCTGACGTTGCTCAAGCTCGGACCGATCCTCCTGCTCGTCATCGCGGGGTTGGCTTCGCTCACACCGACACTCTTCCCCACCGCGTCCGAGCCGCTACCCGCCGTTACCAGCCTCGGATCGGCCGTGCTGCTCGCGATGTACGCCTTCGTGGGCTGGGAAGTTGCGCTCGTTCCCGCGGGCGAGGCCAAGAATCCAGAGCGTGATCTACCGCGCGCACTGCTCTTCGGACTCGCGAGCATCGTCGTGCTCTACGTGGCGATCCAATCCGTCTGTGTCGCTGCACTGCCCGATCTCGCGCGCTCGGAGCGGCCACTGGTCGACGCGGCGCAGGCGATCCTCGGACCCGCGGGCGCCAGCGTGTTGCTCTTCGGGGCCGTGGCCTCGATCGGCGGGAACCTGGCGGTTTCCGTGATCGCGGGCTCGCGAACGACCTACGCGATGGCGCAGGAGGGAACCCTGCCGGCATTCTTCGGCGCGGTGCACGAACGCTACCGCACGCCCGCGGTCTCCGTGATCGTCTATGGAGCGCTCGTCACGACTCTCGCGCTCAGCGGCTCGTTCGTGTGGCTCGCGGGACTGAGCGTCCTCGCTCGCGTGCTCGTATTCCTGCTCGTGATCGCCGCGCTGCCGCGACTGCGACGTCGCTTCGGCTCTGAAAAGGTCGCGTTCCGCCTGCCCGGCGGTCTGACGATCCCGATCCTCGCGGCGCTCGTCTGCTTGGGCCTCGCGATGCAGGCGAAGACGGACGCGCTGTGGACGACGCTCGCGTTCCTTGCAGTCGGCTCGGTGCTCTTCGTCGTCGCGCGGCGCGGACGTTGATCGCGATCTACAGCTTGTTCAGCCCGTTCAACGCCGCGACCTTGTACGCCTCGGCGAACGTCGGGTAGTTGAACACCGCATCGCGGAAGTACTCGACCGTCCCCTTCAGCGCGATCACCGCTTGCCCGATGTGCACGATTTCGGCCGCGTTCTCGCCGATGACGTGCACGCCCAGCACTTCGAGCGTCTCGCGGTGGAACAAGATCTTCAGGATGCCGCTCTGGTCCCCGACCATGAGCCCCTTCGCGAGCTCGGCGTAACGCGAGATGCCGACCTCGTACGGCAGCTTCGCTGCGGAAAGCTCGCGTTCGGTGCGGCCGACCATCGAGATCTCGGGGATCGTGTAGATGCCGTACGGCACGTTCGTGAGCAGACGGCACTCCGTCGTGGAGAACATGCACGTGGCCGCCATGCGTCCTTGCTCCATCGAACTCGACGCGAGCATCGGGAAGCCGATCACGTCTCCCGCCGCGTAGATGTGCGGCACGACCGTCTGGAATCCACCGTTCACGGTCAGTCGACCGCGTTCGTCGGCCGTGAGACCCGCGACCGCGAGATCGAGCGTGTCCGTGTTCGCCTGACGCCCGACCGTGTAGAGCAACGCGTCGCCGCGCACGATCTTCCCGCTCTCCGTGTCGCAAAACACGCGTCCCGATGAGTCTTTTCGTACGGTCGTGACCTTCTCACCGAGACGGAACGACGTGCCGTGCGCGCGCATGTGGACGAGCAGCGCATCGACCATCTCCTCGTCGCAGAACTCGAGGATCTGACTGCGCTGGTCGAGCACGGTCACGCGGATGCCGAGCGCCGCGAACATGGACGCGTATTCGAGCCCTACCACGCCCGCGCCGACGACGATCAACTCCTGCGGCATCGTCTCGACGCCGCCGAGTTGGTCAGCGACGAGGATCGTGGAGCCGTCGAACGGCACGTGCGGATCGCGCGCCGGTCGAGTGCCGCACGCGATGAGGACTTTGTCGGCACGCAGGTCCGTCGTCTGACCTTCGTCCTCGACCCGCAACGTGTTCGCATCGAGGAACCGCGCCAGCCCGGGCACGACCTCGACGCCGTTGCGCCGCAGTTGCGCGGTGACGACCTCGTACTCGCGACCGACGACGGTGCGCACGCGCTCGCGCAGTTCCTGGATCGTGATGCGTTCCTTGAGGACGTACCCCTGACCGTAGAACGCGCGTTGGCGAAAACCCGTCAGGTAGAGAATGACCTCGCGCAGCGTCTTCGACGGGATCGTGCCGCTGTGCAGCGAGACGCCGCCGATCAGTTGCTTCTTGTCCACGATCGCGACGGACCGGCCCAGCTTCGCGGCTGCGATCGCGCCCTTCTGTCCCGCCGGTCCGCTGCCGATGACGACGAGATCGTAGGTTTTCAGGGCCATGCGAAGCG
>CAZKIY010000079.1:0-1741 GCA_964552875.1 uncultured Planctomycetaceae bacterium
AGGTACTTCTGCATCGGATCCGACGGGTAGAGCAGGTAGCCCTGCTGTCCCTTCTTCAGATCGCCGAGCAGGAACTTCTGCGCGCTGTTCCGCCAGAACGCGAGCTTCGAGTCGACGAACTGCGTCTCCTTGGTCAGGAAGATGAACCACACGCCGAGGAACGTGACCGCCAGCAGCGCGACGACCGCGAGCGGCAGTTCGACCTTCTCGAACGCGCCGGCGTAGCGGAGTTCTTCGCGGCGCAGGCTGGGCTTCAGTTCGCCGCCGCCCAATTGGCGCAGCGCGACGCCGTACGCGACCACGAGCGGTCCGAAGCCATCCGCGGGTTGTCCGCCGTCCTTCTGGAACACGTCGAGCGCGCGCACTTCCGCGTCCTGGATGCGGCTACCGACGAGTCCCGGCAACTCGAATCCGCACACGTAAACAGCATCGATCGGGTGCAACGTGCGCGCCGCCGAAACCGTGCGACCGAGTTCACGTCGAATGCGCTTGATCGCCTGTTCGAGGCGCCGCACGGCTTCGTCCGGATCCTTGGGTTCGAGCACGGAGGCGAGCTTGTCATCGCCCTCGGGCGCCGCGTCCGCTTCGACCGGCGCCGGATCGTTGGCCATCGACCCGATTCGGATCGCGCGCATCTCGCGCATCTTGCGACCATCGATGACGACGACGGAAGTCGACAGTTCACCGACGTGCACGAGGATCTGCGCGTTGTCGATCGTGCACAGGTCGGACGCCAGCGCGGCGTTGACCATGGCGCTCGTCTCGAGTTCGGCTTCGAGGGGTTCGACGCCCGCCTTCGCGACGAGGTCGAGCACGCGTCTGAGTTCCGCCTTCGGAACGGCGGTCGCGAGGAGTTCGCTCTGCTCGTCGCTCGCCTCGAGCACGTGGAAGTCCACCACGACGTCGTCGACGTTCCATTGCGGCAAATGGCTCTCGACCTCGAACTTGATGACTTCCTCGATCTTCGAGCGATCGGAGAACGGCACCTTGAGCATGCGGAACGCGGCCATCCCCGCATCGACCGCGACACCGACGTTGTCCGTCGGAACGTTGTGCTCCTTCATGGCCGCTTTGAGCAGCGCGGCCGCTTCCGCCGCTGCATCGTCGCTGCCGTGAGGCAGATCACCCATCGCGTAGGCCGCGATCTTGTGCTTCTTCGGGCTGCCGTCGAGCACGACGAGCTCGTAGCGACGGGGGCCGATGCGCAGTCCGCAGGATCGTGCCATGGGATTTCGTGGACGCTCGTTTCGTGGACGCGGGGAGGATGGGTGCGGAGCGGATCGGCGCAGCGTGATTCCGGAGGCCGGTCGGGTCGACGCGTTGCGGGAGTCAGGTCGTTCGTATCAAGGGTTCGTCGGGCTCGCCGGCCCCATCGCCATTCGCTCGAACTCCGCGCGGCGCGCCTCGGGGAGGACGCGATCGCGCACGAGCTCGCGGTAGAAGCGGCCTCGTTCGCGCAGCTCGGGCTCGATCGAACTCAAGTAGTCTGCCATGTGGCGATCCTTGATTCTCGCCAGGTCCGACTCGTAACTCGCGAGAACGGCATGCAGCGCTTCACGGCGATCGGTGGACAACTCGAACGTCTGGACGAGCAGCGCCTCGTAGTCGTTGAACTGGCCGTCCTGAACCGGCGTCTCGCGCGGCGCGAGGGAGCGTGCAGCGAGGACGCCGACACCCGCGCCCGCGGCGAGGCAAGCGACGGCCAGCAAGGTGATCGAGCCGTGAAGGCCGATCATCGCGG
>CAZKIY010000079.1:1841-15161 GCA_964552875.1 uncultured Planctomycetaceae bacterium
TGCTCTCGACGCCCGCGAAAGCCGCGCGCGCCACGCGGCCCGAGAATCCACGCGGCACCGCGATGGGTTCGGTCACCGCGAACCAACGCTTCATGTTCTTGTCAGCCTGCGCGCCGGCGCGGCACGCCTGGCAGGCGAGTAAGTGCTTGCGCAGCGGAGCCGCCTGCGCCTCGGTGAGTTCGCCGTCGAGATAACTCGGGACGAGCGGGCGCGCGTCGCCGCAATCCATGGTGCTCATGTTCATGCCCCTTCTCCGAACTCCGGGTGACGCTGCAGGAGCTTCTCCTTGAAGCGCGCACGGGCCCGGAACAAACGTGATTCCACGGTGCCGATCGAGATGCCGAGCAGGTCGGCGATGTCCTGGTAGGCCATGTCCTCGAACTCGCGCAGCACGAGGACCGTGCGGAAGATCTCGGGGATCTGGGCCAAGCATTCCTGCGTGATCCGCGCGATCTCTTCGCGCTGGAGCCGCGCGTCGGGTGCCATGACTCGCGTGTCGGGCGCATTCGGCGCGCCGGCGATCTCGGGATCCTCGACGGACGTGACCGGCGAGCGCCCGCGGCGCTTCATCACGTCGAGCACCGTGTTCACTGCGATGCGATAGATCCAGGTGTAGAAGGACGACTCGTGCTGGAAGCTGTCGAGACGCTTGAACGCCTTGAGGAACGTCTCCTGGACGATGTCCTCGACGAGGGCCGGATCCTTCGTGTAGTGGCGGACCAGCGCGAAGAGGCGGTCCTGGTACCGCTCGACGAGGAGCTGGAACGAGGTCTGGTTGCCGGCCAGGGTTTCCTGGACGAGCGAGGCGTCCTCGGCTGTGAGGGGTTCCATCAAGGGCAGTCCCATGTCGGCAGCGAGGGACGAGCGGATGAGGAGTGTATTCCCGGGGAGTGGGCGCTGACGGGGCCGGCGACGAGGGTGGTTACCAAGGGAAATCGCTACTGAGGGCCCAGCGCGGGGAGACTGACCCAGTTGGCTGTCCGTAGTCTCTCGGGTGGCCCTCGTCGAGCGTCGGACCTGCCCCCACGCCGCTCCAACGCGTCCGGCGGCCCGTGAAGATGCGACGGACAGCCAACTGGGTCAGTCCCGGGCCGCCCTCATCCGCCGCGGCCGAGCACTCCCCGCCAAGGTCGCCGTTTTCCGCTTCAGTGAAAACGGCGACATCCGATAACTAGCCTGGGAAGCAATTTCCCGAGGAGCAGGTTCATGGAGATCCGCAATCGCACAAATGGCCCCTTGGAACGCCCGCGCACCGAGGCGGGCGAGGACGCGATCGACTTCACCCGGATGAACCGGGAGCGCATCGCCGACGCGGTCCAAGACCTCGAGAGCGGTCGCCTCGAGCACCTGCAACGCCCGCCCGACTCCGTCAAGCTCGTCATTGGAAAGGAAGAGCAGGCGGTGGCTCGGGACGAAGACCAGGTCGACGTTTCGGTCGCCTCGCTCGTCCTCGCCGCCGACGAAGACGCCACGGAAGTCGCGCGTCGGCGCGCGCAGATCGAAACCGTGCGCACCGCGGTCGCCGAGGGTTCGCTGGCGACGCCGGAGCGCGTGGAGCGCGCGGCCCGCAAGCTGCTCGGCGCCTGACGCGACCGTCGGTGCTCGGAAACCCCGAGGGGCCTGAATCCAAAGACTAGGCGCTGCGTTCGTCTTTGCGTGAAAAGGGTTCACGGCCCGAGCCTGATTCCCGGTCCGCTCGCAGGGACCGAACGGCCCAACCGACCGGATCCGACTCCTCGTCGGGTTCGTTTTCACGGCCTCGACGCGCTGAGGAGCGGCGCCTCGCGATCCTTCGAGCGTGCGCGCGTTGGATCCGCGTTCGAGCTGTACTTCGACGTCCCTCAGAGCAGCATCGCCACCTGCGCCGCCGCGAACTCCGCCAGCCGACGCGGAGACAAGAGGTCGACCGCGTGTTCCGACTCACCGCCCGAGCGCATGGCTGCTTGCCACGACTCGATCGCGGCCAGCGCGCGGCTGTCCCCGGTGTCGACGCGGACATGCCCACTCCAGATGACGAGCCCGGTCTCGACCGCGATCAAGTCGACGTCCAATGCGAGGCGCACGGGTTCGTACGGCCGGAGATCCACCACGCGCGCAGCCAAGAGGGCGTCGAGCCCGGCTCGGCGAGCGATTTCGAGCACGGCCGTCGGATGGATGCTCCCGGTGCGCGCCGGATCCACGCGCTCGATCGATTCCATCTCGATGAGGCCGAGCGGCACGAGCTCGAACGAAGTCTCGGCCGTGAACGCCGCGGTCAAGGCGTCGCGCAGCGGTTCGACCAGACCTGCCTCGAAGACCTCACCTTCCGGAGGCAGGACGCCGACGCGCCGGATGTCGTAGTCCGCGAAGTCCGCGGATGCGCGCGCGGTGCCGAGCGGGATGACCCCTCGCACCCCGGAACTGGAGCAGCCGGCGACGATCGACGCGACGAGCAGGGACAGGAATTGGATCTTCATCACGGACGCTCCTTGCGGTCGCTCCGCGACTCGCGTTCCAGGTCGGCCTTCTGTGCTTCGAGGCGCACGATCTCCGATTCCGCGAGGCGTCGCGCGAGGTCGAGCGTCTGGGCTTCGAGTTCGCGGACGCGCTGATCGAGTTCGTTGCAACGCGTGGTGAGCTGCGCGTGATCCGTGCTCAACACAGCCTGCGTGGTCTTGGAATCGGCGAGAGCGAGCTCACTCGTTCCGAGGCGTCGCGCGAGCTCTTCCTTCGCGGCCGAGGCCTCTTGGTAGAGCTCGAGGAGCCACGTACGCCCACTGGAAACGCCGGCGACTTCGCGCAGCGGCTCCTCGACGAACCGCACCGAGCCCGGAGGATCGGATGGGGCGAGACTCGCGCCGGTCACGACGACCGGCGGCATCAACACGGCATGATCGTCCTCGGGATCGCGCTGTCGCGTTGACGGATTGGTGAGCGTGCACGCGCTCACACCGAAAGCCAAGACCGCCAAGACATAGGGCTTCATCGTGCCACCTCCACTTCGCTCCCGACTTGGAGCTCGACTCGCGTCCACTCGCCGCACGAGCAGCGAACCTCGACGGCTTGTCCACCGCCCTCGACCGCGACGAGCCGCGCCTCTTTCGATGCGCACCGTGCGGCCGCTGGTTGGACCACGGCGTCCGCACGTATCACCTCGCCATCCACATCCATCGCGGCGGGACGGACGGAATCCGCTGCCCGCACCTCGCGGTGCTTCAGGATCCGTGTCGGCGACATGCGTTGCATTTCGATCATCGAGTGCTCTCCCCGTGAGCGAGCGCGAGCTCGCGGTTGAGGCGGTAAACCGCCTTCGAATGGATCTGACTGACGCGCGACTCGGTGACGTCGAGGACCAGGCCGATGTCGCGCAAGAGCATTTCTTCGCCGTAATAAAGGAGGATCACCGTGCGCTCGGGCTCGGGGAGCTCTTGGATCGCAGCGGCGAGGAGCGCCTTCATCTCTTCCCACGCCGCGGTTCCCACCGGGTCCTCCGTGCGTGGATCCGAGAGCAGCGAAGCGAGCGGTCCATTGGCCGAATCTTCGTCGAGCGAGGACTCGATCGCGGCGCGCGCGTCCGCCAACGCGGACTCGACATCGTCGACGGTCACCGCGGCGTGTTCGGCGATCTGCTCGAGCGTCGGCGGCATGCCGAACTCCTGTTCGAGCTGCGCCGTCGAGCGTTCGATCGCGCGCACCGACTCGCGTCTGCCGCGCGAGAGCAGATCGGCGCGCCGCATTTCGTCGAGGATCGCCCCACGAACCCGTGGGAACGCAAAGGTCGAGAACTTGAGTCCACGGCTCGCGTCCCACGTGTCGGCGGCTGAAAGGAGTCCCACCATCCCCCATCCGAGGAGGTCGTCGCGGTCGAGGCCCATCGGGAGGCTCATGCGTCCGACGATGTGGCGCAAGAGGGGCATGTGTTCCAGGACGAGCTGGTCGCGAGCCGCGTTGGATACGTCCGTCATTGCGCACCTCCGCGCGGGCTGCGCGTCGACTTGAACCGGAAACTCCCCGTCGCGCGCTCCGCCAGGTGGATCGCGCCCAATCCGAGGAGCGCGACGGCTGCAGCACGCCACGCGAC
Source organism: uncultured Planctomycetaceae bacterium (assembly GCA_964552875.1). Classification (GTDB taxonomy): domain Bacteria; phylum Planctomycetota; class UBA1135; order UBA1135; genus JAEUHZ01. The sequence continues at coordinate 5,902 of CAZKIY010000079.1, forward strand.
CGACACGATCGGCCGCTCGGCGAGGATCCCGAACAGCCCGGCGCCGGCGGCGATGAGCACCACGACGCGCCGAGCGACGAACGCAGCGTCGAAACTCGGCCCGCGCGACTTCGCGCCGATGTTCGTCCGGTTCGGTGTCATCCGATTTCGGCTCCGCAAGCGACGCGGCGCGGGCGAGCGAACCTTGCCGCGAGCGCGTCGAGACACGTGTGTGCGCTCGTCGCGCGCGACGACGCTCCGAACGGACGTTGGTCGCGGCACGATTCGGTCACCGTGCCCGATTCGGGCAACCAACCGGCCCAACGCGGCGATCGGGCCAAGAACCTCTGAGCGACGTCGCGCAAGCGCCCGGCCGTGCGTTCGGCTTCGGAGAGATCGCGCGCTCGATTCACGACGACTTCGGGCGTCGGTATCTCGGGATCGAGCGCTTCACTGCGCTCGTGCAGTGCCTTGAGCAATCCGTAGGCATCCGTGAGTGCCGTCAGCTCGGGCGTGGTGACGAGGAGCACACTGTCCGCCTCGGCCGCGAAAGCCAGGACATCCGCGCCGATTCCGGGCGACCCGTCGAGCACGACCAAGTCGTAGCCGCAAGCGGCTTGGCGCACCGCGAGCATCAGCGCTCCACGTGCGGCCTCCCCGAGAGCGGACCAGTCCCGCACGCCCGACACGCCCGGCACGAAGTCGAAGCCGTGCGCCGTACGGCTCGCGCAATCGGCGACCCGGGCCCCTTCGGCCAAGACGTCGATCAATCCGCGAGCGTCGACGTGACGGAGCAACACGTCCGCGTCGGCAGCCCCGAGGTCGAGATCGACCAAGAGCACGCGCACACCGCGTCGAGCGAGTGCGGCGCACAAGTTGACGCACACGACGGTCTTCCCGACACCGCCCTTCCCGCCGGTGACGTACAGGATCGGCGCGCGATCGGTCGGCTGCGCGGACTTCACCGCGCCGCGCGATTCGAGCAGGGCGTTCATGCGACCCTCCCCTTGAGAAATAGGTCGGCCGCGAGTTCGGGCCCGAGTCGGTGCAAGTGGCGTTCGTCGCGCGTGCCGTCGCAGACGAACGCGATGCCGAGTCCCGACTCGGCCGCGATCTCCAAGACGGCGGCCGGAGCGGAAGCCAAGTCGATGCGTGTGATCACGACGCAGTCGGCGCCGACTTGGCGGAGCGCACGTGCTTCGTCGCGCAAACGCTCGGCATCGACGTCCGCCGCGAGGACTCCCACGCGTCGCCAGTCGAGGTGCGAGCCGACTCCGCGGGACACTTCGTCGATCGCGCGCACGTCTCGCTCGAACTGACCCGAGCCGTCGACGAGCACGACGCGAGCTCCACGCAGCGTCCGCGGAGGAAGTGCGATGCCCGGCGTCACGATGCGCGCGCTCACGCCGATCTCCTCGAACCATGTCGTGAGCCACTCCGGCTTCGTCGATCCCGGCTGCTCCACGGCGAGCACGGCAACAGCGCGATCCTGTCCGCGCATGCGCAGGGCCAACTTGCGTGCGACGGCACTGCGACCGGTGCCGGGCGCGCCGAAGATCGCCAACGCCGTCCCCTCCTGTCGACGTGCGGAGAGCACGACGCGCGGGAACGCGCTGCCGATCTCCTGCGCAGCCAAGTCGATCGGGTGCGTGAAATCGGCTCGCAACCGGCGCGATTCGACGCGTGCGAGTACGCGTCGCGCGAGACCCGGCGACGTCCCGTTCTCCAGCAGTCGCCGCGCGAGCTCGCGCACGACGGGCGGCGAGCCGGCGCCGTGCAACGGCGTGAGATCTTCGATCATGGGTTGCGCGGACATCAACGGACCTCCTCGAAGCGCACGGTCGCGGCGGTGCGCACGGACCTGGCAGGTTGAATTTCGTTGTAGGAGAGAACGGACACTTTCGGCATCGACGCGTGGACGAGTTCGTGCACGAAACGACGCACGTTCGAACGCACCACGACAACCACGTCCCGACCGCCCTTCGCGGATTGAGCGACGTTCGCGGCCGTACGCTCCATGAGCGCGTGGAGCCAAGCCGGGTTCGCCGCGGCCGATTCCGCGTCACGGCCACCCGTGAGAGCGGCAGCGAGTCGGCTTTCGACCTGGGGGTCGAGGGTGACCGCGTGCAACGTGCCGTCGCGATCAGCGTGGCTCTCGACAAGCACACGCGCGAGCCTCTGCCGAACGGCCTCGACGAGGACCTCGGTTTCCTTCGTGCGCGCCGACGCGTCCGAGAGTGCCTCGAGGATCGCGGGCAAGTTCTTGATCGGAACGCCCTCGCGCAAGAGACCGCGGAGCACGCGCTGTACGTCGCCGTACGACATCTTCTGCGGGACGATTTCGTCCACCACTGCCGGCGCCGTCTTCTTCAGTCCGTCGAGCAGCGACTTCACGTCGTCACGCGTGATCAAGTCACCGAGCTGCGCGTGGAGCGTCTCCGACAGGTGCGTTGCGAGCACGCTCGCCGCGTCCACGACGACGAACCCGCGGGTCTCGGCATCGTCACGCTTCGTGCTCGCGATCCACGTGGCGGGCAAGCCGAACGCCGGATCCTTCGACGCCTTGCCCTCGAGCTTGCCCGCCGTCTGACCTTGGTCCATCGCGAGCCACATGCCGGGCTCGACTTCGCCGCGCGCGACTTCGCTGCCGCCGACGAGGACGCGATAGGTGTTCGGCGCCAACCGCACGTTGTCGCGTACGCGAACGGGCGGGAGTTGGAGGCCCTTCTCCTGGGCAATCTTCCGTCGGAGACGCGCGATGTGCTCGAGCAGTCCGCCGCCCGATTCCTGCACGAGCGGCACCAACCGATATCCGATCTCGAGCGAGATGCGATCGACCTGCAGCAAGTCGGCGAGATCCTCGGGGCCAGTCGTCGCCGACGCCGCGGTTGCGGGAGTCGTCACTTCCACCGAGGAATTGGCTACTTTGTCCGTGGGCTTCTGCGCGCGACCGACCCAGAACAGGGCGCCTGCGAGCAGCAGGAACGGCACCGCGGGCAGGCCGGGCAGAAGACCGATCACGGAGAGCATCCCGGCCGCGATCGTCGCGGCGCGCGGGCTGCCGGACATCTGACCGAGGAGGCTCGTGCCGAGCGAACTCTCGCTGTTGTCCTTCGTCACCAAGACGGCCGCGGCGGTCGAGACGAGCAGCGCCGGGATCTGCGACACGAGACCGTCACCGATCGAGAGCTTCGAGTAGCGATCGACGGCGTCACCGATCTCCATCCCATTCCACGTCGCGAACGCGATGCCGCCGATCAGGTTGATGACGGTGATGATCAAGCTGGCGATCGCATCGCCGCGCACGTACTTCGTCGCGCCGTCCATCGACCCGTGGAATTCGGCTTCGCGCGCGACCGCCGCGCGGCGAGCGCGTGCCTCGTCCGCGTCGATGAGTCCGGCATTCAGGTCGGCGTCGATCGCCATCTGCTTGCCGGGCATGGCGTCGAGCACGAAGCGCGCTGCGACTTCGCTGATCCGTCCCGAACCCTTCGTGATCACGACGAACTGGATCACGATCAGGATCAGGAAGACGACGATGCCGATGGCTAGGTTCGCGCCGCCGACGTACTCGCCGAACGCGTGGATGATCTCGCCGCCTTCGCCGTGCGTCATGATCAAACGCGTACTGGCGACGTTGAGGCCCAGCCTGAACAACGTCGCGAACAGAAGGATCGCCGGGAACGTCGAGAGCTCGACCGAGCTCTTCGCGTTCAACGTCAGCAGGAGGAGCAGCAGCGACGCCGCCAAATTGATCGCGAGCAGGATGTCGAGGACGGCCGGAGCTACCGGGACGATCAGGACGACGACGAGGCCGAGCACGCCGACTCCGAGGAACCAATCGGCCCAGCGCTGCAGGAACGATCCGACGGACTGGATGGGGTTAGGTTGAGCCGTAGCCACGAATCAGGCTCCTTTTCCTGTTCCAGGAGCGAGGTTCCAGACCTGCGCGAGGACCGCGGCCACGGCTTGGTAGAGCTCGGCCGGGATCTCGTCGCCGATTTCGCAACGTGCGTGGATCGCGCGAGCGAGGGGCACGTCCTCGCGCAGCGGTACGCCGGCTTCCAGAGCGACGGCCTTGATCCGTTGCGCAACGAGGTCGACGCCCTTCGCGACGAGGATCGGTGCGCTCGAACCGCGCTTGCCCTCGTCCGCGTCTCCGTCCCAACGCAGTGCGACCGCGACGTGCGTCGGGTTCGTGATGACGACGGTGGCCTTCGGGACGTCGGTCATCATCCGTTGGCGCGCCAGGCGACGCTGCACGTCGCGGATGCGCGCCTTCACGTGCGGATCGCCTTCGTTGTTCTTGTGCTCCTGCCTCACTTCCTCGCGCGACATGCGCAAGTCCTGATCGTGCTGCCAACGCTGGTAGAGCACGTCGATCACGGCCAGGAAGGTGAACGTCCCGATCGCCGCGCCGGCGACGCGCGCCAGGATCCCACCGAGTCCGGCGAGCACCGCGCCGATCGGCGCACCCGCGAGCATGGGCAGTTCGTCGATCGCGGACCACGCAGCCCAGACGGCGGCGCCTCCGACGAGCAGGATCTTGATCGAGGACTGCAGCGTGCGCACCGCGCCCCGCAGGCCGAAGATTTTCTTCCAGCCGCTCGCGGGCGACATGCGCGACAGTTCCCACTCGAGCGCTTTGGGCGAGAACTGGAACCCGACCTGCGCGTAGCCCGCGAAGAGGCTGACGAGGATCAGCGGCACGATGACGAGAGCCGCTGGCAAAGCCATCGAAGTGGTCGACGCCGTGACGATTCCGGCCCAGCCCTCGACCGAGACCTCCTCGGGTCCGAGCGTGGTCAGGTTCGCCGCGGAAGAGCGGATCAACGCGCCGGCATCGTGAGCGAGCGCGGATCCTCCGAGGATCAGCACGCCCGCCGCCGTCATCAACGAGAGCGCCGTGACGACGTCCTGTGAGAGTGCGACCTGCCCCTTCTCGCGCGCTTCCTCGCGCTTCTTCGGGGTCGCCTCCTCCGTGCGTTCCGCATCGTTGTTGCCTTCGGACATGGCGTCAGGTGGCGAGTAGCCGCACAGTTTCCTGGAGCGAGCCTTCGAGCGTCTCGTAGAGCCCGGTCAATGCCGGGCCCATCGTCGGCGCGAAGAGGAAGAGGGCGAACAGCCCGATCGTCGTGCGCATCGTGAACCCGATCTCGTTCACGTTGAGCTGCGGAATCGTGCGGCCGAGTAGCGCGATCAAGATCGACACGGCGAAGAGGAGACCGAGCACCGGCGCGGCGAACGCGACTCCGGCTGCGATCATCGGCCCGATCAACGCGACGGCCGATTCGGCCGCGCCAAGCGCGAAGTTCGTCTCGCCTACGGGCACGCCCTCGAACGAAACGGAGAGCGCGCGCAGCAGGATGTGGTGGCCGTCCGTCAGGAAAAGGCCCAAGTAGAAGAAGACCTCGTAGAACATCGAGACGGAAGAGGTCGAGCCGCCGTTCGACGGATCGATGAGTCCGGCGTAGCCGAGTCCGATCTCCTGCGAGACGACTTCGCCCGCGGTTCGCACTGCGAGGATCGCGCCGTGCAGGCAGAACGCGAGCGCGAGACCGATGCCGAGCTCGCGCACGACGAGGATGGCGTACTCCATCGGCTCGGGCTGCGTCGCGAGCGGCACGCCTTGCGCCGCGTACAGCGTCGCCGCGAGCATCACGATGAACGCTGCGCGCCAGGTCATGAAGCCGTTCTGCGCGCCGAACAACGGAGCCCCGACGATCAGCGCGCCGCATCGCGCGGCGTACAGACCGACGGCCTCGATCGTGCCAGCGGGGAGGTCGAGCGGGTTCACGAGAGACCGAACCCCACGATCTGGCCGAGCACGCGCTCGGTGTAGTCCTTCAGGATCGACATCGCCGGCGCGAGGAGCAGCAGCGCGACGAGCATCACCGCGAGCATCTTCGGAACGAGTGCCATCGTCTGTTCCTGCACCGAAGTCAGTGCTTGAAAGATGCTGACGAGGAGACCGACCGCGAGCGCCACGATCAACGCGGGTCCCGCGAGGAGGAGCGTCGTCCACATGAGGTCGCGGACGAGGTCCGAGATGGTGATGTCGAGTTCCATCGGCTCCTCAGGTGGTGACGAAGCTCGTCACGAGGGACTCGCACACGAGGCGCCACCCGTCGACGAGCACGAAGAGCAGGATCTTGAGCGGCGTCGAGATCATCACGGGCGGCAGCATGAACATGCCCATCGAGAGCAGGATGCTGGACACGACGAGGTCGATGACGAGGAAGGGCAGGAAGATGAGGAAGCCCATCTGGAACGCCGTCTTCAGTTCGCTCAACACGAACGCCGGGACGATCACGCGGGCGGGCAGTTCGCTGACCTCGCCGTCCGCCGCCTCGGGGATCTTCGCCAGATCCGCGAAGAGCTGGAGTTCGGACCGACGCGTGTTCGCGACGAGGAAACCGCGCATTTCCGACCACGCCGAGTCCATCGCGACTTCGGATGGGAGCTCTCCCGACTTGTACGGAACCCAGGCCTTCTCGTGGATGCGTTCGGCGACGGGCGCCATGACGAATGCGGTCAAGAACAACGACAAACCGAGGATCACCGGATTCGGCGGCAACTCGTTCACGCCGATCGCACGGCGCACGAACGAGAGAACGATGACGATGCGCGTGAAGCTCGTGACGGTGACCAGAACCGCGGGGAGCAGCGACAGCACGGTCAGGAGCACCGCGATCTCGACCGCGGTCGACATGCGCCCTTCGGAAGCCGCGCGCACGACGCCGTCGATGCCGGAGGCGAGATCGTCGGCCGCGGAGGCCGGCGTCGATCCCGTCATTTCGAGGAAGGACGGATTGATCAACATCATGAAAGCACCTCGTTGCGCTCGGCCCGGTTCCCACCGCGTAGCCGGGTGAGAATGTCCTGGAAGGCGGGGAGTCGCGGCCCGGCCGGCGTCGTGCCCATCGAGACCGCGGCGTCGATCTCGGCGATGAGCCCGACTTCCTTGTCGCCGACTCCGAGTGCGAACGTCCGGTCGTAGCAGCGGACGACGCACACCCGTTGCTTGCCGCCGAGCGAAAGCACGTCCAGGACTTGGAGCGAGCGTCCGCCGGCGCTCGTGCGTGCGGCACCGCCGATCACTCGTCGCAGGAGCCAGGCCAGTCCGCCGAGAGCGACGACGAGCGTCGCGCACACGAGGATGTAGCGGGTCAGGTCAGGACCGACTCGGCCGGGGGCCGCGGCGATCTCGTCGATCAGAGCGAAAGTGGGAACCATGGCTTGGTCCCACTCCCAGGCAACGTGTGTGCCAGCGTCCTAAACCGCGATTTCAAGCCGGAGAAAGCCAAGTTTCCCGAGTCAACTGTCATGCTTCTCGACAGGTGTCGCGTTTCGCGACAGATCGTCAGGCGCGGATGTCCAGCGAGCCGCTCGAATCGCTCGGTCGAGTCAAGTGCGACAAGCGATCGCGGCCGGCTCGCACCCGCCTCAACTCGTCACCGGTCTCGACTCGACGAAGCGAGACCGCCTGACGGACGCATGCGTGCAGATCGATCACGCGGGCGAGCTCGTCGGGGGCGACCTCACGTGTGAGACGCGCCAGAGCGGTCGCGACTCGACCGCCGGCGAATTCGACGGCCGCTGCGTCGAGCTTCTTCGCTTCGAGGGCCTCCAGGAGTTCGCCGAGGCGTGCTTCCGCTTCCCGGCCTGCGCTCGGAGCGCTCACTTCGTCCCTTCGTCGATGCGACGCCAAGCGTCGTGCAGCCGCGCCAGGACCACGCGCGCTTCCTGGGCCGGCGTCGCATCGCGAGTCGCCATCGCGGCGCGGATGCGCGCTCCCGCGAACTCGTACAGCGCGATCGTGGTGCCGGACAGCTCGGGCGCTTTCTCCGGATCGATGGCCAAGCTCAATTCGGTGACGATCTCGTCCGCGCGGCCCAGATCGGCGACGAAGGTCGAACGCGGATCCCGTGCGTCGCAAGCTGCCGCCTTGTCGATGCTGCGCATGGCTCCTTCGAGCAGGATGCGCAGGATTCGCGCGGGACTGGCGCCCTCGATCGAGCGTTCGCGATAGAGCCTTGCGGCGTCCTTGGCTTCGGTATGCATCACTGGAGCGCTCCGAGCGCCGACGATTGTGAATTCAGCTGGGCCATGACGTTTTCGAGGTTCGAGAATCGAAGTCGCATCGTTTCCTCGTACTTGTCGAGACGCGTCTCCTCTTCGGCGATCCTCTTGTCCAGTTCGGAGATCATCCGGGTGAGCGACTCGTCCTTGGCCCCGAACAGGCTCTTCAGGCCCTCACCGTTCGGCCCGACACCGCGATCGACGAGATCGGCGATCGCCGCCTCGAGCTTCGCGGCGACGCCCGTGTCGACTCCGGCTTCTCCGTCGTCGTCCGTGAACAAGGCGGCGAGGGCGCCCACGTTCGCGGTGATCTTCGCGTCGAGCTTCGAGTCGTCGATCGAGAGCGTGCCGTCCTTCTCGACTTCGATACCGACCAGTCCCAGCGTCGAGTAACCCTCGGTGTCGGCCTGCACGTCCGCCAGGTTGACCGCGAAGAGCGAGTCGCGAATCTTCGAGCGCACGATCGAGACAGCCGAGTCGCCGAAGAGCGCTCCGCCGGCGCCACCGTCCTTCGAGTAGGTGTTCTGCTCGTTCACGAACTTCACGACTTCGTTGTAGGCCTCGGTGAACGCCTTCAACGCGCTCTTGATCGCGGCGTTGTCGGGCTCGATCGAGACGTCGACCGGGTTGCCGATGTCGGCGGATTGCGCGGTGAAGCTCACGCCTTCCATGACGCCTTCGAACTCGTTCGTGTCACGCTCGACGAGGAGTCCGTCGACGAGTGCTTTCGCATTCGTGCCCACCGTCAAGTTGTTCGTCGACACGGGCGCTCCCGATCCCGGCGCGGGCGAGGTCCCATCGATCGTCAAGCCCGCGATCGTGCTCGTGAGGCCGGTGATGCGCCCCGCTTCGCCGCTGTCCTTCGAAGCGACGACGAGCTTCCAACTCGGCGCCGAGGTGGTCCCCACGTTCACGACCGACGCGGACACGTCGGCGGAGGCCGCGGTGTTGATCGCGCTCGCGATCTCCTTCAAGCTCGACGCGCTCGGATCGATCGCGACCGAGTAATTCGTGCCGCCTGCTGTGAACGTGATCGACTCGCCCGAACCGCCCGCGAGGTCGACGTCGGGATCGACGACCGCGTCGAACGCCCAGCGGTCGAACGCGGCGAGCTGCTGGATCTCGATCGTGTGGCTGCCTTGCACCGCGTTCGACGAGACGTCGAACGAGAGGACGCCTTCGCGACTGACGGAGCCCTT
>CAZKIY010000080.1:0-14791 GCA_964552875.1 uncultured Planctomycetaceae bacterium
CGTCGCGCAATCGAACGGGCTCGCTCGACGCGAGAGTTTCGGCCGAACTCCACGCGACGTTCGGCAACGTCACGATCGCGCGTAGAAGGAGGGACTCGATGAGCAGGTCCACCCCCGCGAACTCCGTGGTCCGAGCATCGCGCAGCCGCACGGAGAGCGAGGGAATCGTGATCGTCGCGTCGCCTTCCAGTTCGAAATCGGATCCAGCCGGCAGCCGGGTACCGATCTCGGCCGCGACGAACGCCGCCGTCGGCGTCCACTTGATCACGGCCGGACTCGCCGGATCCAGGGCGAGGACTCCATCCGCAATCCGCGCCAAGATGTTCGTGTCGAGCTGGGCCGACTTCACTCGGACCTGCACGTCGCCGCCTTCCAAGTTGGCCTGCCGTGCTTCGATTTCGACGCGGACCGTCGGACCGATCGCGGAGGCGATGCGAGCACCTTGACCGGCGAGTTCACCGAGCGCGAGAGTCGAAAGGCCATCGACCTCGGCCTTCAGATCGAGGCGCGGGATCGGTCCGCCCGCGAGCAGTGTGAACGCGTCGGGCACCGTCGCGTCGACGCGCACGAGACCGGGCGCACCCGCGTCGAGCGCGGCTTCGAAGTGGGCGAGGAGCGGCTGACCGGGAGCAGCACGCGCCGTGAGCTTCATCGCCGAGATCCCGGCCGTTACCTGCGCGGCGCGCAGAGCGTCCGTCTCGATCCGAACCGATCCCGGAAGGTCGACCTCGAGGTCTAGTTCGGCCTTCTCGAGCGTCGGGCGCAAGCTGGCGAGGTCGCGCGCGCTCGGATCCGGCAGCGGTATCCGGAGCTTCGGCACGCGAACCGTCCACGATTTCCCGGCCTCCGCGAACGAGACGGTCGCATCGGGCGGCAACTTCGCACGCAGCACGCGCTCCAGGATCCCGCGCGGCATCGGCGTCGTCGCCGTGAGGAACGGTTGCTCGCCGCCCGTGATCTCGCCGTCCGCGAGGCGCGCGTGGATCGCGACGTCGGCGTTGACGCCGTCGAGTTCGAGGTTCGCGGCGCCGCGCTCGGCCGACTGCGCATCGACGTCGAAACGCAGCGCGAACGTGGGACCGAGGACTTCGACGAGATCGCCCGACAGACCGCTGAGTCCGTCGACGAGAGCCGTGCTGAACCCTTCGATGCGCCCCTTCGCTTCCGTGCGACCAAGCGGCCACCGAGCCGAGACGTCGACGGGTCCGTGCACGGTCGCATCGATCTGCAGCGTGCCCGGCTGCTCGCCCGCGATGCGCCCGGTGACGAGCAGGACGAGCGGCGAGCCGGGCTTGGCCGAGACGCTCGCGACGCCGTCTTCGATCGCGAACGGCCGGCCGAGGCGGCGCGTGTCGGCGTCGGACCACGCGAGGCGTTTCAAGTTCACGCGCACGTCGGCGTCGAGGTCGCGCAGGAACTCGGCGACGTCGAAGTCCGACTCGCCGTCGCTCGAATCGGTTCTGGAAGTCGATGGCCCGTCCCGCGGAGCCAGGGCGCGCTGCAAGTTCGTCGTGCCCGCGTCATCAGCCGCGAGATCCGCCTCGACGTCGACCACGATCGTGCCGAGACGCGTGCCGCCGGATCGGACCAACTTCCACAGCGAAGGCAGCGTCGCGCTCGCGCGTGCGACTTGTGCCCCGGACGGATCCAGCAAGCGCACATCGCGCAGCGATTGCTCCCCGAACCAAGCGAGCTTGGCCGAGCCGATCTCGAGCCGGCCTTGACGCCCGGAGTCGAACGCATCCGCGACGCCGCTCGCGACGATCCCGGAGAGCATCGTCGGCAGGAGCAGCACGAGGACCACCAGGCTCCCCACCGCGAACGCGACGCAGCCCAAGGTGGTCTTGAAGAGGAAGCCCAGGACCCCCCGTTTGCGGGGTGTCGCGGGGGCGGTCGGGACAGGATTCGTAGCGTTCAAGGCAGGCTCCAGGCGGTTCGGTGGGCCCATCGTGCGTGCACCGGCCGTGCCGTTCCATGACGCAACTCGTGAAGGTGACTGGTACTACGAATCGCGCCCTCGACGAATGGGGCCACTACGGGTAGTGTCCCGCTCCGGAGCCCCCCCTATGCAGCAAGCCGTCCGCATCTACCTCGTCGGCGCTCACGCGACCGGCAAGACGACCCTGGCCCGTTGGGTTCGCGACCACTACGGGTTGCCGATGATCTCGGAGGTCGCGCGCGGCGTCCTCGCGGAGATGGAAGCGCAGCTCGACGCGCTGCGCTCGAACGTCGACGTCGTGAACCGCTACCAGCGCCAAGTGTTCGAGCGCCAGATCGAAGCGGAAGCGCGTCAGACCGGATCGTTCGTTTCCGACCGTGCCTTCTGCAACCTCGCGTACGCCGGACACCACGCGACGATCCTGGGCGAAATCGCGACGGATCCGCGCCTCTCGACATACCTCGAGTCCGTGCGCGGCGGCATCGTCTTCTTCCTGCGACCGCACAAAGAACTCGTCGTCGCCGACGGCGTGCGCGCCGGCGTCGAGTGGGAAGAGGTCGTGCGCATCGACGGGATGGTGAAGCTGCTCCTCGAGCTCTTCCGCATCCCCTACATCCCGGTCGCGTCGCTCGCGATGCAGGAACGCGTGCGGCTCGTCGAGCGCGTGCTCGACCTCGCGCATCTCCAACCGATCGGGGCCGACGGCCCGGACGAAATGACTTCGCGACGCCTCGTCACGAACGGCGCCTCGAACTGACGCTCGAGTGCGCGTCGGGCGTCATGGCGCCCTGGGGATCGTGTGGAGACGCGACTCGAGATCCCGTACGTAGCGCGTGATCGCGCGCAACACCTGCGCCGGTTCGACGCCCTCGGTCTCGGCCAGCAAGTCGAGCACGTGCGGAGACAGTTCACGCTGCACGCGCAACGCGTCCTCGAGTTGGATCGCGGAGCAGTACCCGCGCTCGAGCGCGATCTCACCCAGCCGATGTTCCGGGGTTTTCGCCTGCAATTGCAGCAAATCCACGAGCTGTGCCATCGTCAGCCCACCGCGCTGGCGCATGATCTTCCCGATCGGAACCCACGTGTCGCGGTGACGATTGCGCACGGAGTCGGCGACGGCTCGGGCAACGACACCCTCCTCGACGAGCAGATCGAGGAGCGCCTCACTGGGGTTCTTCTGAGTTTCCATTCCACGACCGCACGAAACGGGACCGCACTGGTGGAAACGTCGCTTGCACGGCATGTCGCGGCGAAGTTCTCTCCCCGCGCAGCACACGATCGCAGCGTTCCCGTTTTTTGGCGGCCCCGGAATGGGAAGGGACGCCACGGCCTACAACCTCACTCGAACGTGAGGCCTAATTCCAGCTCAAGTCCGGCGGCAAGTTCTCGAGACCCGCGGCGTCCTCCCCCAACGAGCGCACGACTTGGCGCCAAATGCCCGGCGCGTCCGCGGCGAAAACCCAATCCGGATCGACGCTGGCCGGGATCCAGGATCCGCCACCGAGTTCGGCCTCGAGCTGTCCCGCACCCCACCCGGCATAGCCCAGGATCATCCGCACGTCCTCCGAGGCGCTTTCGCCACGCTCATCGAGGAATTGCGCCAGTTGGTCGATGTCGCCACCCAAGTGGATGCCCGCCGAGAGCTCGATCCCACCGCCGATCCGCCCGGGCACGCGGTGCAAGAACTGGAGCGTGTCGAGCCCGACCGGCCCACCCGCGTGGATCACGTGACGTTGGCGCGCGAGCAGTACGTGCGCGGGCATGAGTTTGTCGAGCGTGACGGGCGACGGACGATTGATCACCACGCCGTGCGCGCCATCTTCATCGTGCGCACACATCAGCACGACGGTGTGCATGAAGTTCTCGTCGCGCAACGCTGGCGAGGCGGCGAGGAGGCTGCCGGGGACTGTTCGCAGTTCCTTCATCACTCGCGAACCTAGCAATCGCCGAGGAGCCATGGAACGGCATGACGCGCGCCGCGCGAAAACGCCTGCACCGATCACAGGGGCGGAACGTAGGCCTCGAACCGCGGGCACTGGATCACGGGCTGCGGCGGATACTTCGGCCAGGACGGATCGTCGACGCCGTGACGGCACAGCAGGAACACGGAGCCCTTCCCCGACCGGATGGCGCGGACGTGCGCGCAGTCCTCGCAGCGACTACCGAATCGGCGCGGCGGGCGCTCCTCGTCGCGGGGTGCTTCATCGCGCGGAGCGCTGCTCACGGGTCGCGCTCCAACGTGAGCACGGTCTCGACATGTGGCGTGTGCGGGAACTGATCGAAAGGTCGGACGCGCACGAGCCGCCAACCGGCCGCGACGAAGTTCGCGGCGTCGTTCGCGGCGGCAGCCGGGTTGCACGAGACGTAGACGAGCCTCCGCGCAGGCAACGACTGGAGCGCGGGCACCACGCGCGGATGCAGCCCGGCACGGGGCGGGTCGAGCACCAAGACGTCGGGCGCGGGTACGTCCCGAGTCGCCGCGAGACCGATCAGGACGTCGCCTTCGATGAACCGCGCGTTCGTGATGCCGTTGCGCGCCGCGTTCGCGCGCGCGTCGCGCACGGCCGAGGCCACGAGCTCGAACCCGACGACCTCGCGCGCGTCGCGGGCGAGCACGAGCGCGATCGTGCCCGTGCCGCAGTAGAGGTCCCACGCCACGCGCTCGCGATCCAGCGCAGCCTCTTCGCGAACGGCCGCGAACATGCGCTCGGCCGCCAGCGTGTTCGTCTGGAAGAACGAACCGGCCGAGATCCCGAACGAGAGCCCTTGGATCTGCTCCGTGATCGATCCGGGGCCGAAGAGGACGCGCTCGTGGTCGCCGACCGCCGTCGTCGCGGCGGTCGCGTTCACGGTCTGCACGATCGTCGTGATGCCCGGCACCCGGCGCGTGAGTTCCTCGGCGAACGGCTCGACGATGTCGGCGGCGTCGGCTGACGTGACCAAGTTCACGAGGACCTCGTTCGTGCGCTCGGCGCGACGCACGACGATGTGGCGCAAGAGCCCCGAGTGAGTTTTCAGGTCCCAGGCCGAGATCCCGCGTTCGAGCGCGATCGCGCGCGCCGCATCGACGATTTTGTCAGCGATTTCGGCCTGGATCGAGCACGCGCGGACGTCGACGACCTTCGAGAAGAGGCCCAGGGCGTGCATGCCGAGCGCGAAGGAGGCGTCCACGCCGGCGGGCTCGTCCGGCGCGATCCAACGGCGGTTCGAGAACGTGAACTCCATCTTGTTGCGGTAGCGCCAGAGTTCGGGCGCCGCGACCACGGGCTCGACGCGCACGCCCGACGCGAGCAGTCCACGGGACTCGAGCACGTTCTCGACCAGCCGGTGTTTCCCTTCGAGCTGCGCGTCGTACGCGAGGTCCTGGAAACTGCAACCGCCGCACGCGCGGAAGTGCGCACAGCGCGGCACGGCGGCACGCGGCCCGGCGTCCAGGACTTCGAACGCGACCGCTTCGACGTCGTCGCGACGACGGCGCAAGACGCGAGCGCGCACCCTGGATCCGACGGCCGCGCGTTGGACACGGAATCGGTAGCCGTCGCTCTTCGCGAGTCCGTGACCGCGCGCGTCGAACGCGTCGATCGTGAGCGTGAAAACGTCCTCCGCGCGCGGTTTGCGCGGCGGGATGGAACCCGGGGCTTCCACCGACGAATCCGCGGCGTTCACGCGTCGATCCGCTCGACGCGCGACGAAGGCTTCACGTCCTCGGCTGCGCGCGGATGGGCGACGTAGGCACCGTCGTTCTCGGGAAGCTGCACGCCCGCGCGCACGAGCGCCGTGTAAACGCCGAGACACGTCACGTTGGCGAGGTTCAAGCTGCGCACGCCGCTTTGGATCGGGACGTAGACGCGTTGCGCCGCATGGTCCGCGAGGAGCTTCGCGGGCAGACCGCGGCTCTCCGAGCCGAAGACGAGCACGTCGTCGGGCTCGAACGCGACTTCGAAGAGCGAGGTGCCGCCGCGCGCGCTGAACAGGCGCATCCGCTCGGCGAAGGGTCGGTCGGAACCCGCCGCGAGCGCCTCGGTCGCGGCCGACCACGTGCGGTGCACGACGAGATCGACGAGCGGCCAGTAGTCGAGGCCCGCGCGCTTCAAATAGCGGTCTTCGAGGCTGAAACCAAGCGGTTCGACGAGGTGGAGACGCAGCCCGAGCCCGGCCGCGAGCCGCGCAGCGCAGCCCGTGTTGTGCGGGATCTCGGGGTGAACGAGGACGATTTCCAAGCGGCGAAGTGTAGCGTTCGGCCGCGACCTTGCTGCACGCCGCAGACCTTCGTGCGGAGTCGGCAGAGATCGTCTTGACGCACGCCAACGAGCGAACCAGCTTGCGCGTACCGCCACCCCATGCGCACACCGATCGCGGCCCTGCTCCTCGCGCCCATCCTCCACGCGTGCGCAGCCGGCGGACTGCCGAACGCGGGCGCCGAAGCGAGAAGGCCGCGCGCCGAATACCGCGTGCACGTGCTCGATCCGCGCGAGCGCGCCCTGGACGTCGAACTGCGGATCACGGGTCTCGACCCCGCGGTCGACGTGATCGAACTGAACCTGCCCGAGAGCTACTCGTTCCTCGGGCTCGACGCGCCGCTCCTCGCTCGACCGCTCGCGGCGCGCACCAAGGCAGGTGATCCGCTCGCGGTCGAGAACGAGTCCGCGTTCCGCTGGAGGCTCGCGACGAAGGGCGCGACGGACGTCTCGGTGACGTGGACCAGCGCGTTGACCGCGCACGATCGCGCCGACGTCGTCGAGCGCGATTCGTTCGGACATCCCTACATCGCGGCCGATCACGCGACGCTGATGACCGGCGCGTTCATGATCGCGCCCGTGTTGGGTCCCGGGGCCGAGTGGCGCGTGCGCTTCGACGCGCCCGCCGGTTGGCCGGTCCTCACGCCCTGGCGCGAGATCGAACCCGGCGTCTTCGATCCGGTCACGCGTCGCGCGCTGCAAGACGACCTCGTCGCGGTCGGTGCCTGGACCTCGCGGCGGATCCAACTCGACGGCATGAGCATCGAGGCCGCGTTCGCGCCGGGGCAACCGGCGCTCGAAGCACTCGCGGCGCCTGCGATCGAGCGCATCTGTGCCGCGGAACTCGCGCTCTTCGGTCTCGTGCCGCGCGAGCGCTATCTCTTCCTCTTCGTCGCGCCGAAACCGGTCAGCGGTTTCACGTTCTCCGGCTCGCCCAAGGACGGCGCGATGGTGCTGCAAGTCTGCGGCGACCTCTCGAACAGAATCGCGGGCGAGATGATCGCGCACCTCGTCGCGCACGAGTTCCACCACTTGTGGGCCGTTGCGCGGCTCGACTACGGGAACGATCTGCGTTTCGTCGGCGAAGGATTCACCGACTGGTTCGCGCACGTCGTGCCGGCGCGACTCGGGCTGACCACTTGGGAGCAGTTCGGCGAAGAGCTGGGCCGGAAGCTCGACGCGTGGGCCGTGCTCGCGCCGAAGCTCGACGTCGCGCTGCACGCTGCGGGTGGAGAGCGCTTCTTCGAGGGCGGCGACCACTACTCCGCGACCTACGGCGGCGGATTGCTCGTCGCGGCGCTGCTCGACGTCGAACTGCGGCGCGCGGGTCGCGCGGACGGACTCGACGGCTGGTTGCGCGAGTTCGTGAACGATCCGCGCTACTCGCACGAGCACGGACCGACGCTGGAGGACTTCCTCGGGCACGTCGAAGAGGCCCTCGGGAGCGAAGGCCGCGAGCGCGTCGCGCGCTGGATCTCCGAGCCCGGCGGCTTCGACCCCGCGCACGAGTTCGCCCGGCTCGAAGTCGGCCTCGAACTGAGCGTCGAACCACGCCGCTTGCGCGCCAACTTCGACGGCACGCGGATCACCGCGCTCGACACGCGCTCCGATGCTTTCGGCATGGGCCTGCGCGAAGGCGATGTGGTGCGCGCGGTGAACGGACGCGACGTCGCCGACGATGCGGCGATTCAGGCTGCGTGGTCAGATCCGGTCGGAGCGGAAGTCGAAGTGCGGCTCGAGCGCGAAGGCGAAACCCGTGTACTGCGCGCCGCGGCGTTGCCGCCCGTCGCGCGAACCGTCGTCGATGTCGCGCTATGGGCGGGGCGAGACGAATAGGCTCGAAGGCGACCACCGCGCGGTCTTCTCGGACTCGAGCGCACATCCCGAGCGCAATGCGCTGCTCATGTCGACGGCGCGAACGAGCCGCACCGGAAGCGATTTCCAAGGGATCTTCGCGCGGGATGGGGAACCCGGGCGCTCCGGAGCCCGTCGGAGTCCGAGATCCCAGAACTTCGGTAGACCGATCCTCGTGTCCGGGTCACGATCTGAGGTCAGGGCTCGCACTCGCCCCAGCACCGGAAGAACCTTCCGACCCTCTCTCTCCATGCACGACCTCCGCCGTTTCGCTCTACCGCTCCTCGCCGCGTTCGTCGCGGCACCCTTCGCGCTCGCCCACGACGGCGATCCGAAGATCCTCGACAAGCGTCCGGCCTACCAAGGGCCGGGGTGGCGCAATGCGCTGAAGCGTCAGCACGCGCAGGGCGGCGGACAAGCGCAGCTCGGCATCGGTGACCAGTTCGCGCGGAGCAACGTGACCTTGCTCTCGTGGATGCCGTTGTCGGACTTCGGGGTCGGCGCGGGCGGCAACGGGAACTCGTGCTTCGGTTACACGTCGCCGTCGGGTCGCGAGTACGCGCTCTTCGGACACTCGAACGGCACGGCGGTCGTCGAGATCACGTCGCCGGGTAACCCGGTCATCGTCGGACAGATAGCCGGGCCGACGAGCCTGTGGCGCGACATCCGCGTGTTCGGCACCTACGCCTACGCGGGCTCCGAAGGCGGCGGCGGCATCCAGGTCATCGATCTCGCGAACGTCGACGGCGGCGTCGTCACGCTCGCGAACTCCGTGTCGACGGGCGGCAGCACGGCGACGCACACGCTGGAGATCAACACGGCGTCGGGGCGTCTCTATCGCGCCGGCGGCGGCGGCAACGGCCTGCGCATCTACAACCTGAACGGCAGCGGCGCGAGCCCGACGTACCTTGGTGCGTGGCCCGATCGCTACGTCCACGAAGCTCAAGTCGTCACGTATCCGACGGGGGGCCCAGGCGGCGGCCCGCGCGAGCTCGCCATCTGCTGCGGCGGACTCGGCAGCGGTTACACGGACACAGGGATCGACATCGTCGACGTCACGAACGCGGCGGCTCCCGTGCACTTGCTGCACGTCGTGTACGGCTCACCGAACTACTCGCACCAAGCGTGGCTGTCGCCCGACCGCCAGTTCCTCTTCCACAACGACGAGGTCGACGGCCGTCCGTTCACGCGCGTGTTCAACGCGTCGAACCTGAACCAGCCGATCCCGGTCCTGACGTACGTCGGCGAGTACCAGAACGGCGTCACGGTCGACCACAACCTCTACACGAAGGACTCGCGCGTCTTCCACGCGAACTATCGCAGCGGACTGCGCGTCTTCGACACGGCGAGCGGCGTCACGACGCCGACGCTCGTCTCGTGGTTCGACACGTTCCCGGCCGATGACAGCACGGGCTACAACGGCCTGTGGAACAACTACCCGTACTTCCCGAGCGGCGTCGTCATCGGCTCCGACCTCGAGAGCGGGCTCTTCGTCTGGTGGGTCGGCGACCCGCAGATCGACTTCGCGTTCCCGCAAGGTGCGCCGACGGAACTGAACCCCGCCGGTGACGCGGCGATCGTGCAGATCGTGCAGAACACCGCGGGAATCCTGCAGGCGGGCACGCCGACCTTGTACTGGAGCACGGGCGGCGCCTACACGCCGGTCGCATTGACCTCTCTCGGCGGCGATCTCTACGGCGCGGAGTTCCCCCCGATCGCGTGCGGGTCGTCGGTCAATTACTACGTCTCGGCGACCGGCACGAACGGCATCGTCTGGACGGCACCCGAGAACGCACCCAGCTCGACGTACACGGCGATCGCCGCTCTCGGTTCCACGACGTTCACGTCGAGCGACTTCGAGGCGAGCGCCGCGAGCTTCGCGCGCGACACGGCGACCGACACCGCGACCGCGGGCTTGTGGGTCCGCTCGAATCCGATCGGCAGTGCCGAGCAGACCGAGGACGACCACACGGTCGGAGCAGGCGTGAATTGCTGGTTCACCGGCCAAGGCACGGTGGGCGGCAGCGTCGGCGAGGCGGACATCGACGGCGGGCGCACGACGCTGCTCTCCGCGAACTACAGCCTGGCCGCGTTCGCGAATCCGGTGGTCGGGTACTGGCGTTGGTACGTGAACGACGGCAACACCGCGATCGACGACAACTTCCGCGTCGACGTGACGAACAACGGCACGACGTGGGTGAACGTCGAGACGCTCGGAGTCGGCCACGCGCAGGCTTCGGGCGGTTGGTACAGGCACGAATTCCGAGTCGCCGATTTCGTCACTCCGACGAGCACGGTGCGCGTGCGCTTCGTCGCCGAGGACGTGGGCTCCGGCTCGATCGTCGAGGCCGCGATCGACGACTTCGCGATCACGCTACCGAACTGCGTCGGCATCGCCGCGTTCTGCTCGGGCGACGGCACGGGCACGGCCTGTCCGTGCGCGAACGTCGGCGCGAGCGGCGCGGGCTGCGCGAACTCGACGGGATCGAGCGGCGTTCTCGCCGGATCGGGAACGGTCGGCGTCGGGACGGACTCACTCGTCCTCACCGCCTCAGGGCTGCCCGCGACGGTGTCGGTGCTCTTCTTCCAAGGCACGACCGCGCAGAGCGGCGGCTTGGGCCAAGTGTTCGGCGACGGGTTGCGCTGCGCGGGCGGAACGATCATCCGCCTCGGCACGAAGATGTCGGCAAGCGGCGTCGCGAGCTATCCGCAGGGCGGCGACCAATCCGTGTCGGTGCGCGGCAGCGTCCCCGCGAGCAGCACGCGCACGTACCAAGCGTGGTACCGCAACGCCGCGAGCTTCTGCACGAGCTCCACGTTCAATCTGACGAACGGTGTGTCGGTGCTCTGGGGCAACTGACGCGACCTCCGCGGTCAACGATCGAGCGCGACCTCCGGTGACGGAGGTCGCGCTGTTTTGGAGGCATGGATGTAGTAGCTAAGATCCGGGTTCGATCGCACTGCATCGACGACAGCACCGGGGAACGCCTCGGCGACAAACCTCCGCCTGAACGCCCACTGCCATGCCCCTTCAACCCCTGACGCGCGAGATTGTCGCGCAGACGCTGGCACGCGGAGAGGACACTGGCAACGAGTTCAAGTCCGTGGCACGCGGCCTACTCCCCGCAGACGACCTGGCAGCTGAGATCGTCGCGCTGGCGAACAGCGGGGGCGGCCGACTCTGGCTCGGCATCGAGGATGACGGCGCCGTCTCGGGAATCGGAGACCGCAAGCGGGCCGACGAACTCCTCCAGCTCCTGGACAACGCGTGCCGGCACAACGTCGAACCCCCGATCGCTTGCCGACACGAAAAGCTCGATCACGATGGGCAGATGCTGCTGGTGACAGAAGTCACTGGATTCAGCCCCGATCGTCCGTACCGCACGAACCGTGGCATCTACTACGTACGTGGAGGCGCGAGTCGGCGCGCTGCGACGACGGCCGAGATCCGTCGTCTGGTTCAATCCGCTGCGTCGTCCGCGCTGGTGCCCGACGAGTTCCCCGTTCAAGGAACCAGGTTCGAGGACTTGGATCTGGCTCGGTTTCGTGAGTTCCACAGAAAGGCCTACGGCGACGAGGCACCGACCGATCGCGAGGAACTCCAACGGCTCGTGGCAACGTTGAAGATCCTCACGCCGGAAGGCCCCTCGATCCTCGGGCTTCTCTGCTTCGGGCTCAATCCGCAGCAGTTCATCCCCTGGGCCCGAATCTCCGGCGCGCGAAGCCCCGGGGTCGAGGTCGGGCTCGAGTACACGGACCGGAAGGACTTCGGTGGGACGCTCGATGCCCAGATCACCGCTGCGGAGGAGTTCATCGTCAGACACCTTCCATCACCCTCGAGGATCGACGGGTTTGCCTCCGAGATCCCGACACCAAGTCTGCCGATCGAAGCCATCCGCGAAGTCGTCCGCAATGCCGTCGCGCATCGCGATTACGCCGTGAAGAGTCAGATCCTGATCACGGTCTACGATGATCGCGTGGAGGTCGCGAGCCCGGGGCAGTTGCTGAACTCGGTCACGGTGGATGCAATTCGGCTCGGAGTGCACGTCGAGCGAAACCCCCTGATCGCGGGCTTCATGGCGAAGAGTGGTCTGATGACCGAGCGCGGCAGCGGACTGCCTCGGGTCATGCGTCTGATGCGTGAGCGCGGCCTCCCCGAGCCCGAGATCGAAGAGCGTGGTCCGTCCCTCCTTGTGACACTGCGGACGAAACCAAGGGCCGTATGACCGAGACCGCGGACCCTGCTGCATGGTGGGAGAGCCTCGAGCGGGGTCGTCTCGTCGAACTCGGCTTCGTCAAGATCGATCGCGTTGGATCGAGCGGCGACTTCGAACTCCCCGCCGAGATCGCGATTCAACGACGAGCGGAATTTCACATCCTGGTCGAGGGAGTGGCGAAGTCTTTCGATGCGCTTCAACCGCTCAGTTGGCAAGGCGACGGGGTCATGCTCTTCGTGAGCGAGCACGGTTCGCGTCGATCGTGGTCCCGCGATGTACCGACTACCGCAGCGATGAAGGCTGGACTGCTCGGCCTCGAACTCCTCGAACTCCTCGCCAGGAGCGGTTTCGACGCGCGCCTGGCGGCTCATTGCGGCCGCGTCGCCTTCGAGAGGGAAAGCGGCAGCCTCGCGAGCCCCGAGATCGACCGGTGTGGACACCTCGAGCACGACACGCCTTCGAAGTCGTTGGCTGTCACGGACGATGTGCTCCGCGCGCTTCCGAAGCGGGAGCGCGACAGCTTCGTGCTCCTCGGCACGACCTTCCGCGACAGGACGACCGCGCACGTGTACCCGAAGGCCGCGCAAGCGCGGCGCGACGCGAGCAAGTTCGATTCTTCAGCAGAGAAGTTCGAGAAGCACCGCGCACAGTTCCTGCGCATCCTCGACGACCCGCAGGTGCGAAGGCTCCGCTACGTCGGACTGCGGCTCACGCGCAAGGAACCACCGAGCCTCGATCTCTTCCAGGTCTTCACGCCGCTCGAAGTCGAGGAGAGACGCTTACCACGAAGCCCCGAGAAGCGGCCTGAATCGGCTACGCGGCACGACAGCGAGTACGCGCCGTGGCAGATCGATCGAGAGACTCTCACACACCGTCCCTTCCGAGAAGTCTTCGCCGAGCGACGCCACATCGTCGTCCTCGGAGACCCCGGCAGCGGGAAGACGACGCTGCTCCGCTGGCTGGCACTGACGGCCGCCGACGGTCGCGCAGCATGCCGCTCGAGACTCGGCGCGGACGAACGACTGTTCCCGGTTCTCGTGTCGATCGGCCGTCTATTCGAGATCCGCGAGGCCATGCTCCGCGAACAGGGCGCAGCAGCCCCCAGCTTCCTCACGGCGATCGTCCAGTACTTCCGGACTTCCGAAACCGGCCTGACGGTTGAAGCGATCGAGAGCGTCTTCGAGCAGGAACTGAAGTCGGGCAACTGCCTATTGCTGCTCGACGGCATCGACGAGGTACCGACGGACCGACGCGGCGAGATGTCGAACTGGATCGAGCGTTTCGCTGCGAACCACCGCGAGAACCGATTCGTCGTCACGAGCCGGATATTCGGATTCACGGGGATCGATCTGCCCCAGCGAAACGAGTTCATCGTGCAACCGTTCGACGACGAGCAAGTGAAGCTCTATTTGCGCGGGTGGTTCAGTGCCTACCGCGCTTGGGAGTCGAACCTCGACGGCGACGCGATCGAACGCGATCGGCCGAACGCAAAGCGAGAAGCCGATGGACTCGCCGGCGCTCTGAGCCGAGAGCCTCGACTCGCGCTCCTCTCGCGCAGCCCCTTCATGCTCTCGGCGTTGGCGCTTGTTCATCGTGCGGAAGGGCAACTCCCCTCGCACCGCATCCGCGTGTACGAGATCATGGCGCGCGCTCTGTGCGAGACGTGGAGTCAAGCGCGACAACTCGTCGCGAACGCACAGCCGAACTCATCACGCGTCGACTTCGACACCGAAGCGATCCCCGTGCTCGGCCGCCTCGCGTACTGGTTGCACGAGAACCACGGGGCAGGCGCCGCTCCGCGCGCGGAAGTTGAAGCGCAAGTTTCGAAGGCCCTCCAGCAGACCAGCGGGATCGAAAGCGGAGTCGCGGATGAATCGGCGCGGGTGTTCCTGCACAAGGCTCAGGACGAGCTGCAACTGCTCGTCGAAAGGGGCCCCGGGCTGCTCGGGTTCCTCCACCTGACGTTCCAGGAGTACTTCGCCGCAGCGCACCTCAACGCAACCGACGAACTCCTCCCCTTCGTGCGCAAGCACTGGTTCGACGCGCGCTGGGAGGAAGTGATCCTGCTTGGTGTCGGATCTCTGGCGATCCTGCAGGGGCGCGTGGTTGCGGCGGAGAAGGTGATCGAGACTCTGCTGAACGAAAGTGGCGGACGTCATCCGTGGCTCGTCACGAGGCTTCACAAGAACGTGATCCTGGCCGCGCGCTGCTGCCTCGACGCACCCAACGTGGGAGCCAAGACGGTCGATGCAGTCGTGTGCCAACTCGTGCCCTGGCTTCTGGAAGAGAAGATCGAAGCGCTTCGAGAGAGTGCCTCACGAGTACTGGGGCGTTCCTCCGGCACCAGACTCGCGGAACGGATACTCGAGAAGCTTGCGGAGACGCGAAAATGGGAGTCCGTCTCCCAGCGGCTGAGTGCACTGGCAGTACTGAGTGCGCTTGCCGATCTGCGTGCGCTCGAACCGCTGCTGGCCGCACTGCGCGATCCCGAGGCGCACGTGCGCTCGAGTGCCGCCTGGGCCCTGGGCCGGTTGGGCGCGCCG
>CAZKIY010000081.1:0-14771 GCA_964552875.1 uncultured Planctomycetaceae bacterium
TCACGGGCAACCGATTCGACACGAAGAGCGTGCGTGTCACGGCGCGCACCTCACGGCGCGCACCTCACGACGAACACCAAGCGCGGACCCGGCCGTCGCGCGCGTCGAGAAGTCCCCCGATCGTCGTCGCCGCGTGGATCAAACCGACGTGCGTGTACGCTTGCGGGAAGTTGCCCAGCAGCCGCCGCGTCCGCGGATCGACGTCCTCGGAGAAAAGGCCCACCGGGTTCGCGTGCGCGGCGATGTGGAGGAACACCTCGCGCGCGCGGTCGAGGTCGCCGATGAGCGCCAACGCTTCGGCCCACCAGAACGAGCAGATCGTGAACGCGCTCGTGGTCTCGCCGAAATCGTCGTCGTTCCGGTAGCGCAGCATCATTCCGCCTTCCACGAGCCTCTCCTCATAGGCGCGAACGGTCGAGACGAAGCGTGGGTCGTGCGCGTCGATGAGTCCGAGGCTCGGCAAGAGCAGGTTCGAGGCATCCGGGTTGACGCCGTCGAGCCCCTGCGTGAAGAAGCCGAGGCCTTGGTTGTAGCCGCGCTCCAGGAGTTCGGCGCGCAACTCGTCGCTCGCGAGGCTCCAGCGCCGCGCGTGCTCCATCCGGCCGAATCTCTCGGCGATTCGCGCTCCGCGGTGAGCCGCGACGGCGCACATCGCCAGCGAGAACGTGTAGTGCCGCATCAGCGTGCGGAACTCCCAGATGCTCATGTCGGGCTCGCGCGCGGCGGCGATCGCGTCCTCGACGAGTCGCTCGATGACGGGCCAATACGCTTCAGGACGCTCGACGACGACGCGCGGGTCCGAGAGCATCGTGTCGAAGCACAGGACCAGCTCGCCCATCAAGTCGTTCTGGCGCTGGATCGCCGCAGCGTTGCCGACGCGGACGTGACCGTTCCCGGCGAAACCGGCGAGGTGCGGCAGCATTCGCTCTTCGAGGTCGCGCTCACCGCCGATCCCGTAGACGGGTTGGAGCGGTCCCGACTCGACCATGTCGCGCAGGAAACGCAGCAGTTGTTCGCCCTCGGCGAGGTGCGACAGTCGCCGCAACGCCTCGACGACGAACGCGGCGTCGCGCAACCAACAGTAGCGGTAATCCCAGGTGCGCTCGGTCCCGAGCGCCTCGGGAACGCTGGTCGTCGCGGCCGCGATGATCGCGCCCGTGTCGTGGTACGCGTGGAGCTTCAGCGTCAGCGCGGACCGCAGGACATGCTCGGGCACGAAGCTCGGCAGCGCGCACGTCCGCGCCCAGGCTCGCCAGCCCGCGATCGTGAGGTCGAGGTCGCGCAGGATCCCGGCCGTTTCGCGTCGCTCGGTCGTGGCGCCGTACCGCACGGAGAACCACGTGGGTCGCGTCAACGCGAACTCGCGCTTCCCGAGCACGTAGGGGATGGGCAGGTTGGTCTGCAGCGAAATCGGTCCGTGCCCACTGACGACGTCGACGCCGCACGTGCTCTCGCGCAGTTCGACCGGCGCTGCCGCATAGCCCGGGCGCGGATCGAAATCGATGCTCAGTCGCGGCTCCCCGGAGATCGGTCGCAGCAAGCGCACGTGCTCGATCGGGACGCTGACGCCGAGCCCCTCGGGTACGCGCGGTGCGAAATCGAGGAGCTCCCAGGCCTCGTCGCCGTCGCGGAATTCCACGCGAGCGACGTTCGTGTTCACGAGGTACTCGAGCTTGCCCTCGATCTCGGCCCCGCGGCGCAGGACGCGGAATCGGCCGCCGCGCTCCTCGTCGAGGAGGCGGGCGAACACGCTCGGCGAGTCGAAGCGCGGCAGGCACAGCCAGTCGAGCGAGCCGCGTGGCGACACCAGCGCAAGGGCGCGGCCGTTGCCGACGGCTGCCTGGTCCAGGTTCGCGGCGTGAGGGATGGTCGGTTGCATCGGCTGCGCGGCTGTCGAGTCCGCCGATCTTGCCAGGAAATGGCCGCGAAACCACGCGCTGCAGGCTGATTCAGAGGCGCGGGCCGGGCGGCCAGTGCGCGTGCTCGAGCAGAGCACCGTGCTCGAGCACCGTCTCGGCGTCGAAACGCGGACGAACGCCGGCACCGAGTGATCCGCGGTCGCGTCCGTGCTCGAGGGACCGACGCACTGCTCGATACGCGAACCAGGCAACCATTGCGATGACGACGCAGGGCGCGGCGGTCGCCCACGGATTCCGCAGCATCGTCTGGCGGCGAGCGCCGAGCGCGACGGCGAGTGCGTCGAACGTGAACGACACCAAGGCGCCGCCGAACACGACGTCCCAGAGTCCCATTCCGCGCGACAGCAGGAGCACCTGCCCAGCGAACGTGCCTGCCCGAGCCTGCTCAGGAAGCACGATGAAGGATCCGGGCCGCTACTCCGCGAACTCGAACTCAGTACCGTTCGAGCGGACGCGCTGCATGGCGACTCGGTCGACGGTCCGAGGGCTGCCCAGGATCTTGGCAGCATGATCAGGCCGTCGGTGAGGAACGCGAGTCCGTTCCCGCCGTCCGTCGGAATGCAGGCAGGTCTGCACGTCGATGATAATGCGCGCAGCAGGAGTTCGGCCCGTGGCGCTCCTCGCCGTGCGTGCCATCCGGCGAACTCGGCGAGAGTGGCACGATGAGCTCGCGCCACTTGGTCGCCGGCGCCAGCACGACGTGAGACGTCAACATGTGCGCTCGCGGCCGCGGCGCGAGCGGGGCGAGGAAGTCGAGCTGCTCGAACGGAATCGAGGAGGTGCCGTCGCGCCCGCACCGACGAAGCGCGTTGATCACCTTGCCCTCGGGGTCGAGCGATAGCCGCTCGAGCTGCACGAGTGGGCGAGTGACCTACCGACACAGCCGCTCGAGCCCGTTACGATCGCCTGCCTCGGGCACGAAGGGCGTCCTGCGTGTCGACCAGGTCCTCTTCTAGGGACCGGTTTTCACGGATAGCGCTGTCCGCTGCAGGAGCATCATGGCCGCAGGCGTTGGAACGACCGCGAGGACAGGCGGAGTCGCGGTAATGGTCGTATCCTCGCGGCATGAGGTCCCTCCACAGCGCCGTCTCCTCGTTCCTCGCCGCCTGCACTGCGCTGATCGCCACGGCCAGCGTCGCCCCGGCCCAGGCGTCCGAAGTTCGCTCGTGCTGGCTCACGCAATACACCTTCGTCGGCAAGAGCGAGCCGCAGCTGCGCGCGATCGCGCAGAACATCCGCAACGGCGGCATGAACACGGTCTACGTGGCCATGTACTCCGGCCAGTCCACGCTGTGGCCGAGTCGCGCCTACAAGGCCGCGGGCGGCAACTGGGCCAGCAGCAGCATCGACTACGCACGCGATCTGTGCCGCATCTTCCACGACGAGGGCCTGCAGGTCGGCGCGTGGTTCGAGTACGGGCTCGCCGTGGGGCTCGGCTCGCATCCACTGGCCGTCGCGCACCCGGACTGGCTGGCGCGCGACATCGGCGGGGATCCGGTCACCAGTGAGAACGGCGGCTTCGTGTTCCTTTCGCCGGGCAGCCAGCCCGCGACGGACCTCTTGGTAGCGATGGTGACGGAGCTGGCCCAGGACTACGACTTCGACGACATCCAGCTCGATCGCATCCGCTGGGGCCGCAAGTCGACCGGGCGTGAGTACGGCTACGAAGCTCCGACCGCCGCGCTCTACTTCGCGCAGTACGGCGTCAATCCGCCGTCGAACGTGAACTCCGCACAGTGGGTCACGTTCCGCGAGGGGCTCGTGAACAGCCTGATGCAGCGCTCCTTCAACGCCGTGAAATCGGCCAACCCGACGATCGTCGTCTCGTCGGCGCCCACGGGCTCGTACGGGATCACGCAGCACATGCAGCGCTGGTCGAGCTGGCTCGCCGGCGGCTACATCGACCTCGTGATGCCGCAGATGTACCTGACGTCTCTCGCGTCGTTCCAGACGGAGTTCCAGACGTGCCGCACGCAGGCGGGCTCGTACCTGTCGAAGCTCGGTGTCGGCTATCGGGCCAGCGACGACACCGATTGGTCGCTCGTGCAGAATCAACTGAACTATGCGCGCGGCCAGGGCGTGCCGCACGGGGCGCTGTGGGTCTACCACCAGTACACCGCCCAGATCGCGATCCAGGACGAGATCGACAACTTGCCGGCCCCCGGCGGTCCCTGGAACGCGTCGGCAGTGAACCCGTTCGTGTCCTCGCGCAGCATCCAGATCGTCGGCGACGACGCGGACGGCGCGGCGACGTATGCCGAGACGTCGGGTGGGTGGCAGGCCTCGGCACAGTCGGGCGCGATGCGCTTCGGTTCGCGCGTCGCGCAGGGGACGGCGCCCGCGTCCGCGGAATGGCGCCTCGCCGTGCCGCGCACGGGCACGTACGACGTCTACGTCTGGTACACGGCCGCGGGCAATCGCAACGACGCGGCCCCGTACACGGTGCACAGCTACGACGAGACCGCTGTCGTCCCGATCGATCAGCGCGCCAACGGCAGCCGTTGGATCCGACTCGGGCGCTTCCTCTTCGGCCAGGGTCCCTCGGCCGTGCGCGTTTCGCTGACGAACACCGGTGCCGACGCGGCCGAGTGGACGTCGGGTGATGCGGTCAAGCTCGTTCACGCGCCCGAGGGCGAGAACGAGTGCTCCACCTCGCCCAACACCGCCGGACCGGGAATGCTCGTCGGCTGGTCGGGCACGACGAGCGTCTCCGCGAACAACCTGGTCCTCGTCGCCGAGGGCGGGCCGCCGAACTCGGTCGGACTCTTCTACTACGGAGCTGCCGCGACGCAGGTCCCGTTCGGGAACGGCTTCCGGTGCATCGGCGGGAACACTTGGCGCCTCGGCCCGGCGCAGCCCTTCGATGCGAACGGGAACACGTTGCGCTTCGTGAACTACACGAGCCCGCCGATGAATTCGGGCGGCGGCGCGATCACGGCCGGTGTCCAGCGCCGCTTCCAGTTGTGGTACCGCAACGCAGCCGCCGGAGGTGCGGGCTTCAACCTGTCGGACGCGATCGCGCTGACGTTCACGCCCTAGGTGCGAGACTTCCGACGACGGGTCTCGACGCTCGCGACTTCGAGCGCAGCGACGCTCTCGTCCGAGGTACCGGTGAGAATGCGGCGAGGCGGACCCACAAGGGGCCCGCCTCGCTCGACGGCTCGACGGTTCGACGGCTCGACGGCTCGACGCGAACTAGCCGTCCACGGTTGGACCGGTTCGGCTCGGTGGAATCACATCGACCACACGATCGCGCGCCCGTTCGAGAGGTTGAACGTCGATGCCGTGCAGAAGGCGGCTGCGTTCCGGTACCAGATCTGGTAGGTGCGCGTGCCGGGCACGCTCACGAGACCACGCACGGAGACCGACGGGTCACCCGCTGCGGGGTATTGCGACGCACCACCGACGTTCGTCTTCGTGCCGAGGCGGGTGATCGTCCCGCCGGCGCAGCGCAGTCCGTCACCGAACAAGGAACCGGCGCCGCCGCCCTGCTGGGACGTGCCCTGGAAGTAGAGCGCCGAGCTGTTCGGCATGCCGCTCCCCGCCAGGACGACGGTGTCGCTGCTGATGCTCGCGACTCCCGTCGAGCCCAGGTGGGCACCGCTCGGGTTGACCGAGCTCGCACAGCCGTTCCCGGCCACACCGGAGTTGGCGCACGGACAGGCCGTGCCTGTTCCGTCACCCGAGCAGAAGGTCGTTCCGGCTTGGACCGAGCTGACCGAGAACAGGAAGACGCTGCGGTTCAGGAAGTCGAGGATCGCCAGCGTGCTCGAGGCGGGGTCGTAGGAGAAGTCGTACCAGCCCACGCTCGTCGGGGGCGTGAACGTGCCCGGCCACTGAACCGTCGCCGCGTTGCCGTTCGTGTCGAACGCCTGGACGGCGGAGAAGAAGTTCTGGCCCGCGGTCGTCACGGTGCGATCGTTGGCCAGGAGGAACGTGCCGAAGTTCGTGTTCAGGACGGCCACGTTTTGGCCCGAGATGCCTGCAGCGTTCACCAAGCCGCTGATGGTCACGCCGGCAGCGCAAGCGTTCGTGCCCGAACGGACGGCCTTGACCAGGAAGTTGTCCATCCGCAGGTAGACGTCACCCGTCGCCTGATCGAACTCCATGCAGCGCCAGACGGTGGGCTGACCCGTGACGGCGAAGATCATCCCGTTCGTGAGGTTGAAGTAGGAGGCGCCGCTGTTCAGGTCGTTCAACGCCCGGCGCCCGGCGCCGAGCGTCGTCCAGCCGATGCCCGTCAGGCTGCCCGCGGCATTGAAGTCGGGGTCGAAGCCCGGCCCGCAGATCCCGCGCGTGTTTGCGGCCCACAGCGGCGCGAACGTCGAGCCGTCGTAGGCCGCGATGCCGTTCGGATCCGTGGCACCGCTGTCGAAGGCGGCGCCGACGATCGTGTTCTTGACCGTCAGCCCGCTGTAGCCGCGCTGGCCCGGCGTCGTGAGGACCGCGAACGCCGTGGACACTGTCGGAGTCGTCGTGGCGTTGTCCACGCGGACGATCCCGGTCGTGCCCACGAGGCCCTGGTTGTTGAAGCCCGCGACCCAGAGCGTCGTGCCTTCGACCGCGATCGCCGAGGGATTGATCCCCGCGGGCGAGCCGGTGAAGAACGTCGGGTTCAAGTCGACGGGCGGCGCGATCTCGGTCAGCGTGATCTGCGCAGCCGCACTGTTTGCCAATGCGAGGAAGGACAGAAGGGAGATGGCTCGTGTGTACATGGCTTTGAGTCGAGGACTTCGGGATGGTGGAGCTGCAGGATCCACCGGGTCCGCCTCCGGCGATCGGGAAGCACTCCGGTCGCTGCATCGGCACCTTCAGAGATCATGATCGAGCACCCGGGATCTGCGGGATCCCAAGTGCGGAATGCGTCGCAGAAGGCCCGCCCTCACGCCGGTCTCCGGAGCCCGCGCAAGGACACGGCGGGGCCGTTTTCAGACCCATGATTCCGTTGGCTCGTCGCAGCGCACGACGCCCGCTCGGCACAAGTCCTCGGGGCCGCCGTGCAAGATCGGATCCTCGGCCGACGCGGCGGCCGTCCTGAGGTACGTTCCGCCCGCATGGGCATCGGCCTCCTCCTCCTCGCGATCTTCCTCGGCGCGGCCGTCGTGATGTTCACGCGCACGCTGCCGGCTGTGATCACGCTGCCGCTGATGGCGCTGGCCATCGCCGGTGGCGCGGCCTGGATCCACGGGGGCATCAGCTCGCAGGACGTTTTGCAGGGCGTCGTCGGCGACGGCGCGGTGCGTCTGCACGCGGCGATGGTCGTCGCGTTCTTCGGTGGCGCTCTCTCGTTCCTGATGCAGAAGTCGGGCGTGGCCGAGAGCGCGATCAAGCAAGGTGCGGAGCTGGTCGGCGCGGATCCTTTGCCGGTCGGCGTCTTCTCGCTGCTGCTCGTCGCGCTGCTCTTCACGAGCATCGGTGGACTGGGCGCCGTGATCATGGTCTCGATGATCGTGCTGCCGCTCCTCGCGACGGTCGGGCTGTCGCCCGCGGCGGGCGCGGCGATCATCCTGTTCGGGATGAGCTTGGGCGGCGTGCTCAACCCGTCCAACTGGATCCTGTACGTCGAGACGATGCAGGTCCCGGTCGGCACGGTGAAGAGCTATGCGCTCGTCGTGTTCGCCGCGGTGATGGTCGCGGGCTGCGCACTGATCGTCGTCGAGCTGTTCAAGAGTCGGCTCGTGCGCTGGGAACGGCGCTTCGTCGTCACCCTGCTGCTCTTCGCCATCGTCGTCGGCGCGATCTCGTTCGCGCTCGTGAGCTCGGCGCGGGGTCCCGGCGAGGAGGGCGCGGGCCCCGCGACCTGGCTCGTGTGGACGCGACGCATCGGGCTCGTGCTGTTCGCCGGAGTGCTCGCGGCCATCGCCCTCGACACCTTCCAGCGGATCCGCCGCTGGCGCCAGCAGGAGGTCAAGGTACGCGGCTGGGCCTACCTGATCCCGATCGTGCCGCTCGGCGCGATCCTCGTGTACGACGTGCCGATCCTCGCGGCGTTCGGGATCGGGCTCGTGTACGCCGTGTTCGCGACCCTGCGGCCCGGCTCGATGGCGCTGCTCGTGCGCTCGCTGATCGAGGGCGGTTCCAGCGTGATGCCCGCCGTGATCCTGATGATCGGGATCGGGATGCTCGTGTCGGCCGTGATGGGGCCCAGCGGGTGGAGCGCGGAACACGGCGGCGCCCAGTGGCCGGTCCTCGCCGCGATCGAGCCGATCCTCCAGCGGTTCACGCCCTCGACGCCGATCGCCTACGTGCTGGGCTTCGGTCTCGCCGCGCCGCTCGCGCTGTACCGCGGACCGCTGAACGTGTGGGGTCTGGGCTTCGGCGTCGCGACGATCCTGCTCTCGTCCGGCGTGCTGCCGCCGGCCGCGATCATGGCGATGCTGCTCAGCGTCGGGCAGATCCAGGGCATCTGCGACCCGACGAACACCGCGAACGTCTGGGTGGCGAACCACCAGGGCGTCGACGTGCACACGATCCTGTTGCGCACCCTGCCCTTCGTCTGGTTGGCCGTGTTCGCCGGACTGGTGGTGTCCGCCGCGTGGTTCCTCGGATGACGGGACGACGGCTGAAGATCGGCATCGACGTGGGCGGCACGTTCACGCACGCGGTCGCGATGGACGTCGATGCGATGGAGCTCGTGGGCAAGGCGGTCGTGCCGACGACGCACCGCGCGGAGGAGGGCGTCGCGCGCGGCGTGGTCGAGTCCATGCGCAAGCTGCTCGCCGAGGCGCGCATCCTGCCCGACGAGGTCGCCTTGATCGCCCACAGCACCACGCAGGCGACGAACGCCCTGCTCGAGGGGGACGTCGCGCGCGTCGGCGTGCTCGCGCTGGGCTCGGGAGCTCCGGGCCTGCGCGCGCGCCGCGAAGCGAACGTGGGCGAGGTCGATCTGGGCGGCGGCGCCAAGCTGGCGACTTCGTTTCGATTCCTGGACACGGAGAAAGGCCTGGACGAGACGCGCGTCCGCATCCTGGTCGGCGAGCTCGCCGCCGAAGGCTGCCTGGCGATCGTGGCCGCGGAACCGTTCAGCGTCGACGACCCGCAGCGCGAGGAGCGCGTCTGCGTCCTGGCGCGCGAAGCCGGACTCCCGGCGACGGCGACCAGCGCGCTCTCGCAGCTCT
Organism: uncultured Planctomycetaceae bacterium; assembly: GCA_964552875.1. Taxonomy (GTDB): domain Bacteria; phylum Planctomycetota; class UBA1135; order UBA1135; genus JAEUHZ01. The sequence goes on from CAZKIY010000081.1 coordinate 9,038, forward strand.
ACGGCCTGCGCATGCGCACGCTGACGGCCGTCATCAACGCCAGCATGCTGCCGAAGATGGTCGAGACCGCCGAGCGCACGGCGCAGGCCGTCGCCGAGAGCGGCATCACGGCTCCGCTCATGGTCATGCGCTCCGACGGCGGGATCATGGACCTCGCGGCGATGCGCGAGCGTCCGATCCTGACGATGCTCTCGGGGCCGGCCGCGGGCGTCGCCGCGGCGCTGATGTACGAGCGCATCACGAACGGCGTGTTCGTCGAGGTCGGCGGCACCTCGAGCGACATCTGCCTGATCCAGGACGGTCGACCCCGGATCCGCCACGCGGAGATCGGCGGCAGACGACTCTTCGTCCGCACACTGGACGTGCGCACGGTGGGCGTAGCGGGCGGATCGATGCCGCGCGCGCGCGCCGACCGTCTGTTCGACGTCGGCCCGCGCAGCGCGCACATCGCCGGGCTGCGCTACGAGACGTTCGAGCGCGAGGACCTGGAGTTCGAGGTCGTCAACGTGCGCCCCAAACCGGGCGACGGCGACGACTACCTGGCGCTGCGATCCGGAGACGGGCCCACCGCGACGCACGCCCTGACGCCGACGGGCGCGTCGAACGTCCTCGGACTGGCGACGGGTTACAGCCGCGGGGAGAGCCGTTCGGTGGAGCGCGCGTTCGCCGCGGCCGCTCGCCGGCTGGGTGGCTCGCCGCGCGACGTCGCCGATCGCGTGCTGTCCCTGGCCTCGCGCAAAGTGATCCCGGTCGTCAAGGCGTTGCTCGCCGAGAACAAGGTCAAGGCGCAGGCCTTCGTGATGGTCGGAGGCGGCGGCGGCGCGGAGGCGATCGTCCCTTACACCGCCAAGGCGCTCGGCATGGAGCACCGGATCGCGCGCCACGCGGAGGTCATCTCCGCCATCGGCGTCGCGCTCGGCATCCTGCAGGACAGCGTGGAGCGGACGCTGCTCAGCCCGAGCGAGTCGGACCTGCTGGCGCTGCGCAAGGAGGCCTTCGACCGCGTGCTGCGCATGGGGGCCGACGCGGCCTCGATCGAGGTCCACGTGGAGGTCGACCGGAAGGAAAAGCGCGTCCGCGCGACGGCCCGCGGCAGTCCGCAGATGCGCACGCGCGATCTGACGGGCGCGCTGCCGACCAAGGCCGAGCTGATCGCGATCGCGGCGAAGGTGCTGGGCGTCGAAGCGCGACACGTGGAGTGCCTGGAGACGGGCGGGTGGATGCGCGTCTACACGGCCGAGAAGACCGTGCGCGCATTCTTCGGACTCGTCCCGCTGATCCGCACGCCGGTGTGCGCGCTCGACGCCGACGGGATCGTGCGCTGGTCGACCGACGATGCGTTCACGAGCCGCGTGCGCCCGGCCGAGTTGGAGGCCGCTCTCTCGGCGCAGCTCGAACGCTTCACGACCTGGGGAGATGCGGGGCTGGTCCTGCCCGAGGTGCACCTCGTGAAGCCCAGCCAAATCGTGGATCTGTCGGGTCTCGTCGAGGCCGTGCAGCTCGTCGCGCTGGCGCGCGCGGAAGCTGCCGCGCTGGGCGGCGACGAGCACGTCGTCCTGGTCGTCCGTCGGCGCGTCTGAGCACCTTGAAGAAATCGAGTGTACGGGCTCTCGGATCCATGTTGCGACGCGTCGCGTCGCGACCGCGTGTGACTTCCTCACACGCGCTGAGAGCGTGTGAAGAAATCGTACACGCTCTCGGAAACTAGTAGCGCTGCTCCGCAGCGTGAGAGCGTGTGAGTTCCTCACACGCTCTGAGCACAGAAACCGTCGAGAATTCCGGCGCTCTCAGCGCCGCAGTGCATCGAGCGCGGCGCAGTACTCGCCACGCGTGGAACCGCGGCGCCAGGCCCCGATCGCGGCGGACTCGCTGCAGATTCCGGCGGCATCACAGCGCCGCGCGAACTCGACGACTTCGTGCTGAGCGAGGACGGCATCGGGCGCGAAGAGCAGCGGATCGCTCGCGACGATCAGCCCACGTACGGCCAATCGTTGGATCGCCTGGAAGTGAACGTGGGTGTCCGAGACATCCCGCATCGGAACGAGCATCGTGCGTTCTCGGAGCAGCGCCTCCTGCACGTCGCGCGCGGCCACCTCGCGCGGTTCGACTCCGTGCTTCGCGGACAACGCCGCCGCGGCACCGGCGGCCTGACCGATCAACATGACGACCGGCTGCAAGCGCGAGCAGCCGTTCACGATGTGCGACACCCCGATGGACTTCTCGGCGACGATCAGCCCGTCGACCTCGCGCGGCACGAGCGCCGACAAGGGCACCTGGAACGGCGCGTTCTTCGGGTACTCCTCGACGAGGCGTTGCGCGGCAGGCATGTGGCTCTTCGAGTGGTGGTGATCGAGGTAGTAATCCCCGACCGCGATCGCATCCGACTGCATGGCCGGCCTGGGATCGTCGCCCGCCGGCACGACGTCGCCCTCGAGCATCCAACGCACCGGCACGACACGCCGCGACTCGCGGACGTAGGGCAGGAAAGGCAGCGCGTCGGCCGTGCCGAACTCCGCGGCGGCGAGGCCCCACTCCGGATGGCCGAGTTCCTCCTGGATGTGGTGGACGAAGGCCAGCGTGCGTGCCTTCGCGTCGCGGATGCAGCGCGCGCGCGCCTCCACGCCTCCGAACAACCCGTCCGCGGGGCTGTCGTTCGAGTGGAACGGCCAGTTCAACATGAACTTGTCGTTCGGGAGGAGACCGTAGCCGAGGAAGCTGTCCCAGTCGTGAAGGACGTGGTTCCACTCGCGCTCGTCGGGCCGCGTGCAGAAATCCTTCGTCGCGCAGTCGAACTCGCGCGGGTCGTACTTCGTCGGCCTGGGCACCGACGGCGCGCGTCCTTCGAAGCGCTGCAGGATGGCCACGTAGGTCAAGTCCTGCAGCTCCATGTCCGGTTTCTCCGGCGCGTCGGGCTCGCCCAGTTCGGCGCGTGAGTCCCGACCCAGCCTGTACGGCACTTGGGCGAGTTCGAGGACGTCCCCCGTCTCCGTCGCCTCGATCGTGACGCGCGCGCGCACCTCGAAATCGCCTGTGGCGCGGCGGATGCGCGCCCCGTGGACGCGCCGGCCTTCGCGCAGCACCGCGAGACACTCGCTCTCGAACCACACCTCCGCGCCGCTCTCGCGCACCAGGCTCTCGATCACGCGCGCCGCGACACGGGGTTCGAAGCACGTGTTGCTGACCCAGCCCGTACGCACGTTCCCGGGCCCACCGTAGTGCGCTTCGATCTGCGCACGGAACGAGCCGAAGAACCCGCTTCCTAACGCGCCTTCGTTGCCATCCAATGCACTGACGCCGGCCGCGCTCACCATGCCGCCGAGCCAGGGGCTCGATTCGACCACGAGCACCCGCGCTCCGAGGCGCGCAGCCTGCCACGCGGCGGCCGACCCCGACGCGCCGCCACCCAACACGAGCACGTCGACGGACCGAGGATCCTTGTTCATGAATCACGCCATCGTAGCGGCCGTCTTGTGCGTGACGACCGGAGCAACCGCGCGAGCCGGGGAGCGCGAGCTGCGCGGCGTGTGGATCCCCAACACGGACACGGCCTTCTTCGATTCGCGCGCGTCGATCGCTGCCGGCGTCGAGGAACTGGCTCGCGGGGGGATCAACGTCCTCTTCCCCGTCGTCTGGAGCAAAGGCGCGACCCTGTACCCGAGCGCCGTGATGCGCGGGATCACCGGTGAGGAGATCGACCCACGCTACGCCGGACGCGACCCGCTCGCCGAAGTCATCTTCGAAGCGCACCGTCGCGGGGTCGAGGTCATCCCCTGGTTCGAGTACGGGTTCTGCGCAGGGCACGAACGCTTCCCGGGCAAGCTGCTCACGGTCCGCCCCGAGTGGGCCGCGATCGGCATCGACGGACGTCCGGTCGTGAAGAACGGATTCCTGTGGATGAACGCGCTCGATCCGGCCGTGCAGAGCTGGATGAGCGATCTCGTCCTGGAGGTCTGCCGCGACTACGACGTGGACGGCGTGCAGGGCGACGATCGTCTGCCCGCGATGCCGTGCGAGGCCGGGTACGACGCCGCCACCTCCGCGGCCTGGAAGGCGAAGACGCGCAAGGATCCGCCGAAAGATCCGCGCGACGCTGCTTGGACGCAGTGGCGCGCCGAGCGCCTGACGGACTACCTGGAGGAGCTGCGAGACGCGGTCAAACGCGTCGACCCAGAGCTCGTGTTCTCGATGGCGCCGGGAGCACCGGGCTGGGCCTACCGCGAATACCTCCAGCAGCAGGATCGCTGGATGGAACGCGGGCTGATCGACGCGCTGCATCCGCAGGCCTACGAGCGCAACGCGTCGGGCTACGACCGCCAGATCGACGCGATCCTCGACTTCAAGTGGATCGCGAAGCAGCGCGACAAGCTCTTCCCCGGTGTCCTGTCGCGCGTCGCGGACTGGCGCGCGACGCCGGAGCTGCTCGCGCACGCGATCCGGACGAACCGCGCCGCGAAGCTCGAGGGCGAGGTCTACTTCTTCCACCAGGGACTGCTCGACGACGGCGGACTTCAGTTGAAGGCCTTGGCGAAGGGGCCCTACGCCAAGTCGGCCACGCCGCCGTGGCGGAAGGGCGACGATTGGCGGCCGGGTTCCGATCCCGTCGCGACGACGCGGGTCGCGACAACCGGATCGGCGGCCGGCGATTCGGCGGCGAGCGAGGTCGTGCGCTACGACTGGAATCTCCAGGCCTCCGTGGACGGTGCGCATCGCCTCCACGTGTGGTCCCCGGAAGTCGACGGTGTGAGCGGCCCTCTGACCGTGCGCATCGCGACGGGCAACGCGAGCACCCCGCCCGTCGTCCTGGCTGTCTCATCGAGCCGACCCGGCGCGTGGGTGGATTGCGGGCTCGTCACACTGGCCGCCGGTCGCAAGTACACGGTCCTGATCGATCTCGCCGCGGACGCCGGATCGAAGCGCATAGGCGACCTCGTCGCGCTGGTCGATCGTCGCGCCGCACGCAAACCGTGAGCACGTCGGCGATCGCGGCGCTCCTGGCGACACTCGATTTTTGGCGCTTCCAATGCGGCGCCTTCGACCTCTACCCGAGCGGCCTACACGCCACCCAAACAGGTTCCTGAAGACTCCAGAAACAGCGCCGTCCGCGGGTGCATCCGCGCCCAGACCTGACGACCTGGAGCATCATGCTCGAGAGGGTGAGCTCAATCATGGTTGGCAGTGACAATCCGTCACTACTTCGGAACCTGCAGCCCGGCGAGCATTTCCATCAGGGCTCGCGGGTCGACCGGCTTGACCATGTGGTGATCGAACCCGGCCTCGAGGGAGCGGCGGCGGTCTTCGTCCTGCCCCCACCCGGTAACGGCGATCAGAACAGCGCCCTTACCCCATGGCTCATTCCGAATGCGGCGGCACGCCTCGTAGCCGTTCAGCTTGGGCATGCCAATGTCGAGCACAACGACATCGGGCCGGAACTGCGCGGCCACGTCCACACCATCCTGCCCGTCGTAGGCTGTGCGGGTGTCGGCGCCCATGATGCGTAGGATCATCGCCAAGCTATCTGCAGAATCGAGGTTATCGTCCACAACGAGGACGCGAAGCGACGACTTGACGGGCTTCTCCTCTTCACCGCCCGGCGCTTGTGGTTTCGACGCCTCGACGACGATCGGCAAACGCAAGACGAATTCGCTGCCCTTGCCCGGCCCCTCGCTCTTGGCCTCGATGCTGCCGCCGTGCATCTCCACCAGACGCTTCACCAGCGTCAGCCCGATCCCCAACC
>CAZKIY010000082.1:0-6813 GCA_964552875.1 uncultured Planctomycetaceae bacterium
GTTTTGTGCGGCCGCGACGTTTGACATTTCCCAAACCCAACAGGACGATCCGCGGCCAGACGCCTCCAAGTCTTCCCGTCCGCCTTCCGACTCATGGACGAAGCTTCTCCGCAACCGGCTCCGGATCCCGTTCCCGCGGGTGCCGCCGCTTGGCAAGAGCTGTTTGCCGGCTCGTCAGCTCGAGCGATCCTGGCCCGCATCGTCGAGGGCGATCCGCTCGGATTGCAGTCGCGCTGCGAGCAGCGCGTGCACTCGCAATCGTTGCTGCTCGAAGTTCGTCGACTTCACATGCGCACGGCCGCGCACGTCGCGCGGCACGCGGGCAGCTATCGGGGTGCACCGCCACTCGATGTGTGGGTCGCGGAGAAAGTGCGGAAGGCGCTCGGCGAACTTCTCGACGAAGACGACGAGCGTGGTCGTCAGAGCGAGTTGCCTGAACGACCCAGTGACGAACGCCTGCTCGCCATCGCTGCTGCGGTGGGCATGGAACCCGAGGTCCTCGCCCGTGGACTCGCCGCCTTCAATCGATCGTCGCACGATGTGCGCAGTGCACTCTGCGGAATGGTGCTCGATCGCGTCAGTCCGTCGGATTGGGCGGTGGTGAACGGCGTGACTGCCGACCGCGCCAAGACGTGCGTGCGCCGCGCGCTGTGGATCCTCGGTGTGCGCAGTGATGTCGACGTGGACGGGTTGTTGTCCGACGCGGACGATGGGGGCGACGATGGGGCCTGACGTGATGCAACTGCACCCGGAGGTCGAGGAGATCCTGCGCAAGGTCGCGGAGCAGCCTGGATCCGTGCTGTTGCGCGTGCCGCGTGGTCGTGAACTCGCGGCATTGCGTGCGGATGCGAGCGTGGTGAGTTCGTCCGACAGCGCTCTGAGTCGCGCCGAGCGACACCTCGTGGCGGTGCATCGAGAAGAGGTCGCGTTCGCGCTGCGACAGGCGGCTTGGTTCCGGATCGCTCACGGCGGATTCGGACGTGAGCGCGTCTACAAAGTCATCACGAGTGACAGTTTCGTTCCGGTTCCGACGGGGCACACGGTGAGGCTCGGCGCGTCGACAGCGCTCAGCGCCGAGGACGTGAGTACCAAACGGGCCGGAAGCTTGGAACTGCTCGAGCGGCTCGTCGCCGACCCGCAGGACTCGGCGTTGCACCCCGAGTCCCTGCTGGCTGCTGCCCAGAGATTGGCGCCGAATGTTCGCGCACGGATCCTCGCAGGAACTTCGTTCGTGATCGCGCGTCGGCACCAAGCGGCCATCGTCTGCTTCATGGACGCGCTGCGATCGAGCCTACCCTCCGAACACCGTGCGATTGCCTGGAGCAATCTCGCGCAAGCGCTCGATGAATGCGATCGCCCCGATCAGGCCCTGCGCGCGAGTCGTCGGGCGACCGATTTGCTTCCCGGCTACATCGCGGCTGCAGCGGGAAACCTCTGGTTCGCGATTCGAATCCGGTCGAAGGAGCGAGTGCTCGACGCGGTCCGCGCGCTGGATGCCGCTGGAGCCGTCAGTCCGACCTCGCTCGACGAAGTGTTGCAGCGCTTTCAGGAGTGCCGTGTGGCCGGCGAATCTTCGATCGCCCCGGACCAGCAGGCCTTGGTGCACGGCGTCCGCGATGCGGCGCACGAACCCTCGAGGAGGCTTCTCGATGTCCTTGCGTAGGTTGATGTTTCTCGTCGCCGTGATCCTCCTCGTGCCTTGCTTCGTTCGCGGACAGGGAGGGCAGACCGGGGTCCCGCCCATGCAAAACGGAGCGATCCGTTCACCTTCTCCGTCGGGTTCGCTAGGCGCGGGCGGCACCGCGCACCCGATCCGTCCCGCACCGTGAGAGCGCGATTCACGAGGCCGGCCGCGATGAACACTTTATCCACTAGCCGGTACGAGGCTTCTCGATGAGTGCGAGGTTGATACTGTTCGATACCGCGGTCAGTTGCGTGCCCTGCCTCGGTCGAGGGCAAGGATCGCAGACTGGCGTGCCACCTCGTCCCCACGGATCGAGGGGGGGACGGCATGATTCCTGTGGCAGTTGAAGGTCAAGCGACCGCGCACCCCATACGAGCCTTCGGTTGAAGGGATCCATGCACTTGGGCTCTGCCTTTCGATCTATTTGGCCGCGGATCGGGCCGGTAGCGCCTGACGTGTCGTTGCGGTGTTCGTCTTGGCACATGACCTTGTCGCCGGGCTGCGCGTCCTCGAGGAACGGCGTCACTGTCGTCACTCCTGAACTCGATTCGTGCGGCTGAGGTCACTATGCCCGCGCGAGCCACTTCGATCCGACCGATCCTTTTCCTCGCGCTGTTTCTCCTCGCGTGCGTGCTGACCCTGGCCGCGTGGTACGGCTCCGGGACGCGCCGGCCGGGTGGCGCGCCGCTGCGCAGTATCGATGTGGCCGAGAGTGCTACGCTGAACTCCGAGGCAATCCAGTCCTCCGCGACGACCATCGAAGCTCTGCGTGAAGAGCAACGCGGGTCGAGGAACTCGATCCCTGCGCGTGTTCGAGTCGTGGACGAGCATGGGCTTGCGGTCGTCGGCGCGTCGCTCTCATGGACTCGGCTCGCAGGAACGCACGACATCACGTCCTGGCCGTGGATCGACGACGCGGGGCGATTCGCGCTGAGGGTCACGGCGATTTCGGACACGGCCGGCGAGATCACCGAGATTCCCGCGCTCGAATCGGGCGCGGGTCCGAGCATCGTGTGGATCACGCATCCGGAATTCGCAGCCGTCTCGTTCTTGCTCGCCGAGGCGGAGGTCATCGACTCCCTGCCCGATCCGATCCAGCTCCTATCGGCGCCAGGCATCGATGTCACCGTGGTCGACGCCGACGGTCGTCCCGCCGCGAACGCGGACGTGCACCAGCGGCTCGAGCATCCCTACGACCAGCGCACGCGGTTCACCAAGGACGAATCCTCGGCGCGTCTCTGTCTGTGGAGGACAGCACGCACGGACTCTTTCGGGCGCGCGCGCATCGCGTCGCTCCCCGCGCGGCAGTTCGTGCACGCCAGCACGGAGGTGCAGACATCAAGGCCGTGGCGCGGCATTGCGCCGGACATGACGACGTTGACGCTGGCGCCGACGGTAGCGTGCCGCGGCTTCGTGTCCGTGGACGATCCGACACTCGATCTCACGCGTTCTAAGATCGAGGCGTTCGCCTGGATCGACGCTCGTCGGGCTTTGATCGGCGCCACGCGGATCGAGCGCGGCGGTTCTCTCGTGCCGTTCTCGATTCCGGCGTTGAAAGCCGAGCGCTACGAGTTCGAGCTGTCCGGAGGATCCTGCGTTCCCACGTCGGTGATCGTTCCCACTCCGACGCCCGGATCGCTCGTCACCGTGGAGTTCCAGGGACGTCGCGGGCATTCGTATCCCGTCCGAGTCGTCGATGCCGCGTCGAGCCCTGTCGCGGGAGCGACGGTTGCTTGGGCGTGGCAGTCCGGAAAGGAATGGACTTGGTGGTCGGAGGGAACGGTCGCTGATGGAACGTGCACAGCCAATGCCATTCCGTTCGGCCCGACGTGGCTCGAGATCACGAAGGAGGGTTTCCAGACCTACAAGGCGGAGTTCGATTTCCAGCAGGAGTTCTCTCCGGCCGCCGAAATCGTGATCGAGCGCGCCGGCGCTTTGCAAGGCATGGTGACGGCGCACGGCAAGCCCGTCGCGAACTTCGTGATCGTGATCGCGCCGGCGCGTGATTACGGTTATTCGAATCTGCGTGAGCATCCCGTGAACGATTCGAAGGATGGTCGCTACTCGATCGAGAGCGTGCCTATCGGCGAAATCGCCGCCTTCGCCTACTCCGAGATGCAGCCGAGGACGGCGACGAAGCTCCTCGAGATCGGCGTCGATCGGCCGACCACGTCCGACTTCGAGCTCACGGCACCGCGAACCGCGGTCGGCTGCGTCCGCGACGCATCCACGAGCCAGCCGATTGTTGGAGCGATCGTTCAGGGCTGGGTTTCCGCCGACTTTGCGCGCGTGAAGCCTTGGGGTGCAGCATGGACGACGGGGATCGACGGCGCTTTCCGGGTGGACGCTCTCTCTTCGACCGTGGGGAGTCAGTTGAGAGTCGAAGCGGAGGGTTACTCGACCGAGTTCGTCCACGTCATTGCGGGGACGGCTTCACCAGTCGATGTCGGAATCGTCTCCCTCGGACGCCCGCAGCCGCTCGAGGTACGGATCCAAGTTGAGGACGGACTGTCTCCCACGACGTTCAGCGCGTCATTGCGCGGTGCGACGACCGCGCCGCGGCGCGCGTTCGACCAGAACGGCCATGTCGTCTTCGAAGGTCTCCCGAATGGGAGGTACGTCGTCACGGTCCAGCGGGCCGACGACTGGTGGCACGACGGTGAAGTGCAACTGTCCTCGACGCGGCCCACGCGCGTCGCGTTCGATTTTCGCCGCGTGCGCGCCCTGGCGGTCGCGGTCGAGGGTCCGAGCGCGCTGCCCACCGATGCCATCATGGAGGTCGTCTACTCGAGTCGTTCAACCGGATCCCCAATGAGGCTCGGGAGTTTTGTCCGCGCGGAGAATCCGATCGATGTCGGGTTCCTCGACGGACGATGCTTCCACGTCGACGTCCTCACCGTGCATGAGCGGATCCTGGCGAGTGCTCGGATCCAGAATCCCGACGAGGTGGGGCCGATTCTGCGCATCGCGTTGGGCGGGCCGGATCGAAGAATCCGCGTCTTAGATGCTTCGGGAGTGCCGATGCCGTACGTGACCGTTGCCGTGGCGGAAGACGACGCGGCGTGGTCCCGCACCCTGAATTCGGACTCACAGGGCACGGTGGTCCTGACCGCGTTCGCGGTCGACCTGGTCAACATCTTCTTGCTGAAGTCCGATGTGGGCTTCTCGCTCATGCCCCGAATTCGCCTGCGCGACGACGTCACCGAGCTCGTGTTCGACCCCGACGCCAAGCCGACCGTGCACGTCAGCGATGGGAACCTACCCCTGTCCGGCGTGACTGTCCGCATCAAGGACACCCGATTCGGGCAAGTCCTCGGCACACCGACCACCAGCGCGGACGGCGATGCGATTGCCATGCCCATCAGCGCGGGCGAGTACGAACTCGAGGTCGATCAAGTCGGCTTGTGGCCCGCGGGGAAACGCGTGCAGGTTCCGACGGGCTCCACGAGGCTGAACCTGCAGGTGCGGCGCCTGGGAAGTGCGGTGCTGAACGCGAAGCGGGGCGGGCTCGCGCTGGCGCAGCTGCCGATCCGCGTGACGTCCGAGGAATTCGGCGTCGACGTCACGAAATGGACGCGGCCGGAGAAGCCGTTCTCGATGACGCCAAGCGACGGCCGAACCGACTCGGCCGGAGTCTTGACGCTCGACGCTCTACCGTGCGGCGCCTACCGATGGACGGTTGAATCGTCCGACGGCGTCGCGGTCGCAGGTCGGTTCGAGGTCGAACCCGCAACTCGGATTGATGTGGACGTGCTGCTGCCGTGAAGCGCGAGGAGTCCTCCACGCGCGATCAGAGCCGCCACTCCACGCTCAGCGTGTTCGTCAGATTCCCGGCTGCCGCGGCGCACGCGAGTTCGCGGTACCAAACCGAGTAGTAGCGTAGGAATAGCTGCTACTCGAGGTGCGGTGTGGCGCCGAGTTCCGGCGCATCGGAACCGAAGAGGATGCGATTGCCGTCGGCGCTCATCTGCGCGACGCGCGAGGCGCGCGAGAGTTGGCCCTCCGCGTCGGTGACGCTCACGCGCTCGGTCGTGCTCGCGACGCGGTCGCGCACGAAGAGGTCCGCGATCCCGTTCGTGTCGCCCACGACGAGGTCGGTGGCCTCGCTCCGGAACAAGACGAATCGTCTGTCGGAACCGAGCGCGTTACGGCCGACCTCGCCGACCGCCGACGAGTCGCCGTTCCCCGTCTGTTCGCTCGTGTTCACGCTGACGAGTTCCGTCGTGTGGTTGGCCGTGTGGTTCACGAGATCGCGCACGAAGACGTCCTGCCGCCCGTTCGCATCGGACGAGATCAGGTCGGTCGAATCGCTCTCGAACGCGACGTGGCGCCCGTCTCCGCTGATGCACGGGTGTCTGGATTCGCCGTTGTCTGCGAGCGACAATCGAAAACTGACCCATCCGGCGAAAGTGACGTTCACGGGCGTGAACGTCTCCTGCGATCGAGCGAAACCGCTGGCGAGCGTCGCGAGTACCACGATCGACGTGCGTGCTTTCATCATCGAGCCCTCGGGGTCGTCCGGCGTCGCGCGGAAAATGAGTGCGCAATCAACCGGCGACGCGGCGAGTCCACAGCCCGCGTCACGACCGGGCCGGATGGCCCGCATTGTTCGAGCGCGCGCGCTCCGTCCACTCACGGGCTCACGCCACGGCAACCCGGAACGAGCGCGCGCGACACCTACCTCGATCGCGCGCGCACGGGTAGCTTGGGGACCATCGCCGCGCGATTCGGACGCCACCCGCGCGCGCTCACCTCGTCGAGAACCCCCTGGAGCCCGCGATGCAGTTGCGCTCGTTCGTCTTCGTCTCCCTGTTCGTCACGCTCGGCGCGACCCCGCTCCGCGCTCAAACGAGTTGGCCCCACTTCAGTCGCTCGACGAACACGGAAGTCCGCCAGGATGAATTCGGCCAGCGCGACGCCGTCGTCCGACCGCGCTCGTTCGACGTGCAGGTGCCGCCGCAATCCGCGCTCGTCGCGAACTGGCAGGCGCTCGGTCCGTTCGGCGGCGACATCGACGACGTGCAAGTTTCGCCGATCGATCCGAACATCGTTCTCGCGGGACTCGCGCCTTCGAGCGGCGGTGGGGGAGGCATGTACCGCTCGACGAACGGCGGCGCGAGCTGGAGCAC
>CAZKIY010000082.1:6913-14583 GCA_964552875.1 uncultured Planctomycetaceae bacterium
TCGTGCGCGACGATCGCGATCGATCCGACGAATTCGCAGCGCATCTGTGCCGGCTTCCGCGGGTTCACTGGCGGCGGAGCGGTGTGGATCTCGACGAACGGCGGCCTCACTTGGACGAATCGATCCGCGGGCTTGCCCGGCACGCCGGTCAACGACCTCGTGCACACGGGGACCACGCTCTACGTCGCGGGCGGACAACTGTTCGGCTCGCAGAACTTCGGGCTCTACAGCACCGTGAACGACGGCGTCACCTGGTCGCAGCGTCACGACGGCACGTGGACGAACCTCGTCTCGAACGACATCGCGATCGATCCGAACGACGCGAACACGGTCTACGTCGCGACGGCCGGAGCGGGCCTGTTCCGCTCGACGAACGGCGGCTCGGCGTGGTCGATCTCCGTCGGAGGCACGGGCTCGCTCTCGCTCAATGCAGTCAGCTTTTCCCCCGGTAGTTCGAGCACGATCCTCACCGGCGGCAGTTCCGTCGCCGTGTGGAAGAGCACGGATGCGGGCGCGAACTTCGCCGCGTCCTCGAACGGCATCGGCGCGCTCGACGTGTACTCCATCGCCTCGAATCCGTTCAATGCGAACGAGCTGGCGATCGCCTTCCAAGGCCTGAACAACGGCGGCGTGTACACGTCGCTCGACTCGGGCGCGACATGGGCGCTGGCCGCCTTGCCCGGCACGCGCTTCAACCAAGTGCAGTTCTCGCCGCAGGGCACGCTGTACGCGATCTCGGACGGGCCCACGACCATCGGCGCAGAAGCGCTCTATCGCCGCACAGGCTCGAGCTGGGCGTCGATCGGGCCCAACCAAGGTCCGCAGTTCGAATCGGAACTCTTCGGCATGCGCGTCAGCGCGAACGATCCGAACTTCATCGTCGCGGTCGGCGCGGACTTCGGCGTCGCGGGCTTCGAGCCGACGGTGTGGCGCACGATCAACGGCGGCGGGTCGTGGACGAAGGTGTACGAGGGCGTGATCACGAACCGTCCGATCCAGGACGTGCTCGTCGCCGACGCGGCGACGGACACGACGTTCGTCGCGGCCTATGTCGACTTCAGCGGCGGACAAGCCGGCGGCGCGCTGCTCAGCGTCGATTCCGGCGTCACGTGGGCCGCGTCGAACTCCGGTTTGCCGGCGCTCGTCCAGGCGTACTCGGTCGCGAGGTCGCCGGTCGACGGCGCGCTCTACCTCTCGAACGCAGGCTCGGCGTCGAACAACGCGGTGTCGCGCAGCGTCGACAACGGCGCTTCGTGGAGCGGAACCGGGTATGTCGGTCAGGCCTACGAAGTGGCGACGAGCGCGACCGACGCGAACGGACTCTTCATCGCGCAGCAAGGCGCGGTGCGCGTGCGCGAGTCGAGCGACGGCGGAACCTCGTTCGTGAACTTCGACACGGGGCTCTACACGAACGATTTCCCGCGCGATCTCCAGCGCGCGAGCGGTGCCGGCAGTGATCTCCTACTGGCCACGACGAAGGGCTCCTTCTCGACGGACCTCCTCCCGCCGCCGGTTCCGTTCTGCTTCGGTGACGGCACGGGCACCGCGTGTCCGTGCGCGCCGCCGAGCACGCCGGGGACCGGATGCCTGAACTCGTTCGGCACGGGCGGACTGCTGGTCGCAACGGGCTCGAATTCGGTCGTGAACGATGCGCTCGTCCTCACCGCGTCGGGCTTGCCGCCGACGGCGCCGACGTTGTTCTTCCAAGGCACAGGGCAACAAGCCGGCGGACTCGGGACGCTCTTCGGCGACGGATTGCGTTGCGTCGGCGGGACGGTCGTGCGACTCGGCACCGAGCCGGCGAGCGCGGGAACGGCGGTGTATCCGGGCGTCGGCGATCTCTCCGTGTCGGTGCGCGGGTTGTTGCCCGTCGCGGGCGGACAACGCTACTACCAGGCCTGGTATCGCAACGCGGCAGCGTTCTGCACGTCGAACACGTTCAACCTCAGCAACGGGGTCGGAGTCCTCTGGGTGCCGTAGGTCGCGTGCTCGCGATCGCGTTCGTCGCGTGGCCGATCCTCGGGTTCATCGCCTGCGGAGTCGTGTGGCAACCCGACGAACGCGCGCGGTTCACCGGCTTCCCGATGCCGATCGGCGTCGATGTCCGGCTTGCGGATGGTTCCATGAACGGTGGGTCCGGGCCGCTCGGGTACGTAACTCAACCCGGTCGCGTTCGTGGTCGCGGCCCTCGTCTTCGTGACACCTCGCTCGGCGGCATGACGCCCGAGGACTTTCTGGTGGATCTGGCCGGCCGTATGCGGCCGGCCAGGTCGAAGCCGCACAGCCAACTCAGCCTGTTCGAAGAAACCCAGACCAGCCCCGGACTCTCATAACTGCTGGACCAACAGGGGGGGGGCAGGTTCAGCGCCTCGGGCGCGGGCGAACGGGTCCGAACCCAAGCGCGCCGGAACCCGTGCTGAAGTTCACGAAGGTTGAAGCCGCGACCTTCTTCCGCGCGCGCAAACGCCAACGGGCCGCGCGGGTTTCACCACTTCGAGAGCCGCGCAGCAATGCCCGTAGCAAGCTGCATCGAGGAACGGTGCGTCACTCGATGCGCATCAGACAGGGGCATCGAGGACGAGGCGGTGAGCCGTTCGTCGGCGCATCGTCGCCGCTCTGCGAGAATCGTGCTCTCGCGTCTGGACATCTCGAATCGGGGCCCACTAGACTCCCGAGCGCCGCGGGCCCCGAAGTCCCATCGGGGTCGGCTGAAATGCCGGACGCACAGCCCCTCCCTGAACCCGAATCGCAGTCGGCCGAGGAATCGGTCTGGCGTGGCATTTTGGATTCAGGTTCAGCGCGCGAAGTGCTGGCAAAGCTGATCACGAGCGATCCACTGCAGCTCGGTCCGCGCTGTCACGAACGCACGCTGTCTCAGGCTCTGCTCCTCGATTCACGACGTCTCTACTTGCGTGCGTCAGCGCACGTGGCGCGACACGCAGCGAAGTATCAGGGCGTGCCCGGTCTCGATGTTTGGCTCGCTGAGCACATTCGACGTGCGCTCAAGGAGCTCGTGGCCGAGGATCTCGAAGCGTCCCGGTCGCACGACTCGAGCGACGGGCCCGAGGATCCGTGGATCCGCGGTGTCGCGGATCTTCTGGGCCTCGAGCCCGCGTTGGTGACTCGCGGCTGCGCGTCGTTCAACCAAGCGAGTTATGACGTCCGGAGCGCGTTTTTCGGCGTCCTGGTCGACGGCCAGCCGATCACCGCGTGGGCCAAGGCGAACGGTGTCTCGAAGGAGCGCGCGCGAACGTCGCTCACGAAGGGGCTGTGGTTGCTGGGTCTCCGAGACGGGCTCGACCTCGACGAGTTCCTGGAGGGACGCACCGATGAGCCGTGAGACGATCACGCTGAGCGTGGAGGTCGAGGAGGTCCTGCGCGATGTGGCGCGGAGGCCGGGATCGGGGCTGTTGCGCGTTCCGCGCAAGGACGTGGCGCGGACGGTGCTCGAGCGTGGTGCGATCGCGCATGCACGTGCCGCTGGGATGTCGGCGGCAGAGCGGCACCTCGTCCTGGCGCATCGCGAAGAGGTCGCGTTCGTGTTGCGGCAGGCCGCGCACGTCATGATCTGCGAAGACGCGGCCATTCGGGATCTCGCAGTGAACCGGGCCGTTCCCGATCTCCGAGCGATGCCTGCCGCGGGCCATGAAGTGCGCATCGCGGCGAGCGGATTGGCTCGAAGCAGAGACATGCGGGTGCAAGAGTCCGGTGCCATCGAGATCCTCGAGACGCTGCTCATGAGCGAACCACGCCGATCCGCCAGCCTCGGTCAGATCGCCGCGTCGGCACATCGATTGGTTCCCACTCAGTCGTCGCGGCTCCATGCAGCTTTGCATGCCCGGGTGTCCGGGAATCTGGGTCAGAGCCTGATGATCCTCGGCGAAGTCCTTGCCCTCGGTGGGCCGGATGTCGTGATGTGCATGGCGAGTACGAACTTGTCGGATTCGTTCCTCGCTTCGGGCGACGCCGGCCGAGGTCTGCGTGCTGCAAGACGCGCCATCACGCACGTCCATCGAGACTTGGCGGCGCGCATCAACCAGCTACTCTGCGCGATGGCGGTCGAAGATCTCGAAGAAGCCCGGGCGGCGCTGGCGCAGCTCGAAAGAACTCCACTGACTTCCGAGATGTCGGCGTTTCTGCGGGCTCGGAGGCGCTGGGGGAATGGAATTGTTCACGTGTCGAGTCACGCGTTGTACTTGGGCATCGCTCGCGATGCTGGTCCCCTGGCCGAGGAGTGGATCCATGCGCTCATCGATTCCTAGTCGCTCGTTTCGCTGGATCTCGGGACTGCTCATCGTGGCAGCCGCCTGGGCTCAAGGTGGTGGGATCGTCGTGGGCGCCCCGCCCCAAGCTAGGTTGGTTACGGCCCCCGACGGTCCACCCTCGGCTTTGCCCAGCCGTCAAATACCCACAGTGCAAACTCCCTGATCGGCCGAGTCGATGAACCGCAGATGGGTGCTTCCGTCGATCGTATCGATCGCCCTGATCCTGGTGGGGATCTGGATCACGTGGAGCATTGGCCAAGATCCCGCAGGTAGCGCTTCGCACGCGGACCCGGGTGCCAGGCATCCAAGCGTGGATGCACGAGCCGATGTGGAGCGCCGTCCCCCGGAGTCCTTGAATTCCGCCCCGACCGAAGCGGGCAACGCGCGCACGCATGCTCGCAATGTGCTGTGTGAGATCGTCGATGTCGCCGGAAGGCCGATTCCCCGTGCACAGGCCGTCTGGATGGCGAACTCCGCTGTCTGGGAGGCGGATGCAGCGTGGCCGCTCCGCGCTTGGGACCCGTTCCTCGAGGGTGCATCGCAAGGAGAGTCCGATGCCGAAGGTGGACTGCGCCTCGAGCCGCCCGCCGGGGCTTCGGAGTTCGGTTCTCGACTCTGCGTGGCGCGACCCGGCTATGCGCCGCGTGTCCTCGAATTCGAGGAGGGAGTCGAGGCCGCCCTGCCCGTCCGCCTCGAGCTCGCCGAGCGAGAACCCGTGCGCGTACGCGTCGTCGACGAGATCTCGAAGTCCGTCGTCGGTGCAGCGGTTCTTTCGGTTCGCGAGATCGCGCCGATCGGGCGAGCTCCGCTCTCTGCCGACGAGACGCGCGACGCCCGGTACTTGATCGTCTGGGGCACGACCGACGCTCAGGGCCTCACGAACATTTCGAGGCTCGACGGTGCTCAACTCATCTGGGCGATCCATGGTTCCAGAGTCACTCGCGTGGCGAGGATCGAAGGGCCAGGGGAAGTCGAACTCCGACTCGCGGACCCTCTCCGTGTTCGCGGCCGGGTCATCGCCGCAGAGCCTGCGGCGCAGATCGCGCCCGGCCGGGTCTCGTTCTTCGCGCTGACAGGCACTGCAGGCGAGCGGGTCGCAGAGGTCGTCATCGGGCCGGACGGCCTGTTCGGTCCCATCGAATTGCCCGTCGATCCCGAAGTGGCGTATTCGATCCAAGCGCAAGGCGCCGGGTTCGTGGCCGCCAGTGCGATCGTGGATCAACCACCCGGCGTGTCCGAGCTCTTCGTCGAGGTCAAGGTCGCCGGCGGCGTGCGAGTGCCTGTGCGCATCGTGGACGTCGCGGCCGATCCCATCGAAGGCGCTTATGTCTTCTTGCAATGGCTCGCCGGTGAGACCTGGGAGAAGGCACGCGCTGTGACGGACGCGAACGGTTTGGCCGATGTCGGGCGCATCCCGGCCGGTGCCGTCTTCGTGAGCGCGAAATCCAAGGGGAAAGCGGAGTATCGCGCCGAGTATCCGATCACGACTGATGTCTCGCCCTTCCTCGAGGTGTCGCTCGAAGCGGCTGGCACGATTCGCGGTCGCGTCGTCCACGGAGACGAGCCCGTTCGGGACTTCCTGATCTATTCCTGGAACGGCAGGATCGACAGTGTGCGCGTGGAGCCGTTCCGAGGCCGAGCGGATGGCTCCTTCACGTTGGACCACGTCCCCTTCGGAGAGGTCGATTTGTTCGCCGTAGGGATGCAGTTGCCGCGAGGCGAAGAGGCTCGGGTTTCGATTCAGCCGAATGTCGTCGCCGAGCCCATTCAACTGGAGCTCCCCGACGCCATCGCCGTGAAGGGGACCATCGTGGATGCCCAAAATGGAGAGCCCGTGAGCGGCGTCACCGTCCAAGCGTGGACCAGCGCGCGCGGATCCACTCTGGGTCAATTCGGCGTTCCCGTGAAAACGGGCTCTGACGGATCCTTCGAATTCGATCGTTTCGCGCCGGGTGTCGGGTCGATCGAGATCGCGAAGACCGGGTTCGCCACAGCGGTGCACACTCGGGAGGGGACTCCCGGGCTCGTCACCGACTTCGGGACGCTCAGCCTCGAGCGAACCGCCACGCTCGAAGTCGAAGTGGTCACCACGAGCGACTTCGGACTCTTCCGGTGCGAGCTCATCGGTGCGACCTTTCAGGCGTCCCGCGCCCTCGGAATGGACGGCCGGGTCACTTTCGAGGGGCTCTCCTCGGGAATTTGGAAGGCTAGCGTCTTCGGCCCGAACGACAGGACCTGGACGGAGACCGCTGCTCTCGCGCCCGCCTCGAAGGGTCGCCTGAGCATCCCGGTGAACGTGGATCGCACGATTCGCATCGAGTTCGTGGACGAGCGAGCCGATCCACGTCCTGCGCCGAGATGGCTGAACGTTCAGTCGTCAAAGAGTCTCCCAGGGCGAAGGAATGTCGGGCAATCGGTCGGGATCCACGGCGGAAACTCCGTCGAACTCCCGGTCCCCGATTTCGACGCCGTCGTCCTGTGCGTGTTCGGCGAGGACTCCTCCGTTGTCGGCTACATGCACGTACCGAGCCTCGCGCAAGCGGCTCAGCCCATCCGCATGCGTCTCGCCGGAGAGCGAACGCGGCTGGTCATCCTCGACACGAGCGAAGCTCCAGTCACCGGCGCAACGGTGTTCCTCCTCCAGCGTGGTGGCGGATGGATGGGAACGGGACGGAGCGACGATCAAGGAGTGGTCGACTTGCCCGAGTTGCCGTTCGATGTCGCCGACGCAGTCATCGATACGTCGGCACGAGGCAATGGATCCTTGGTCTCCCTACGCCTGCGCCCGGCCCAAGCACGAATCACGTTTGATCCCACTACGTCCCTGCTCCTGCAGATCAGCGACCGGGGTGACACGGTCGCGGGCTGCCGAGTCGAAGTCGCGCCTGCGAATTGGCCGACGATGACGCTCAGGTCCGCCAGCACATCGGCCACCGGCGCTGTCGACTTCGAACGCTTGACCGAGGCCGAGTACATGGTGAGCAGTACGAGTGCCTCGACGTGGCCGGTCAGCCGGATCTTGAAGTCGACCGCGAGCGGCCAAGCCGTTCCGTTCGAGGTCCGCCGGCGCGGCAGTGTCGCACTCGAAGTCACTCGCGGCGGAGCGCACGTGGATTGGAGCGAGCTGCGAATCCAATCCGTCGAATTCGAAGTCGACGTGAAGACGTGGATCGAGGCTGGGCTCGTGCACAGTTCGTCACGCGACCAGAGTTCCGGCCCCAACCGTGGACCTCGGATCGACGGCTTGCCACGCGGAGAGTATCGCTGGTCGGCACTCGCCACGGACGGAGAGCCTCGCAGCGGGACGTTCGAGGTTCCGCCCGGAAAGCGCGCGGATGTCGTGGTCGCACTGGATTGAGCGGAGCGCCGACTCTCGATCGAGGTACGGAGCCAGGACTGGGGCAA
>CAZKIY010000083.1:0-5290 GCA_964552875.1 uncultured Planctomycetaceae bacterium
TCAGGCGGCGGGCGTCGGCTCCGCGTCGAGTCGCGCGGCCGCTGCCGAGCCCGCGTGTCGACGCACGATGCCCGCCATACGTGCGATACGCGACGAACCGAGTTCGGGATAGAGCGGCACGTAGACGAGTCGCGACACGAGCGCACGCGCCTCGCGCGGATCCGTGTCGGGCCGGCTCTCCGGCGCCGGCAAGGCCGTGAGCGTCGCGACGCGCGTGCCGTCGAAACCTTGCTCGCGCAACATGGTCACGAGTTCGTCCGGCCGATCCACGGCGACGGCGAACACCCAGTGCGTGCGCAGCGGCGCGCGGAATCCGGGGACCAGCGCGGCACCGTCGAGAGCGCGGACCAACTCCTCGCCGATCTGCGCGCGCTCTGCCGTGCGCCCTCCGTCGCAATGCTCGAGTCGACGCGCGAGCAACGCGAGCATCGCGGTGCTCGGACGATGCCGGATCTTCTGGAAGAGATCACCGCCGGGGAATCCGCGCACCGTCTTCTGGATCACGTCGTCCACCGACCGATCGCGCATCTCGCACGTGGCGACGAACGTCGCGTAGACGGGTCGCCACGTCAACGCGACGAGGCCGGCGTACTTCACGACGCGCTTCGCGAACTCCCACTGACTCGCCTTGGGCAACGTCGCGTGCATCGCGCGCATCCGCGCGAGCACCGCGGGATCGCGGACGCGGAGGACTGCGCCCTGCAGCGCCGTCTCCGTCTTGATCGGTCCGAAGCTGAACATGGAGACGTCCGCGGCGGGATCTCCGCGCCAATCGGCTCCCGTGAACGCTTGCGCGTCGTCCTCGAGGACGAGGATCCCGCGCTCGCGCCGCAGCTCGACCAACGGATCCAGCGAGACGCGCGTGCCGAAGAGGTGCGCCAGAATCGCCGCGCGCGTCTTCGGGCCCGCAGCGCGACGCCAAGCTTCGGGCCTCGGTGCCAACGTGGTCGGATCGACGTCGACGGGCACCACGACGAGTCCGTGCCGCGCGACCACGCGCGCCATGTCGGGGATCGTGAGCGCCGACATGAGGACTTCACTGCCGTGCGGCAGCGCCAGCGCCTCGAGGTAGAGGTCCAGCCCGGTGCGCACGGACAAACACGCGAAGGCGTCGCCCGTTCCATCGTCGAACCAGCGCTCGATGCGCGCGCACGCATCGGAGCCGTCGGAGCGCGACGTCGACGCCGCGAGCCCCACGAGGAGGTCCATCCAACCGATGTCGAACCGCTTCCTGGAGTGCATCGTGCGGCCTCGGCCTCGGGCGTCTCGCGCCGCCGGCCGTGCTGGCCTGATCCTACCTTCGAAGGGCGCGCGTCTCCCGCTCGCGCTTCGTAGAGTCCCCGCTCCGTGTCGCAAACGCCCCCGTCGCTCGAAACCGCCGCCGTCCCGAGGCGCGTCTGGCGGGGCACGAGCTTCCTGGTCCTCGGCCGGATCTTCGGATCCGCGTGCACCTTCGCGCAGCTCTGGCTGCTCGCGCGGCACCTCGAGCCCGAGGAGTTCGGCCGTTACACGTTTTATCTGGCCGTGTTCGTGTTCCTCGACGCATTCGTCGACTTCGGGACGGGCCAAGTCGCGGTCCAGAGCACGGCGAGTGACGAGTCGCGTATCCCCGAAGTGCTGGCGGCCGCGCGGCGGTTACGCTTCGTCGCGGGGTTGCTGGGCGTCGTTCTCGTCGGCGGCGGCGCGATCGTGCTCGACGAGCCGGCCGCGGGTTGGATCCTCCTCGCGTCGCTGTATCCGGTCACGCACGTCGCCGAACTCTCGACGGTCGTATTGAGGAATCGCATCGCGTGGGGCGTTCCCGTCGCGATCCGCGCGATCGCGACGGCGGCGTCGCTCGCCTTCGTGCTCGTCCTCCGCGCCCTCGGCGACGCGGAGCCGGCCCACTACTTGTGCGCCGTCGCGCTGGGCAGCACGTTCGGCAATGCGCTCCTGTACTTCGCCTGCCGCCGACACCTCCCCGCTCGCAAGGCGCGCGACGTCCCCTGGCCAGCGGTGCTCGCGGCCGCGGCCCCGCTCGGATTCGCCAGCTTGTGTCAGCAAGCCTATTTCTACGCCGACAACTTGTTCGTGCGCGCCTTGCGCGGTGAAGCCGAACTCGGAGCCTACAACGTCGGCGTGCGCTTCCTCTCGATGGCGATCATGGTCGCGCTCTACGCTTCGCAGGCGGCACTGCCGTGGCTCGCGCGCGAGCATGCGGCCGGCCGACTCGGCGAAGCCGCCGCGCGTCTGGGCCAGCCGCTGTTCGCGATCGCGGGACTCGCCGCGGGAGCCGCCGCGCCATTTTCGGGCCATTTCTTGAGCCTTTTCGGTGCGCACGCGACGATCGCAGCGCCAAGCCTCGCCTGGCTCTTCGGGGCCGTGGCCGTCATCCACGCGGGCGCTGTGCTCACGACGGCGCTCGTCGCCGCGGGACGTGGTCGGTCGATGCTCTGGATCGCGGCAGCGGGCTTGGTACTGAATCTCGCGGCGAACGCGGTGCTCGTTCCGGCGCTCGGCATCGAGGGCGCGGGCATCGCGACGCTCGCGACCGAGATCCTCGTGGCCGTGCTCGCGGGCGTCGCTCTCGCGCGGGCCGGTGCGCGCTCCGCCTGGCGCGCGTGGGGTTGGATCGGTGGTCCGTTGCTCTTCCTCGCGGGATTCGCGGCCTCGTCGGCGCTCGTGCGCGGAGCGCTCGCATGAAGGTCGCGATCGACTACCGCACGGCGCTCGTGAACCGCGAAGGCATCGGACGCGCGACGCGCGAGCTCGTCCGCGCGCTCCAGCACATCGAGGATCCACCGGAGTTGCGCCTGTTCGGCTGGACACTCGCGAAGAGTGAAGTCGAGCGTGAAGAGCTCGGCCTCGGCACGCGAACGAAGCTCTCGCGCCTGCGCTTCCCGTCGCGCTGGATCCCGCGGGCGTGCGCGCTACTCGGCCGCGGCGCCGACGACCTCGTCGGC
This sequence comes from uncultured Planctomycetaceae bacterium, assembly GCA_964552875.1. Taxonomy (GTDB): domain Bacteria; phylum Planctomycetota; class UBA1135; order UBA1135; genus JAEUHZ01. The sequence goes on from CAZKIY010000083.1 coordinate 2,943, forward strand.
GGCGCGGAGGTGTTCCACCATACGCAGACTCACGTGCTGCCCGTGAGACGCGCGATCGAGACGGCGATCGTTTTCGACTGCATTTGGGCGCGTCCAGGTGCGGGTCTCACGGACGAGGCGGCCGAGAAGATGGGCGCCGGCATCCGCGCACAAGTTGCGCGTGCGCGGCGCATTCTCGCGCCGAGCGCGTTCGTCGCGGACGACATCGCGATCACGCTCGGCGTCGAGCGTTCGCGCATCGACGTGGCGCTCCTCGGCTGCGATCACGTCCTGCGCGGAGGTGCGCCCGCTCCGTCACCCATTGCTGGTCCGTACGCGCTCACGGTCTCGCGCATCGACACGCGCAAGAACCACACGCGCATGCTGCGCGCGTTCGAAGCGGCGGTTCGCGCCGGCGCACCGCATCGCTGGGTCGTCGCCGGCCCGCGCGGAGCCGGCGCAGAGGAATTCGAGGAAGCCCTCGCGACCTCGGCCGTTCGCGAACGCGTCGTACGCCTGGATTTCGTGCCCGAAAGTGAACTGCGCGCGCTCTACGCGGGCGCCGGCGCCTTCCTCTTCGCGAGCCTGGACGAAGGCTTCGGCTTGCCCCCGCTCGAGGCCGCGGCACTCGGCGTGCCCGTCGTCGCATCGAGTGCGGGATCCTTGCCCGAGGTCATGGCCGACGGCGCTCTCCTGCCCGATCCCCGCGACGAACAGGCCTTGGCGCGCGCCTTCACCACGGTGCTCACCGACCGCGAATTCGCCGCCGACCTCGCGCAGCGCGGGCGCGCACGAGCCGCCGAACTGTCCTGGGCGAACTGCGCCCGCGCGACGACCGCACACTGGCGCCGCGCCCGAGTTGATGAAGGTGTCAGTTGAGCGTGTCAACCTCGTTCACCCCTGCGATTCACACGTCACGCGCGCGTCGCCGAATCGAGTCCTCGTCGATGCGGTCCGAGTCCCACAGCGTTCTACCTTCCATCCCGCCGGCGACCGTGATGACTTCACCGCTGACGTGACGAGACATGACGGGCGACGCGAGGAACAGCGCGGCTCGCGCGACGTCTTGCGCACGACCGAGTTGACGCAAGGGCATCGTGCGCACGACGCGTTCGATCACGCCCGGCTGCTCGAGCGCGGCGCGTGCCATGTGCGTGACCGTCCAACCGGGCTCGATCAAGTTGACGCGCGCGAACGGATCGAGCTCGACGATCTCGTTCTTCAATGTGCGCAGGAGTCCGTACATGCCGGACTTCGACGCCGCGTACTCGGCGTGCCCCTTCTCGCCGAAGCGCCCCGCGGTCGACCCGATCATCGCGAAGCTCGCGCCGCTCCCGTCTTGATGTGGACCCGTATGCGCGAGAGTCTGGAAGAACGCGCGGGCGGTCCAGATCGTGCCGAGCAGGTTCGTCGACAAGTTGTCGCGGATGCGATCGACGGAAGCTTCGTGGAGCAACGCGAACTCGGGCGTCCACTTGCCTGCGTTCGCGATCGCGACGTCGACACGACCGAATTGCGCGCGCGCAGCCTCGAAGGCCGCTTGAATCGACGCTGGATCGGTCGTGTCGGCGCGCACGGCGATCGCATCGGGAATCCCTGCGCCGTGGAGCCAGCGTTCGAGCTCCCCGATCTGCTCGTTCCCCGTCAGCACGAGGCGCGCGCCTTCGGCGGCGAACGCCTCGGCGAGCGCGCGACCGATGCCGCCAGAGGCCCCCGTGACGAGGACGACGCGCTGTGAAAGTCCGAGGTCCAAGTGGGTGCTAGGGCGCGTTCGGAACCGGCCGCGAATAAACGTCGGTGACGATCGCGCCGGGCTTCGACAGATCGGGCTGGACCACGACGACGTACGAGTCCTTGCCGGAAGCGACACGCACGTTCGCGAGCATTCCGCCACCGAGGTCGAGCTCGTGCGCGCCTTCAAGAAGTGTGAAGCGGGCGACTTGGAAGCGCGCGGGCAACGCCGTCCAATTCCGTGTGTCCGCCTTCTCGCCCACCGTGAGCGCCAAGTTCGTCAGGATGCCGGCCAAGAGCCCCAGTCCGCTGTCGTTGGACTTCTCGACTGCATCTTGAGCGACCTTCGCTGCGACGGCTTTCGCACCGCGACGGATCACCGCGCGCGCGAGGATCCAAGGCATATTGGCTTCGACCTGGAACGCCGCGACCGACGTGACGTCGAGCACGGTGGACGACGTCGCCACGACAGCGCCACCGGTGCGGACCTCGAGTTCTGGGAGGCCGAAATCGCTGGAAAACACGGCTGGAATGGGCACGTTCATCTGCCCGAGCAAGCCGACGTTCTCCCCGATCACGAGGGCGCCGATGTTGGCCAGGAAGAGCGCGCTGTCCGTGACCGGTGAACTGCTCTGCAC
>CAZKIY010000083.1:5390-14346 GCA_964552875.1 uncultured Planctomycetaceae bacterium
CGCCGATGTTGGCCAGGAAGAGCGCGCTGTCCGTGACCGGTGAACTGCTCTGCACCAGTCGCGGACCGCGACCCGCGAAGCGGAAAACGTGCACGACTCCGTGTCCAACGGGCGCATAGGCGCCGTTCTCCGCGCGATCGCACGCTTCGACGACGACCGGCACCTCGCCGCCCCATTCGCGCGCGCGCTCGTAGGCCTTCTGCGCTTCGCCTGCGTAGCCCTCGCGTTCGCGAACGAGCCCCTCGACGTACGCGCCGAGCGCGACGCGCTGGTAGGTCTTGCGCGGGTTGTAGCCATTGCCCTGGCCGTCCACGTCGTCGCCGAAGGTGCTGCCGAGGATGCGTTCCTGCACTTCGCCGACTTGTAGCGCGTACGCGTACGAATCCTGCCCGCCTTCGAGCAAGGCGAAGATCGCGAGCAGCGCCGGCGTGACCACGTGTTCGTAGTCCGCACCGCGATACTCCATGAACGTGTCGTCGGTGAGCCCGGCCGAGAGCCAGCCGGCGACATCGGAATCCTCGTAGCGCGCTTCGAGCACGTCGCGCGACCGACGCAGGAGATCGATCGACGCGTCCGTGTCACCGGCGGCGAGACGCGTCATCGCTTTCTCCTGTAGGAAGAGAAACGTGTCGCCTTTCGCCGGATCGATCGACTCGTCGAGTCCGCGCGATTCCGTGACGAGCTTCGGTTCGACGCCGGCTTCCTCGGCCACCAGCCCGTCGATCTTCGATTCAGCCTCGGAAAACTCAGCGTTCCCCCAAGCATTCGTGAACGGCGCGATGCGCTGATCGGGCGCTTTGCACGCCGCGGCGAGGATCGCCGCGGCGCACGCCGCGAACCAGGTACGCGGATGGGACCTGGGCCCACTCGGAGTCGCTGGAGAAGTCGCGGGCTTCCGCGCTGCGCAGCAGCGCCACCCGCTTCGCTCTGCCCGTACGATCGAATGCTTCACAGGCTCCAGGGCTACTTCTTGTATTCGATCTCTTGCTTGCCGCTGACCTTCGAGAGGATCGTGCCCTTCGCGGCGTCGATCATCTCGAGCGAGAGCGAGTAGCGACGCTCCTTGGTGTCGCGCGAGAACCAACCGCCGGAGCTGTCGGTCGTCTGCGTCGTCGTCGTGCCGTACACGAGGACGTCAGGAGCTTGTGAGTCGCGGCCCATGACACCGAGGAACGCGTCGCGGTTCTTCTGGATGAAGAGATCGTCGAAGTCGCGCAAGCCGATTTCCTGGCGAGCGCGGTCGACGGCCTTGCGCGAGAGAACGGTGAACGGGCCCGAGTTCACGAGGATCTCCTCGATCTGCTCGTAGATCGCGGGCAGTTGATCCTTCAGCTCCTCGGCACCCTTCGTGTCGAGGCCGAAGAACGCGACGCGGTAAGGACCTTGCGCGCGCGCTTGCATGCCGGCTTGCGCGACGAGCTTGCTCGTCGATTGCTGGACGAGTTCGTCGTAGGTCAGCGTTCCGGCGCGCTTGTCGCCGACGAGTTGTTCTTCACCCTCGCCGCGAACGCGACCGGTGGATCCGCAGGATTCGAGCGCAACGACGACGACAGCGGAGAGGAGGAGCGGTGCGAAGCGTGTGATGTTCATGGTTCGAGTGTTGATGTGGATGAGGTCCTGATCCGGCTTCTAGGGACGCGGCGAATTCTCGGTGAACTGGCGCGCCTGGAGCGCGGGGATTCCCCGCGCGAAACCAGTGAGTTCGGTGACTTGCGAGGGATCCGTGATCGATTGCGCGCGGGCTCCCATGGAGTGGACCGCGGCCACGCGGCCGTCGGCGAGGAGCACCGGGCTGCCGCTCGAACCCGGACGCGTCGGAGAGGTGTACATGAGCGAGGGGCGTGCGCGGCCGTCGTTGGTCGGCACGAGCTCGCGGAGAGAACTCACGTATCCGGGCGTGAGCACCCAACCCAGGCTGTCCTGCGGATGTCCCAGAACGGCCACCTCGGTCCCGACGCGCACATCGTCCGCGAACTGGAACACGTGGGACGCCTGCGGCAAGCCATCCACCGCGAGCGCCGCGAGATCCCAGTACGGATCGGTCGCGACGACGCGCGCTCGCAATGGCTTTCCGCCTTCGGGCGTCACAGTCAGTTCCTTGACGTCGCCTTCGACGACATGGTGGTTCGTGATCACGAGTCCGTCGTCGCGCGCGATGAATCCGGAACCGCTGCCTTTCGAGTGATCGACTTTCACGACGCCGCTCTTCACGCGGTCGTAGACGGAAGGCCAAGTCGCCGGCGCCGCCGCCGTGGACTTCGTTGCCTGCTGACCCGGGGCCAGTGCGCGCTGGAGTTCGGGGAGCAGCGCGCTCGGGATCGCCGACGTCCCGTCGCCGATCGCGTGGCCTTTCGCTAGGTCGTACGCGTCGACGCGGATCGAGATGGCGTCCCCGATGCGCTCGAGGCGCGACGCGACGACGAGTCCGATCCCGGCGTTCCGCAGGGCTTCGCGCGCGCCGGCGCTCTTCGCGAGTCCGCCCTGCATCAGTTCGCCTTCGACGAGGACGCGATCGATCGGTCCGACGCTCGCGAGGTCGTTCACCGCCTTTCCGGCGGGCAGGACGCGCTCGCTGATCGCATCTTTGAGCATCGACCCGAAGCTCATCGCGAAGCGCGCGGCCGGCGTCGCCTGGTAGTTCGCCGTGAGCTGCGTCAAGTGCGCTTCGGCTGCTTGGAAGTTCGGGAACTCCGTGCCGTTGAGCACGAGTTTCCCGTCGTATTCGGCGTGCACGTTGGCGGCTTTCGCCGCGTCGATCCGCCGCGTGACTTCCGATGCATACGCCCCCTGGGCGGAACGGAGGATCGCTACGTCCGACGAGAACGCGGTGACGTCGAGGGGCGCGACGTAGACCGATCCCTCGACCTTGGACGGATCGATGGTCTTCCCGAGCGACTTCGCGAGGTCGCCCGAAACGCGCTTCAATTCGTTCGCGAGCGCCGGCCCCGATTGCGCGACGCCATAGCGCGAATCGGGCATCCACGCGCTTTCCGACTGCGCCAAGTCCCAAGCACGGCGCAATGTCACGTCGTCGCTCGGGATCTCGAAGCGCGCCGAGGTCGCCACGCGTCGTCCGGCGACGTCGTAGGCCTGGATCTCGCACGAGAGGACGTCGCGATCGAGCGCACCGACGCTGTCGCGGCGGCGGATCGTCCCGAACACGACCAGGTCCGCGCCCAGTCGTTCCGCATTCGCCGAGACGGCCTCGAGCGTCGTGAAGCTCGTGCGCGAGACGTTCGTTTGCGTCATCCGCAAGCCGACGTCGTCGGTCGCGAACGCGAGCCCCGCGAAACCCTTGTCCTTCAGCGCGCGCGCGACGGAGTCCGCGGCTGCGACGCCGAACTCGGAGACCCACGGCTTCCCCGCCTTCAAGTCGTACGAAACGAGCGGCAAGCAGGCGACGCTCGACGGCCGCGGTTGGAACGCGAGAACGGCCTCGACGAGGCCCGCGATCGGCTCGGCCGACGGATCGCGCTGGTTCGGGCCGTAGACGTCGCCTTTTCGACCACCGGCGTCGATCTTCTCCTGCGCGTAGTCGCGCATCTCGACGCGCGGCGAGAACGTGTCCTTGCCGCCGAAGACTTCGCTCTGACAGCCGGCGACGAGGAAGAGGGTGGTGCCGAACGCCGTAGCGCGAACGGCACTCGAAGTAGGTGTGCGCGGAAATGCCATGACGCGAAGTGCTCCGTGAGGCCGCGACGCGGATGGGGCGCCCGCGAGCCTGAATCGGCGCGTAGTCTAGCCATCCGCGCGGCCTCGGTGCGACCCTTCGCGGATCGTCCCGGCTCGGAATCCAGGGCTGCGCGCGCTGCCGATCCACGCGGAGAGCGGAGTCGTGCACGCGTGGGCTCGGGCGCCGATGGCCGTCCTGCCCGAGTCGCATCACCCCGGTGTCGATTCCGCGCTCGCGCGCGACACTTCGAGATCAGCGCATGACGACGACGTCGCAGCGCGTGCTGTAGAGCACGTTGCCTCCGCCGAGATCGCTCACGCCGGAGGAGACCAGCGCGTTGATCCCGTGTCCTTCAGGGACATCGGCGGCGCGCGGCAATCCGTCGACCCGCACCGTTCCACTGGGCATCGACGCATCGGCTTCCGCGCGGAGCGTGACTGCGGCGCGCTCGTTCACGAGACGTACGCTGTCGCCGGCCGCGATCGACAGGCGCGCGACGTCGCTCGGGTTCAAGAAAGCGCGTGGTTTCCCGGCCTTCTTCGCGTGCCGGGCGCTGTGGGAGTACGTCGCGTTGTGCGTGTGCACGGAGGGCGCGCAGACGAGCTGGAACGCCCCGCGATCGTCGCGCGATTCGTCCGGAACGTAGCTCGGGAACCGCGTCGACCCCGAAGCGGCGAGCGTGTCGCTCGCGAGTTCGATGCGGCCGCTCTGCGTCCCGAAACCGTCGAGTGAGCGCGGTGCGAGCTTCACCGGCTCGCCGCGCTGAACGCTCTCGAACTCCGCTCTCGTGAAGCGCTCGCGCGACGCCGTGAGCAGTTCGTCGACGAGGCCCTCCGCCGTGACGTCCCACGTGACGCGCGGTAGCCCGAGGCGCTTCGCGATCGCGGCGAACGTCTCGACGTTCGAGCGTGCCTCGCCCGGCGGCTTCGCGATCGCCCGCGAGCGTTGCACCGCGCGATGACCGTAGCTGCGGTAGAGGTCGGCGTGCTCGACGAACATCGTCGCAGGCAACACGACGTCCGCCAGTGCCGCCGTCTCCGTCAAGAAGTGATCGTGCACGACCGTGAAGAGATCGTCGCGCGCGAAACCTCGACGGAAACGCGCGCTGTCCGGGATCGTGACGGCGGGATCGTGACACCACACGAAAGCCGCGCGAAAACGGCCCGATTCGAGGATTCGGCCCAGCCCGACTTGACTGACCGATTCGGTCGGCGCCCGGCTCGGTCGCAGGTCGGGACGGTGCACGACGTCCTCGGCGAGGCCGAAGTGCGCATAGCTCTCGAAGTGCACGCGCTCCCCGTGTCCCAGCACCGCGAAGAGCGCGCAGACGGCGCGCATCGAGTTCCCGCCGTTGCGGCGCCGCGTCCAGCCGACGCCGGTCTTCACGAACGGGTGGCGTGCGGCGAGGACGAGGCGCGCGAGGTCCGCGATCTCGGATTCTGCGAGTCCGGTCGTGCGCGCCGTCCACGCCACGTCGTGCGCCGAGCGTGCGTGCGCTTCGAAGTCCGACGCGGAGAGACAGTGCTCCTCGATGTAAGCGCGGTTCACCGACCCCCGCTCGAACGCGAGCCGCGCGAGGCACAGCGCGAGCGCCGCATCGGTTCCTGGACGAATGACGAACGCGCGTCCTCCACGACGCTCGACGTCGCGAGCCGTGTCGGTGCGCCACACGTCGATCACGACGACGGGAACGCCGCGTTCCTGCAGTCGTTTCACGCGCGGCTGGAGGTGCTGCACCGTGCGCGCGATGTCCGAGCCCCACAGCACGAGGAGATCCGCGCGCTCGACGTCGTCGAGGTCGGGGCCGAGAACCCGCCCGAGGACGCTTTGGTATCCGGCATCGGCCGTCGCGTCGCAGATGCCGCCGTCGTGATGTGTCGCGCCGAGCGCGTTCATCACGCGGTTCGGGTACTTGCGCTGCACGAGACCCATCGAGCCGCCGTACGAGAGCGCGAGAGTTTCACCCACTCCGAGCGGCGCGATCTTCGCCGCGATGCGGTCGAGCGCTTCGTCCCACGACGCGCGCTCGAGGCTCTCGCCGCGCCGGATCAGCGGATGGAGCAGGCGGTTCTCCGCCTGCACGACTTCGCCGTAGAGCGCGGTTTTCCCGCACAGAACGCCTTTCGACCAGGGATGCAGCGCGTCTCCGCGGAGCCCCACGAAGCCACCGCGTTCATCCACGTCGACCAGCACGCCGCACGCGTCGGGACAGTCGAGCGGGCACGTCGTCCGTTGCTCGGGACGGTCGGCGCCCGCGCTCACGGCCGCTTCGCCCCGTCGTCGCCGTCGTCGATGGAAGCGGGACGACGCCGCGCGAAGGTCTGGCGCAAGTCACCGAGCAGACCTGAGCGCACGATCTGGAGGTGCAGTTCCGCATCGAAGACGAAGATCGTTCCGCGCGTCTTCGCGGTCGTGTCGCTGTACGAGAGCGAGGCCGAGCCGCTGTCGGCGATCGGCACGCTGACTTCCACGTTCCACTCGCGGGATCGCAGGCCGCCGTAGGCGAGAACCGGGTTCCCGTTCGCCCCCTCCCATACGTCGATCGGCGCGCCGAGCGCGACGAGTACGTCCTCGAGTTCGGTCGTGCCGGCGAGGAGCCCCTCGACGACGGCCGCTCGCGGCTCGCATTCGACGATCTCGCGCTGGTACTGGAAGCTGACGCAGCTCGCGGTGACCAGGACGACGAAAATGACGAGTGCGCGTCTCAATCCACGTCCTGCCACGGCATGGCGTAGCGTGTGTCTTCCGCGTCGAGCGTCGTCCCGACGTGACGCAAGACGTTCGACTCGTCGAAGAAGAGCCAGCAGCGGTCGGAACGCTTGTCCGTGTTCAGGAAGCTGATCACGATCAGGGTGAACCCCGACATCTTCGTCGTCGTGAAGTCGTAGCGCCAAGCGCTGCGCTTGCCGAGCTGGACGACTTCGCTCGGGGCGCCGAGTTCGTTCGCGACGTCCGTCGCGGTCGCCGTGCCGATCGCGAGGGAGTCGATCTTCGACTTCTCGAGCGGTTCGTTGGCCCGGTCGCGCGAGATGAAGCAGCCGGAGAGGAGCCCGGCGAGGAGAGTGGCAACGAGGAGTGAGCGCATGCCTCGTTCCTATCCGATTCGAGCGAGCGGGGCCATTCAGGGCGGACATTCGGCCAATGGGCTCTCGAAACCTGTCCAACGCCGCAGCTCGACGCCCTTCTCGCCGAGTTCGCGCAGTCCGTCGTCGGCAACGAACTCCTGATCGCTGTTCGTCGCGAAAACGCGCTCACGCAGCAAGGTGACGGATCGCCTGACGCCGTGCGCTCGCAAGAAGATCGTCCCACCCCAATTGAAGAACGGCACGTCGGTTTCGGCCCCGACCAGTCCCGGAACTCCCACGATCGCGAGCGGGCCCGAGCCGGGCAGGCGGCGCACTTCCGTTGCGAGGGCGATTGCTCCACGCCCCGCGGCGCGGATCTCACGCGCGTCGACGTGCGCGTCGTACATCCACGTCGCTCCGAGCACGGCGACGACCGCGATCCTTCCGCGCGTCGTCGCCCAGGCCGAGAGGCCCAGCGCGGCGAAAGCCGAGGCGAGTATGGCGTAGCGCTGCACGAATCCGGCGGTGCCCGCGGCGAGTCCGAGATCCAGCGCGATCGCGAGACTCGCGAATCGCAGGATCCCCCCGCGCCGCAGCGCGAGCACGAAGACCAGGGCGACACAAGCGACCGCAACGCAAGCAGCCACGGTTCCGATCGTGCCGCGGTTCCCGCGCAGGCCTTCGATGCCGATGTCGCGCACGGACTCGGGCGCAAGTGAGAGAATCGCCTTCGCGACGTTCGCGGGTAACGCCGCGAGCTCTTTCGCGCCGTGTACACGTCCTGGCCGGAAAAACACGAGATGGAGCACGTGTACGAAGGCGATTCCACACGTGGCGCCGACGTACGGATCGCGCAGCGCCGCGATCGCGCGCCGTATTCCGCTGCGCAGGTCCGCGGCGCCGACGCAGGCGATCCAAGCGGTGAGGATCACGGGCAGCAGGATGGCGCTCTCATGGAATCCCAACGCGATGACGAACGCGGCGACGCCGACGACGCCGTTCCCGGCGGCGCCTCCACGCGCGCGTCGCACGAGGAAGAGCAGGGCGACGAGCTCGAACGCGACTCGCCCCGGACTGCCGATCGCGGCCGGCCAAGAGAGGGCCTTCACGTTCGGGAACGAGATCGCGAGCAGCAAGGCGATACCGGTGGCTCGGCTCGCGAATCCCGCTTCGCGCGCGAGGCGGACCAGCGCGCCGCACGCGACGGCGAAGAGCGCGAAGCCGACGCCGCGCGCCACGGCCGGCAGCACAAGAGCTGGATCGAGACCGCCGTGCGCGAGGCACCACACGAACGCGTGTTGGAGCGGACGCAGCGGTTCACGCGCCCAATCCATGGCACCGAAGATCGATTCGAAGCCGCGTGCCAGTTCCATCTGCGTCCAGTCCTCCGAGAGGAACGGGACGCTCGCGGTGGTTCCGAAAAGGATCACGAGCCACCCCGCGGCCACGAGCATGGCGCGCGCGGGAACGGAGGACGAGGTCGTGGGCACCGGCGGTAGGGTAGCGCCGCCGATGCGCCTGGGCTTCGACGTTTCGCCGCTCCATCGCCCCCATCCGCGCGGCGTCGTACGCGTCGTCGCCGGTCTCGTCGATGCCTTGGAAAGTCGCGGCCGAATCGAGGTCGTGCGCTTGTCACCCGAGAGCGGGCTGTCGTCCCCGCGCTGGCGTCAAGTCGAACTGCCGCGCATCGAAGCCCGACTCGGTCTCGACGGGATCCACTCGATGCTCTCCGCCTTCCCGTTGCGCGGCGCGGGACGGCGCGTGCAAACGATCCACGAACTGCCTTGGCTCCACGGCGTCACCGAGAACGCCGGCTGGCGACATCGATTGTGGGCGCACATCGGACCGCGGCGAGCGGATCGCGTCGTCACGGCCACGGAGGCGACAGCTCGCGACGTGCGCATGTATTCGGGAATCGGGCCCGAGCGCATTCGTGTCGTGCCTTGGGGGCTCGATCCGTGTTTCGGCCCGAGCGCGAGCGGCGCGGACGAACCCGTGCTCGCACGCTTCGATCTCCGCGAGCGCGCTTTCGTGATGTGCGCCGGAGGTGGTCGCACGAAGAAGCGCGCCGACACCGCGATCGCGGGCGCAGTGGCGCTGGCGCGACGTGGCGGAGCACGGCTCACGGTCGTCATCACAGGCGCGGTCGAAGTGAGCGTCGCGCGCGACGGCGGCGCGCGCTTCGTCGGAGAGGTCACCGATGCGGAACTCGCGGCGC